>CAIOUK010000192.1 GCA_903861445.1 uncultured Verrucomicrobia subdivision 3 bacterium
GACCACGCGCTCAAACGTGTGCATCGTTTTCGTTTGCCGGTCGTAAATCCCTTGAAAATCCGGGCCGTTGCCGATGGGCCAGTTCACCGGAAACGCGCCGATGCCGAGCACGCGTTCGAGTTCATCAATCAGCTCCAGCGGATTTTTCATCGGCCGGTCGCACTTGTTCATGAACGTGAAGATCGGCACGCCGCGCTGGCGACACACTTCAAACAATTTTCGCGTCTGCGGCTCGATGCCTTTCGCGGAATCAATCACCATCACCACGGAATCCACGGCGGTCAGCACGCGGTAGGTATCCTCGGAAAAATCCTTGTGTCCGGGCGTATCGAGGAGATTGATGCGAAAGCCGTCGTAATCAAATTGCAGCACGGTCGAGCTGATGGAAATACCGCGCTTCTTTTCGAGTTCCATCCAGTCGGAGGTCGTGGCGCGTTGGTTTTTGCGCGCGGTCACGGAACCGGCAAGCTGCACGGCACCGCCGTAAAGCAGGAGCTTTTCGGTCAGCGTCGTTTTGCCGGCGTCCGGATGCGAGATGATGGCGAACGTGCGGCGTTTCGAGATTTCTTTGGCAATGCTCACAGTCGAGCCGTGGAAATTAACAGAGTTTTGACCGGCAACAAGCCGGGAAATGAGCCACGGCGGCAGGAATTTGGCTCGACAACCGGCACGGCCGGAAATAGGTTCGTTCCCGAGGCAGGCAAATCAAATCAGTGATCAAGAAAGGCGGGTAAAATCATGCAAGTTGTCATTCGAACCTATTATGGCAAAGGCACCAAAAAGTTGTTCGACCTGTTGGACGAACATCAGGCCGAGATCCAAGGCCTGATGCGCGCCATCGAAGGACTGGTCAGCTACACGCTCGCGCGCGACGGGCGCGGTGGATTTTCGGTGACGGTCTGCCGGGACAAACGCGGCATCCAACAAAGCGTCAAGGCCGCGCGCGACTTCATCGCCAAATATGCGCCGGAGGTGAGCCTCGCCGCGATGCACATTTCCGAAGGCACGGTCATCACACACGTCAAATAACTCGACAAGCGGAAACGGCGGAGTAGGTTCTAAACAGAAGTGAACTATCCTATCCCCAATAATGAATCCAAAAGACTCGAAGCCATTCGCCGCTACAATCTGCTTGATACCAACCCCGAACAACCGTTTGATGATTTTATCTTGATTGCCTCCCAGATTTGCGACACGCCCATCGCCTTGATCACGCTGGTGGACGCAAATCGCCAATGGTTCAAGGCACGACGGGGATTGGCCATACCAGAGACGCCGCGCGAACAGGCTTTTTGTGCCCACACCATCATGGGAAACGAAACGATGGTTGTGGAAGACGCCTTGAACGACAAGCGTTTCTTCCAAAATCCGCTGGTCACGGGTGAGCCGAAAATTCGATTTTACGCCGGTGCCCCGCTCGTCGATCGCGACGGCTTCGGGCTGGGATCGTTGTGCGTTATTGACCAGAAGGCGCGCCAATTGACGAAGGAACAACAACTGTCGTTGGAAGCGCTCAGCCGTCTGGTCGTCAACCAAATTGAATGCCGGCGCAGCTCGGCGGAGCTGGCAGAGGCTTTGGGCGAAATCAAGGTTTTGCAAGACATCCTGCCGATTTGCTCCCACTGCAAGAAAATCCGCGATGATGAAGGCTTTTGGCAAAGCGTGGAAAAATACATCACCACCCACAGCACTTCCACTTTCAGCCACGGCATCTGCCCCGCCTGCCTCAAAACGCACTACGCGGATTTGTTCCCACCTTTGGCCCGCGAGCAGAAATAATAAAAGCGCGGACGGCTTTCGCCATCCGCGCTTTTGAATTTCTTGGCTGATTAAGCTTTCGGAGCTTCCGCCGCTGCGGCTTCTTTGTCGCGGTCTTCCATCGCGGCTTTGCGCGAGAGACGGACACGGCCTTTTTCATCCACGCCGAGGCATTTCACGGTGATGTCGTCGCCGACCTTGCAGATGTCTTCCGTGTTCTTCACGCGGAAGTTCGCCAGTTCGCTGATGTGCACCAGGCCGTCCTTGCCCGGGAGGAATTCAACGAACGCGCCGAATTCTTTCACGGTGACCACCTTGCCGCGATAGATCTTGCCGATCTCGGCTTCCGCCGTGCAACCGGTGATGGCGTCCACGGCAATTTTCATGCCCTCCGCCGAGACGGAGAAAATGTTGACCGTGCCATCGTCCTCGATGTCGATTTCGCAGCCGGATTCCTCGACGAGGCGTTTGATGTTCTTGCCACCGGGGCCGATGATTAAGCCGATTTTCTCCGGGTTAATCTTGAGCGTGGTAATGCGCGGGGCGTATTTGCTGATGTCCTTGCGCGGCGCGGCAATGGTCTTGGCCATTTCACCGAGAATCGCAAGACGGGCAATGCGCGCTTTTTCCACGGCGATTTCCATGATGGAATGCGGCAAACCTTTCAGCTTCAAGTCGAGCTGGAAACCGGTGATGCCCTTCTCGGTGCCGGCGATTTTGCAGTCCATATCGCAATACGCGTCTTCCCAGCCGATGATGTCGGTGAGGAGCTGATATTTGGAGATGCTGTCGCCGCTGTATTCGGTGCAGATGCCGACGCTGATGCCGGCGACCGGACGAATC
>CAIOUK010000193.1 GCA_903861445.1 uncultured Verrucomicrobia subdivision 3 bacterium
AGCGTTTTTAGATGGTGGAGCCTAGGAGGCTCGAACTCCTGACCTTCTGAATGCCATTCAGACGCTCTACCAACTGAGCTAAGACCCCATCCACAAAACGGAGCGTTAATTTAGATTTTTCGCGCCGCAAGTCAAAGCATTTTCGCCGCGCCAGCGGTTGCCTCAGCTCGTCCGTCGCCGTCAAATTTAGATTTTACACTTTGCCGCCGCGCCGCTGAACCTTAACTTTCCCGCGTGAGCCAACCGCTGCCCCGCATCTCCGTCATCATCGCCGCGCCGCCGGCGATGGCGGAAATCCAGGCCGTCGCCGCTGCTCGCAAACTGGATTATCCCGCCGACCGGCTGGAAATCATCGTGGCGCGCGGACGACAGCCGTCGGTTCAGCGCAACGCCGCGCTGCGCGCCGCACGGGGCGAATGGATTTATTTTCTCGATGACGACGCGCTGCCGCTGCCGAACAATTTGCAACGCGTGCAAAAAATTATTGCCGAACCGCAGGTGGCGATGGTTGGTGGCCCAAACCTGTGTCCGCCCACCGCGCCGTTTTTGGAACAGGTTTTTGCGACGGTGCTGGCGAGTTGGCTCGCCTTCGGTCCGAGCCGTGCGCGCTACACGCCGGTGGGCAGCGTGCGCGACACCGGCGAGAAAGAACTCATCCTCTGCAATACGCTGGCGCGCCGCGACGTGCTTTTGGAACTCGGTGGCTTCAACGAGGCACTCTATCCCAACGAGGAAAACGCGCTGATGGATGAAATGCAGAAGCGCGGACTGCGGCTCGTTTATGACCCGGAATTTTTCGTCCACCGCCGTCCGCGCCGGACGCTCAACTCCTTTTTGAAAATGCTGCGGACTTACGGTCGCGGTCGCGCGGAACAATTCCGGCTGCATCCCACGCCCGGCTCGGCGCTCAATTTTGTTCCGCCGCTGTTCTGCCTGTATCTCGTCGTGTTCGAGGTGGCGATTTATTTTAACCTTTCCAATCCACTGCGCGTGATAATTACCGTGCCGTTGCTGATTTATTTCGTTGCGACCATTTTACAAACGCTGGCTTCGATGAAAAATGCGGGAGTGGTGCGCGCGTTGTTCGCGTGGCCATTGCTGATGGCTAGCCACGTTTTCTACGGGCTGGGCTTCTGGCGCGGGCTGTTTACCCAGTTGAAGTCCGGCGGCAACCAACCTCGCACCGAAGTTGTGCTGGAAAATATCACGCTTTGATTTTGGCCACAGAGGCACAGAGACACCGAGTTGAAAACCTTTGTTTGGATTCTCTCTGCGCCTCTGTGTCTCGGTGGCCAGTCAACTTTTCCAACGCTGCCGGCTCGCCTCGTAAAGAAACACCGCCGCCGCCGCGCCGACGTTCAGGGAATCCACGCCGTCGGCCATCGGAATCGCCACCGCCTCGTCGCACGCGGCGAGGACTGCGGGCGAAAGGCCTTTGCCTTCGCTGCCGAAAACCAGACAGCAATCGCCGGTGAAATTGGTCTGCGAAAGAAATTTCTTCTCCGTGTGTGGATGCGCCGCGAGACAACGGATGCCGTGCGCGCGCAGTTCTTTCAATGACTGAACCAGATTGGCGCTGGCCACCACCGGCAGTTGAAAGATGGTGCCCATCGAATTGCGCACCGCGCGGCGCAGAAACGGGCTGGGGCACGTCTCGCCGACAATCAGCGCCTGGGTGCCGAACGCTGCGCAGTTCCGCACGAGCAGGCCGATGTTTTCTGCGCTGGTCAAGCCGTCCACGGCGGCAAATAAACGTGGACGCCGACTATCCGCGAGAACTTTTTCGAGCGTGACGACGCTGGGAATTTTTCCAATCGCCAGCACGCCTTGAAACAGCTCGAAGCCGACGAGTTCTTCCAGCACGGATTTTTTGGTGACGGCAAAGACGGATATTTCCACCTCGGGGCGGGCGCGGAGGAGTGGCTCAAATTCCGCCAGCCGGTTTTCCAGTAACAGAACCGAAACGACACCGAAGTTGCTCTCCAACAAGCGGCGCACCACCTTGTCGCCCTCGGCCACGAAAATGCCCAGCGCTTCATGCTCGGCGGCGCGGCGCAACGTCCGGTAAGGTGCCAGCTCTGGCAATTCCAGCGACGCGATGGTTTGGACGCGAATCATGTCTCAATGCGGCAGCGCCACGAATCGTTGCCACAACAACACAAAGCAGCTCGCAAAATCTTCCGGTTTTTCCAAAATCCATTTTGAAACAAATTCCGGCGCGAACCAGTCGCCCGTCTCGATTTCATCGGGATGCAGAACGAACGGCCCTTCGCTCGTGCAACGGTAAATCCAGCAGAATTCCCAGCCGGTTTCTTTGCACGCATCAATCTTGAACACCCGTTGCGGTGGCGTTGCCAGTTGGAGTCCGATTTCTTCGCGCACTTCGCGCACCGCGCAGGCATCGTAAGCCTCGCCGGTGTCCAGATGGCCGGAGGCGGACGAATCCCATTTGCCGGCGGCGATGTCCTTTTTCATCGAGCGCTTCTGGAGAAATACTTCGCCCCGCGCATTGAACACCAGCACATGCACCGCGCGATGCCACAATCCGCGCGCATGAACTTCCTGGCGCGGTGCTTGCCCAATCACTTCGTCGCGTTCGTTGACGATGTCAAAAATTTCTTCGGCCATAGCAAATGCGGGAACAATCTACCGGACGCCGCGCAAATAAAAAGCCTGCAAAGCGAAAGAGCGAAAGCTGATGACAGCTTTCGCTCGCGCAAAAATTACTCGGTATCGGGGCGGTGGAGCCGCCGGATGTGGGCTGCCTGATTTATCCCAGCTTACTGTGGCTGCCGTCGCAGAACGCGCCGGTCTTGGAATGTTTGCAGCCGCACCACGCGACCTTCTTGGCGGCGGCGATGTCCACCTTCAACGGCGCGAAGCCGGAGCCTTTGTGCGAGCCGTCGCAGAACGGCTGGCCTTTAGACTTGCCGCAGGTGCAGAAATAAAAGCTGCCGGGCTGCGCATCCAAGACATAGGGAAATTTTTGGGCAATAGTGGGTTCGCTCATGTGTCCTTTGTAACCGCCCGCCGAATTTTGGCAAACTATTATTTCTCCCGCTTCAACAGATATTCCGCCAGCGCTTCGAGGGCGACGGCTTTGCCTTTGAATATTTTTAGCGAAGCAAACGACTTGGCTGTCAGTTGTGCCGCAATCTTCCGCGATTTTTCCAAACCAACGATGGCCGGATAGGTTGCCTTTTGCACGGCCACGTCCTTGCCCGCCGTCTTGCCGAGCTGTTCGCTAGTCTGCGTCACGTCCAGAATGTCGTCAATCACCTGAAACGCGAGACCGACGTTGTAGCCGAAGTCGGTCAGCGCGGCGAGTTGCGCGGGCGTGCAGTTGGCGCTCATGCCGCCGAGCCGCACGGAGCAGCAGAGCAGGGCGGAGGTCTTGCGCTCGTGGATGAATTTCAGTTCGGCGATGGAAAGTTTTTTGTTTTCACCTTCCAAATCGGCCACTTGTCCGCCGACGAGTTGCAGCGAGCCACTCGCATGTGCGAGTTCAATGATGAGGTCCCGGTGTGAATAACGCGGCCAGCCTTTAGCCTGCGCGGCGATCTCAAATGCCTGCGTCAGCAGCGCGTCGCCCGCCAGCACGGCGATGCCTTCGCCAAAAACTTTGTGGTTGGTCGGCTTGCCGCGGCGGAAATCGTCGTTGTCCATCGCGGGCAAATCGTCGTGGATGAGCGAGTAGGTATGAATGCACTCCACGGCGCAGGCAAGCGGCATGGCGGCGGCATCGCTGCCACCGCAAGCTTCAGCGGCAGCTAGGAGCACGGCGGGCCGCATCCGTTTGCCACCGGCGAAGAGCGAGTAGCGCATGGCCTTGTGAATCGTCGCAGGCTTGGTCTTTTCCGACGGCAGAAACTTGTCGAGCGCGGCGTTGACGGCGTCGGTGCGCGTGGTGAGAAATTGGTTCAGATCGAAGGACGATTGTTTGGCGGCCATAAAATTATCGGAAGAAAATGCCGGAAACCGGCGCAAGTGAGAAGGGAATTTTTAAGATTGCTTTGAAGTGGTTCGCTGGTATTCTGACCCGCTCTTTATCGAATGAACGCTGAACTTTGCAAAAAGGCTCTGGAAAAAGTTGGTAGTCCCAACGTGCTGATCAATATTGTCTCGCGCCGCGTGCGCCAGCTCAATCAGGGCGGCGGCGGCCTGGGCCGTCCGCTGGTGGATGTGCCGGCCAGCATGGGCCTCGCTGACATCGCGCTGACCGAAATCATCGAGGAAAAGATGGGCTGGATCATCCCGGAGGAAAAGGCTGCGGTGCGGCCGATTGCCAAGAAGCGCAAGAAGCATTAAGCCTGCGCCCAAAATTTTACGAAATTTTACGAAGCCGGAAGAATTATTCTTCCGGCTTTTTTATTTACTAAAATCCGCGTAAGCTGCCCGAACATTTTTCATGGCCGACATCGTGACCAACCACAAAGCCCGCCGGGATTACCATATCCTCGAGACGTTCGAGGCGGGCATTGTGTTGCATGGCACGGAGGTCAAGTCGTTGCGTGCGGGCAAGGGGCAGATCGCCGACGCCTTCGCGCGCATCGAGAAAAACGAGGCGTGGCTCTACAACGCGCACATTGACGAATATTCGCACGGCAACATCCAGAATCACGAAACGAAGGCGCCACGCAAATTGCTGCTGCACAAATCGGAAATTCGCAAACTGTTTGAACTGGCATCGGTCAAGGGCAACGCGCTATTCCCGCTGGCGTTCTTTTGGAAGAACGGCAAGGTGAAAGTGTCCATCGGCGTGGGTAAAGGCAAACAGTCCTTCGACAAGCGCGAAGATCTCAAGAAACGCGACGATGACCGCGAAATGAAACGCGCGACGATGAAGTGGACGAAGGCAAAATAAAAAAGGCCTTGAATGGGTGGCCGCGATGGAAATTAACGTCCGCTCTGTTTTATTAAGCCCGCTTGCAATTTGCGGCTGCGCTGGCGCGATTCCGCCGCGAGTTTCTTTTTGTAAGCCAAAACCTGCGAGCGAATCTTTTCATCACTGGCGCCCAAAATTGAAACCGCTAAAAATCCAGCATTCTTCGCCCCACCAATCGCCACGGTCGCCACGGGAATGCCGCCGGGCATTTGCACGATGGACAAAAGCGAATCCAGCCCTTTCAAACTTTTGCTTTCCACCGGCACGCCGATGACCGGCAACGGCGTGTGGCTCGCGACCATGCCCGGCAGATGCGCCGCCCCGCCCGCGCCGGCGATGATCACGCGTAGGCCACGTTTGTGCGCCGACTTCGCGTAAAGCGCCATGTCGTCCGGCGTGCGATGCGCCGAGACCACGCGCACTTCGCACGGGATTTTGAATTCGCGGCAGACTTGCCAAGCTGCTTCCATCGTCGGCCAATCCGAGTCGCTGCCCATGATGATGCCGACCAGCGGTGCAGTTTTTTCTTTCATAATTTGTCTCCGAAATAAATTCGCTTCGCCGCGCGCTCGGCGATGGGTTGCGCTTGGTCCACAGAATTTTCCAAAACGGTGATGTGCCCCATTTTTCTTCCCGGCCCGCTCATCAATTTTCCATAAAGATGCAACCGCGCACCGGTCATCCGCAACGCCGCATCCAAACCGTGCGGCTGACCGGAAGTTTTTTCCGTGCCGAGCAAATTCACCATCACCGCCGCCGGCGCGACCATCAGCGGATTGCCCAGCGGCCAGCCGAGCACGGCGCGGACGTGATTTTCAAATTGCGAACAGTCGCACGCCTCGATGGTGTAATGACCAGAATTGTGAACGCGCGGCGCTAGTTCGTTGATCGCTAGTTCGCCAGTCGTGGACAAAAACATTTCCACGCCAAAACTGCCGATGCCACCAACGGCTTCCACCGCGCGTTTCGCCAGCGCCGCCGCGCGTTTCGCCACGTCTTCAGGAATCTGTGCGGGCGCTTTAACGACATGACAAACATGATTGCGCTGAATCGTCTCGACGACCGGATAAACCGCCGTCGCGCCGTCCTGCCCGCGCGTGACGATCACCGCCAATTCTTTGACGAACGGAAACCATGCCTCAAGCATCAATTCGTTTTTGCCGCCGCCCAAAGTTTGCCAACCGGCAGCGACATCGGCCTGCGATTTCAAAGTGAAATTACCTTTGCCGTCGTAGCCGTTGCGCCGCGTTTTCAAAACCACCGGCCAGCCAAATTCATATCCCGCAGCATCAATTTCTGCCGGTGATTTCACCGCGCAAAATTTCGGCACGGCGATCCCACAATTTTGCAGCGCGGATTTTTGTGTGAACTTGTCTTGCACGGTCGCGATACACTTCGCGCTTGGAAAAACTTTGTGACCCGCTTTTTCCAAAACTTCCAGCGCAGCGGCGTCCACGAATTCATTTTCCAGCGTGATGACTTCGCATTGTGTAGCAAACCGCAAGAGTGTCTCGCGATCCGCCCAATCGCCGACGATGCAATCGGGCGAGAGCCGCGCCGCCGGGCTGTGCGGATTTTTTTCCAGCACGATGACTTCCACACCGAGCGGTAGCGCAGCGATGGCCGTCATGCGCGCGAGTTGCCCGCCGCCGATGATGCCCAGTCGCACGGGATAATTACCTTGTCCGCTTCGGCGTTTGATTTCTGAATCGTAATTTTCGTGCATGATTCAGAATTTTTCACGGCGCAGCACGCGGACGTCTGTTTCGTAAGCGACCATCGCGAATTTGGCGAAAAATTCCTGCTCCAACCGGCTCAATAATTTTTCCGCGACCGGCGGCGGCACGATGACCTCGACTTGGATGTTGGCGAATTCCTGAATGTCCGCCGTGCGCCGACCTTGGCTGCCGTCCCCCTCGACGGCAAACAGCGTGTAACCGTGCGCGCCGACTTCGGCGAGGAGTTTTTTGAGCGGCTCGCGGGCGAGCGCTTCGCAGATGATTGTGACGAGTTTCATGGGATGCGTGTTCATGCGAAAAGCATATTTGTTTCAGTTTAGAAAAAATTTTGCGAGTGCGAAATAAACCGGGATGCCGATGGTGATGTTGAACGGGAACGTGATGGCCAGCGACGGCGTGAGGTAAAGCGCAGGGTTTGCTTCCGGCAGCGAAAGCCGCATCGCGGCGGGCGCGGCGATGTAACTGGAACTGGCCGCAAGCACGCCGAGCAGCGTCGTCCCGCCGAGGCTCAGGCCGACGTATTTTCCCAGCAACACGCCGAGACAGCCGTGCAGCAGTGGCATGATGATTCCAAACGCGACGAGGAACGGCCCGACTTTCTTCAGGTCGCTAAGCCGTTGGCCCGCGACCATCCCCATTTCCAGCAGGAAGAGCGCAAGCACACCTTGAAACGGCGTCACGAAGAACGGTTCGACCTTGTCCATGCCCACCTTGCCGCACAGTGCGCCGACGATGAGCGCGCCGACGAGCAGAAACACACTGCGTCCGAAAACCGCCTCGCGCAGCAAACTTTTCAACGAGCCGTTGAAAATGGAACTTTGTTTTTCCAAGGTCATCTTGCCGAGCAGCACACCGACGATGATGGCTGGCGATTCCATCACCGCGAGGAAAGCCGTGGCGTAATTTTCGTATGGCTCGTTGATGCCTTTCAAATAGTTGGTCGCGGTAATGAAAGTCACCGCGCTCACCGAACCGTAGTGCGCGGCGATGGCCGCGGCGTCCACCGGCCGCAACTTGCCGCCGAACCGCAGCAGCGGATACGTCCATAGCGGTATCAACGTGCCGAGCAGCATCGCCGTGAGCGCAGGTAGAATAACTTTTGCAATGCCGGCCTCGCTAATGGCCACGCCGCCTTTGAAACCAAGCGCGGTGAGCAGATAGATGGTGAGCGTGACATAAAGCGCCTCGGGGAATTTCAAATCACTTTTGATCAGTGCCGCGACGATGCCGAGGGCGAAGAATAATACGGCGGGCGACAACAGATTGGCGGAGAGCGCGTGGAAAAAATCAATTTGCATAATTTTTAGTGGTTGAAGAATTGAACTTTGCCTGAATCAAGATCGTAGATGCCGCCGACGAGTCCGACTTTTCCGGAATCTATCAACTCGCGAAGCACCGGACTTTGCTCGCGGATTTGTTGGAGGACGTGATTCACATTAAGTTCCGCAACTTCCTCGATGAATTTGCCGTCGGTAGCGGCAACACCGGGATATTTCGCTTTCGCCTCGGCCACGCTCGGTTGAATGTGATCGAGCAAACCGGTGAGATGACCGAGCTGCGCGCCGCTGCAAGCACCCTTGATTGCGCCGCAATGCGTATGACCAACGACCGCGATCAGTTTTGCACCGGCGATTTTGCAGGCGAATTCCAGACTGCCGAGAATTTCATCATCAAGCACATTACCAGCAACCCGCGCGTTGAAGATGTCGCCCAAGCCCTGATCAAAAATGATTTCGCTCGAAACTCGCGAATCAATGCAACTCAACACGACCGCGAACGGATATTGCCCGCCAGCGGTGACGCCCCGTTGTTGCGGCCAATCGCGGCGCAATGGTTTTCCCGCCACGAAGCGCGCGTTGCCGGCTTCCAGTTTTTCCAGCGCTTGCGCGGGCGTGACGGCCGACTGCTGTGACTTGGAGGTTGGCCATGAGGCGTGCGGTGTGGCGGCACACCCGGCCACCACGAAGGTGGCGACGAGTAACGGCATTTTAACGAAGCCTTGGAGCTTCCGGGCATTGATGAATTTAATTTTCATGCGCGCCAAGCTTAACGACTAATCGCAATTCGTAAAAATAGGTTGTTTCTATATTATCAATCGGTTATTCCGATTGAATGAATTCGGCGTTTGAAAACCCGCAATGGCTGAACTACCACCATCTCCGGCATTTCTGGATGATTGCGCGGCATCGCAGCGTCACGCGCGCGGCGGAGAAGCTAAAGATTTCGCAATCCACCTTGAGCGAGCAGCTCGCGGAGCTGGAAGATTGGCTGGGGGAAGCCCTGTTTGACCGGCGCGGTCGCGAGCTGCATCTCACCGACGCCGGGCGCGTGGCGATGGAATATGCCGAAACCATTTTCACCACCGGCCACGAGCTAATCACGCGCTTTCGTCAATCGGGTGAAACGCGACAACGGGTTTTGCGCATCGGCGCGGTCGGGCCGCTTTCAAAGAACCTTCAGTTCGATTTCATTCAACCCATACTTGCCGATACTCGAACCAAAGTCGTTGTCATTGCGGGCGCGCTGGACGAACTGACAAAGCAGTTACAGGAACACAAGGTCGATCTGGTTCTTTCCAATATCCCATTGCGCGCCGATCAGGATCAAACCATCTTCAATCACCTGCTGGGCGAAGTGCCGGTATTTCTGGTGGGCGGCAGGAAGATGAAATTGTCGCCGGGAAAATTTCCCCGATTTCTAAAAGACGTCCCACTCTTTCTGCCCAGTCGCCAAAGCGATGTCCGCGCAGACTTCGATTTGATTTTAGCCAACGCCGGCATCGAGCCGTTTGTTCACGCCGAAGTGGACGACATGGCGCTGCTGCGTTTGCTCGCCTTGAGCGGTGAGGGCGTGGCGCTCGTGTCAAAAATCGTCGTCGAGCGGGAATTGAAATCGCGCGAAATTAAGTTTATGCAGCGAGTGCCGAATCTGGCAGAAAAATACTTCGCGCTCACCGTCCGCAAACGGTTTCAAAACGCGTGGCTCGGCAAAATCGTGGAAGCCTTCCGTGCGCGTTTAAAAA
>CAIOUK010000194.1 GCA_903861445.1 uncultured Verrucomicrobia subdivision 3 bacterium
CCAGCCCAATCCGCCAGCATAGTGCCGTGGCTGACAACCAAAACGTCCCGCTCGTCGTTGACCTCGACGGCACGCTCATCCGCACCGACATGATGTGGGAGTCGCTCTCGCGCCTGCTGCGACGCAATCCGCTGGCCATTTTTCAAATCCTGTTCTGGTGGACGCGCGGCCGGGCGTTGCTGAAACAAAAACTCGCCGCCCGCGTCACAGTGGATCCCGCCTCCCTGCCCTACCACGAAAAATTTCTTGCGTGGCTGCGGACCGAAAAAAATTCCGGTCGCAAAATCATTCTGGCCACGGCGTCCGATTTGAAAATGGCGCAGCCCATCGCCGACCATGTCGGTTTGTTCGACGAAGTGCTCGCCAGCGACGGCCAAACGAATCTCCGCAGCGAAAACAAATTGCGGGCGCTGACAGAAAAATTCGGCCCGCGCGGCTTTGATTACGCCGGCAATTCCACCGCCGATTTCGCTGTGTGGCGCGGTTCGCGGCAGGCGGTGGTCGTCAACGCCAGTCGCCGCGTTCTGCGCGAGGCCGCCCGTTGCACGCAACTCGGCCCGACGTTCTGCGACGATTTTTCCGCCGTGGCCGTGGCCAAAAGTGTTGGCACTGAACTCTTCTGGCGCAGTGGCTATCTGGTCGCCATCGTGGCCGGCTTGCTGCTGGCGAGCGCGTTTCCAAATTTCAATCTCGCCGGCTTCGCGTGGATTGCGCCGGCACTGATAATTTTTGCCGCCGCCGGCAAATCGCGTTGGGATGCCTTTCGCGTCGGCTATGTCGCCGGGCTGACGTTCTGGCTGGCGTCGCTTTACTGGCTGTGGAATATGCCGGTGCCCGCCGGTTTCCGACTGCTGGGCTGGATTTCCTTGTGCGCGTATCTCGCCCTCTACCCAGCGGCGTGGACGTGTCTGGTCGCACGGTTTAAGTGGAGTAACTCCAATTGGCTCGGCCGCTTTCTTTGGTCGCTGACCGGCGCGGCGGTTTGGGTGGCACTGGAATTTTTGCGCGGCTGGTTGTTCACCGGCTTTCCGTGGAACGATCTCGGCGTCTCGCAGTTCAAACTGACGCCGCTCATCCAAATCGCCGCCATCACGGGTGTTCACGGCGTCTCGTTTCTCGTGGCGTGGTTTTCCCTCGCGCTGTTTTCCGCCGCGCAAATGGTTTTGCAAAATCCCGCCCGACGTTTTGTCTGGCAGGCGGAAATCGCCCTGCCTTTGTGCACAGTAATGTTTTGTTATCTCGGTGGATTTTTTGCCATGAATCACGTCGCGGCGCCTTCTGACCAAACGTTGCGCGTCACGCTGATTCAACCCAGCGAGCCGCAGACTTTGATCTGGTCGGCAAGTGAAGATGCGCGTCGTTTCAACCGTCTGCTGACACAATCCCAAGCCGCACTGACCAATCACACCGACCTCCTGCTCTGGCCGGAATCCGCCGTGCCACCGATGAACGACTCGATTTATCAGGCCATCAACCAATTCGTCCGCTCGAATCGGGTCTGGCTAATTCTGAACGCGGATGACGTCGAGTTTCATTCCGACGCGACGAACTATTTCAACGCCGCCTTTTTGATCAGTCCCGAAGGTCGCTGGCAGCAGCGATACCACAAACGCCGGCTGGTTATCTTTGGCGAATATGTGCCGCTCACCGACCAGCTCCCCTTTCTGAAATGGCTCACGCCCATCAGCGGTGGCTGGACGCCGGGCGACCAGTCCGGACAGTTTGAGATAACTCAGCTTACCGGCGAGCCACAGCAGATAATAACTCTCGTTGGCACAAATGAAATTTCCGCTACCAAGAATCATCCAACAATTAAAGCCTCGCCACTCATCTGCTTCGAAGACGTGTTTGCCGGACTGGGTCGCGACGCCGCCCAAGAAGATACAGATTTTTTGGTAAACCTGACCAACGACGGCTGGTTTGGTGAAAGCGCCGAGCAATGGCAGCACGCCGCCGCCGCCATTTTTGGGGCCGTGGAAAACAACCGGCCGCTGATCCGCTGCGCCAACAACGGTGTCAGTTGCCTGATTGATTCACACGGCCGGGTGCGCCAGCTTATTTCCAACCAAGCTGGAGATATTCATGCTCGCGGCGCATTGACGATTGAAATCCCCCTGACCACGAATCGTCCGCCAACTTATTACCATCGGCACGGTAACTGGTTTTCCTGGAGCTGCGTCGGCTTGGGTGCAATAAGTCTCTTAAGATGCTTTCGGCAACGACAGTTAGCTTGAATCCGGCGGGTAGATAAGTTGAGGTTGCCAAACTGGCAACAGTTATCTATGTTAGCCGCCTAACTCCTTATGAATAACGATCCACTAAAACAATACGTTGCTCTGCGCCAGTCTCTGCTCGCGGAGAAATCCAAACTCGAAACCCGCCTTGCCGCCATCAATCAGGCATTGAATAGCGTCGCCAAAGCCGTTTCAGTTACCAAGCCGGTGGCGAAGGCCAAGAAAAAAATCAGCGCCGCCGGTCGCGCCCGCATTGCCGCGGCGCAGAAAGCGCGCTGGGCCAAGATCAAAGGCCAAGCCAAAGCCGCGCCCGCCGCGAAGGTAAAGGTCGCCGCCAAAACCGCCGCCAAGCCGGTGGTAAAAGCCAAACGCAAAATGAGCGCCGCTGGTCGCGCGCGCATCATTGCCGCCCAGAAAGCGCGTTGGGCTAAGATCAAGGCGGAAAAGAAAGCCTGAATAAACTAATTCAAACAATTAATCCCCGGCTCCGGCCGGGGATTTTTTATTTCAGCAAGGCCTCGGCATGCTGGCGGGCCGCCGCGCTTTGACCGCCCAGCATCCGGGCGAGTTCAGTCACGCGCGATTTTTTATCGAGCAGTCTGATTTCGGAGATCGTCCGGCCATTGGCCACCAACTTGGTCACAACATAATGCGCGTCCGCCGGCGCGGCCACTTGCGGCAAATGTGTGATGCAAAACACCTGACGTTTTGCGGCAATCTGGCGCATCTTCTCGCCAACCGCATTCGCCGTTTCGCCGCCGACGTTCGCGTCCACTTCATCGAACACTAAAACGGGAATTTCATCCTCCGCCGCCAGCACGGTCTTGAGCGCCAACATCACGCGCGCCATTTCGCCGGATGATGCAATCGCCCGTAGCGGCTTGGCTGGCTCGCCCGGATTCGGCGCGAACTGGAATTCAATTTCGTCGAAACCGTTTGACTTGATGGTAGGAAACGACGTGAGGAGTCTCTGACTTTCTTTTGATTTGAGACTCGTCACCTCGTCTCCTACAAAATCAGTTTTAAGCGACACGTCAAACTTGCTTTGCTTGAAGCCCAAATCTTCGAGCTGTTGGCTGACGGCTTTAGCGAGCTGTGGAATCACTTTCTTCCGTGCAGCGGTCAGTTTTTTACCGGCGGCTTGAATTTCCGTATCCAGTTTTTCCAGAGCCGCATTCAGTCGAGCCAGTTCCGCGTCGCGGCTTTCGAGTGACTGTAATTTCTGTTTCGCTTCGTCGCCGAACGCGATGACCTCGGGGATGGTCGCACCGTATTTGCGCTTGAGCGTGTGCATTAGATTGAGTCGCTCTTCCAATTCCGCAAGCCGCGCTGGATCCACGTCCACCTTGTCGGCGTAGCGCGACAGCTCCGTCTGCAATTCGCGCAACGTCTCGCCTGCCTGCGCGTGCAGCGCGACCAGATTTCCCGCGCCGGCATCCACGCGCTGAAGCTCAGCCAGCACCCGGCCAATCACGCCAGATTGCGTGAGCAAAGAACTTTCGCTTTCGCCCAACGCGTCGAGCGCGGCTTGGCTTAACTGAAGTAATTTCGCCGCGTTGCTCGCGCGATTAAATTCAGCTTCCACCTCGGCATCCTCGCCTTCCTTCAAGCGGGCGGTGGAAATTTCCTGAACTTGAAAGCGCAACAAATCCAACTGCTGCGCGTAAGTTTTTTCATCCACGATGAGCGCGGATTTCTCGCCGGCCAAAACGGCGCGGCGGCGGATGAGTTCGCCAAACGCTTCCCGCTCCTTTTCCAAGCCGCCGAAGGCATCGAGAATCAAAAGCTGTTTGCCCGCGTGCAGCAACGACTGGTGATCGTGCGGACCGTGCATATCCACCAGCCATTCGCCGATGGTCGACAGCGTGGCGAGCGTGGTGGCGGAACCGTTGACGAACTGGCGATTCGTGCCCGCGCTGGTGAAGGTGCGTTTGAGGACGAGCTGGTTATCTTCGCACGGTTCCAGACCGTTTTCTTCAAGAAAGTTTTTCAGCGGCGCGCGAAGTTTTTTGACATCGAACTTGGCTTCGACGGAACAGCTTTCTTCGCCGCTGCGGATGAGTGTGCGGTCGGCGCGTTCGCCCAAAACCAGATTCAGGGCGCCGATGATGATGGACTTGCCCGCGCCGGTTTCGCCGGTGATGACGTTGCAACCGGGCTGGAGTTCCAGCGTGAGGTCGCTCACGAGGGCGAGATTTTTTATGCGCAGCGTCGTCAACATGGCCAAATTTTGTGCCACAGATAAACACAGATGGGCACAGATGCAAAAAAGAAATTTATTCGCTGAATTTCCGGCTTCTGCTAATCTGGCGTAGCATGGCGTTTGAATTTATCTTTCTCGGCATTCCAAAGCTATTCCAGTTTTAAAATGAAACCTAGGACGACTGAAGAACGTCCAAAGCCTAACCCACCAAAGCATCGGATTAAAGAAGCCATGAATAAAATCACAAATCTTGTTTTTACTATTTTGCTGCTGGCTTTACCGGCGGCGTTGCTGGCCGCTGACGCCACGCTCGTCAAACCTAACATCGTTTTCATTTTGGCTGATGACATTGGTTACGGTGATTTTGGTTGCTACGGCGCGACCAAAGTCCAGACGCCCAACATTGACCGGCTCGCGGCGCAAGGCTTGCGCTTCACTGATGCGCATTCGATGGCTTCCGTCTGCACGCCCTCCCGGTATTCCATCCTGACCGGCGAATACGCCTTCCGCAAAAAAGGCACCGGCATTGCCAGCGGCATCGAAGGCCTGCTTATTGACACGCACCGCACGAGCGTTCCTTCGCTGCTGAAACGCGCCGGCTACACCACCGGCATCGTCGGCAAATGGCACCTCGGTCTCGGCTCCAAGCCCACCGATTATAACCACGATATCAAACCCGGCCCGCTGGAACTTGGCTTCGATTACGCGTGGATTATTCCCGCCACCGGCGACCGCGTTCCGTGCGTCTGGGTCGAGAACCACCATGTTGTCAACCTCGATCCCGCCGACCCGATCGCGCTCGACTACAGCGTCAAACGCGGTGAGCCCGAATCTTTCATCCATGGCATCCCGCGCATTGGCCGGCAAACCGGCGGCAAGGCTGCAATCTGGGACGACGAAAATATTTCCACCGTCATCGCGGCGAAAAGCTGCGCGTTCATCGAACTACATAAAAACGAACCTTTCTTCCTTGAAGTGGCGACCCACAACATCCATGTCCCGCGCGTGCCGAACCCGAAGTTTCGCGGCCAGAGCCAATGTGGCGTTCGCGGCGATGTCATCGTCGAGTTGGACTGGACCGTGGCCCAGGTGCTCGCCAAACTCGACGAGTTGAAACTGGCCGACAACACGCTCGTCATCCTCACCAGCGATAATGGCGGCATCCTCGACAACAACGGCCCCGACACGGTGCACGGCATCGGTTCCCTCGCCGCCGTCAACGGCCACCAATGCAACGGCGTCTTGCGCGGAACCAAGAGCACCATTTGGGAAGGCGGCACGCGCTTGCCGATGATTACCCGCTGGCCCGGCCACGTTCAGCCCGGCGTGTCCGACGCGTTGGTCTGTCAGGTAGATCTGTTGGCCAGTTTCGCCGCGCTCACCGGCCAGAAACTTGCGCCCACTGACGCTCCCGACAGCTACAACATTCTCCCGGCCTTGCTCGGCCAAAAAACCGACACCCCTTGTCGCGACTATCTCGTGGAACAAAACAACGATGGCTCCGCGCTCGCCCTGCGTCATAACCAGTGGAAATATATTCCGGGACACAACGGTGGCAAATCCGGTCGCCGCAAGTTGGCCAAGCCCGAACAACCCTCCGAGGTTGTGGCCGACCACGACCTCCCGCCTCCGGCTGGTGAACTCTACAATCTCGCTACTGATTTGAGCGAAACCAAGAACATCGCCGCCGCGCATCCTGACATCGTCGCGGAAATGTCTGCCAAACTTGCAGAAATCAGAACCAACAAAAAAAGCCGCCCATGAAATTGCAAATCGCAAGCATCAGTCTGTTGCTCGGCTTGCTCGCCGCGCCCGTGTCATTGCTCCACGCCGCAGACAAACCCAATATCATTTTCATTCTGGCCGATGATGCGGGTATCGGGGATTTTTCGGCTTACGGTTGCAAATATGGCACGACGCCGAACATTGACCGGCTCGCGCAGGAAGGCATGAAATTCACTCGGGCCTACAGCGGCAACGCCGTGTGCGCGCCGTCGCGCTGCGTGCTGATGACCGGACAGGATCCCGGTCACGCCGTGTTCCGCGCCAATGGTGAGCAACACAACAAATCGGACGGCGTGGTGGGGAAACTGCATTTGCCGGCGGATCAAATGACGGTTGCGCGGCTGTTGCACGATGCGGGTTATGCGACCGGCGGTTTTGGCAAATGGGGGCTGGGCAATCCCGGCACGGTCGGCGTGCCGGAGAAGCTGGGGTTCGACGTTTTCTTCGGCTATTACGACCAAGTTCACGCGCATAATTATTTCACCGACTATCTGGTCAGCAACAGCGTCAGCATTCCCATCCAGCAGTCCGGCAAAAAAACTTGGGCGGATTATTCCGCTACGCGGATCGCAAACGAAACGATCAAGTTCATCGAGGCCAACAAGGATCATCCGTTCTTTTGTTACGCGGCCTGGACACCGCCGCACGGCGATTATGTTATTCCGGACACCGCGCCCTATACGGCCAAGCCGTGGTCGCAGGTTGACAAAAATTATGCCGCGATGGTCAAGCTGGACGACACAGATGTGGGCCGTGTGCTACAGAAGTTGAAAGACCTCGGGCTGGACGACAAGACCATCGTCATTTTCAGTTCCGACAACGGTGCCAACCCGGAATTCATCAAGGAGCTGGGCAGCACCGGCGGTTATCGGGGTCACAAACGTCTGCTCTACGAGGGCGGCATCCGCACGCCGTTCCTCGTGCGCTGGCCGGGACACATTCAGCCTAGTTCGACCAATGACGTGCTGACCGGGTTCGTGGATTTTCTGCCGACCGTGGCGGATTTGATTGGCGTGCCCGCGCCCAAAGGAATCAATGGCATTTCCATTTTGCCGTCATTGCTCGGACGGGAACATCAGGTGCGTCCGACGCCGCTCTACTTTGAAATCTACGAGCCATTCTTTCAGCAATCCGTGCGGCTGGGCGATTGGAAAGGTTATCGCACTGGCACTGAAGATCCGCTGGAACTTTACGACCTCAAAACCGATCCAACGGAAGCAAACAACATCGCCGCCGCGCATCCCGACATCGTCAAACAAATCGAGGACATCATGGCGGCGGAACACATACCGTCGCCGCATTACACCACGCCACTGCACAAAGGCAAGGGCAAGGCTGGCCAAGGTAAAAAACCAAAGAAAAATGCGTCGCTCGCCGATCTGCTGGATGACAAATAATTGTCAGTTGTCAATCCAGCCAAACCTAGCGTTGGCGACAAGGGCAAAAAAAACGGCGGCGTTTCGACCGCATCCAAGGCCAGCGAATGAAACCGATCTAAAATGATTTTCATTCGCCGAATTTCCGGCTTCTGCTAATTTGGCGCGGCATGGCGTTTGAATTTACTTTTCTCGGCAGCGGCACCTCGCAAGGCGTGCCGCTCATCGGCGTGGATTATCCGCCGGAGTTTCTCGCCAACCCGAAAAACTGGCGCACGCGTCCGGCCATTTACGTCAGCACAGACAAGGTAAAACTCGTCGTGGACACGCCGCCGGAATTTCGCCTCCAATGTCTGCGCGAAAAAATCAAGCACCTCGACGCCGTCCTCGTCACGCACGCGCACGCCGACCACGTTCTCGGCATGGACGACTGCCGGCGTTTCTGCGATTTGCGCGGCGGCACGACGCTGCCGATTTACGCGAGCGAGGAGACGATGGCGCATCTGCGGCGCGTTTTTCTTTACGCGTTTCATCAAGGCCCGTGGCCGAAGGGTTATTTTATGCCGGAAGAACGCGTCATCACCGGGCCGTTTGAAATCGGCGATTTAAAAATCACGCCGTTCGACCTGCCGCACGGGCGCATGACCACGACGGGATTTCTTTTCGAGCAAGGTGGCCGCAAGCGGCTGGCGTATTTGAGCGACTGCAAGGAAATTCCCGACACCGTGCTCGAAAAAATTCGCGGCGTGGAAATCGCCGTGCTGGATGCGCTACGCCACAAGCCGCACCCGACGCACATGTGCCTGGACGAGGCATTGACGGCGGCGCGGCGTATCAATGCTGAAAAAACATTTTTCACGCATCTCACGCACGATTACGACCACGACAAATCACAGGCGGAGTTGCCCGCCGGCATTATGCTGGCGTGGGACGGGCTGAAAGTGACGAGTGACGAGTGACGAGTGACATGAAAATCACCTTTGTTTTCAAAACTATTTTCGTTTGGCTGGCGATATTGTCGCCGCTGCTGGCGCACGCGGGCGGCGACGAGGTGGTCGTCATCTACAATTCACGGATGCCGGAATCCAAAGCCGTCGCCGAGCATTACGCGGCGGCGCGGCAGGTGCCGGCGAACCAGATTTTTGGCTTCGCGCTGTCGCTGGATGAGGTGATGACGCGCGCCGATTTCACGGATTTTCTGCAGAAGCCGCTGGCGGAAAAACTGGTCGCCGCCGGCCTGTGGAAATTTGGCGACACCGTCGTTCCCGCCACCAACAACTTTCCACCGCTGACGGAAACGCACGTGGTCGCCTCCAAAATTCGCTACGCGGTGCTGTGCTACGGCGTGCCGCTGAAAATCGCGCCGGTCGCGCCGCTGGACGAGCCGGAGGCTAAAACTACCAACACCGCCTTCCGCCGCAATGAAGCATCGGTGGATTCCGAACTCGCCTGGCTGCCGGAATTGAAGATGAAAATTCCCCTGACCGGCCCGCTGCCTAATCCGTTTTACGGCTGCACCAATCGCGCCCAACTGAATTGCACCAACGGCATCCTGCTCGTCGCGCGGCTGGACGGCCCGACGGCGGAAATCGCCACGCACCTCGTGGACAAGGCGATGGCAGCGGAGACGAACGGCCTCTGGGGCCGCGCCTATTTCGACGCGCGCGGGCTGTCGCCGACGAACACTTATTTTCCCGGCGACCAGTGGCTGCTCGCCGGCGCAGAAATCTCCCGGCGACTCGGCTTTGAAGTGGAGACGGACACCAACGCGGACACTTGGCCCGCTGCGTTTCCGATGAGCCACATCGCGATTTATGCCGGCTGGTATACCGGGAACGCAGATGGGCCGTTCGCCCTGCCCAAAGTGGAATTCATGCCCGGCGCGTTCGCGTATCACCTGCATTCTTACAGCGCCGACACGCTGCGCAGCACCACGCGCAACTGGTGCGGCCCGCTGCTCGCCGAGGGCGCGACCTGCACGATGGGCTGCGTGTATGAACCCTATCTGCAATTCACGCCCAACATCGCCCTCTTCCTGCAAGCGCTCGGGCAGAAATTTACTTTCGGCGAAGCCGCGTGGGCGGCGCAAAACGCCTTGTCCTGGCAAAACACCGTCATCGGCGACCCGCTGTATCAGCCGTTCAAAACCGCGCCGCCGGAACTGCACGCGCAACTCGCGCGCCGCCAAAGCCCGCTCATTGAATGGTCATTTGACCGGCTCGTCTGCCTCGACCTCGCGCGCGGTTTGCGCGCACCGTTGCTGACGAAATTTCTGGAGGCACAACCCATCACCGCACAAAGCGCCGTGCTCACAGAGAAACTCGGTGATCTTTATGCCGCGCTGGGCAAACCCAGTTCAGCCATCCGCGCGTGGCAGGCCGCGTTGAAATTAAATCCTTCGCCCCAGCAACGCCTCCGGCTCCGGCTGATGCTGGGCGAAAAACTGATTACGCAAAACCGCGTGGCCGAGGCGCTGGAAAATTACCGGGCGCTGATTGCCGAAGCGCCGGATTATCCCGGCCGGAATGCGATTGATGAAAAATTAAAGGCGCTGGAAAATAAAATTGCCGGCGCACGCAAACCTTGAAACGGAAACCCGCTGGACAACCGGCGGCCAAAGACGCAAATTCGCGGCGGAAATGAACGGGCCAAATACCCAAAACCGGTTTACCGCCTTTTCTGTTGGCCATGCCGCTGTCGCGGTTCACGTCGCGAGTCGGCGGTGGCTCAGTTTTTTACGTTAGGCAGCATTCGATGTGTATGAAGCTTTTGAGTGACATCAGGATCAACGGTAAGTTATATCCAAAGGGCTCCGAGTTGCCATGGGATATGTTCTATTCACTTCCTCTGATCAATATGCTAGTGTTCGGCACTATGGGCTTTTTGATGGCTTATTCCGAGAAGTCACCACCCCTGCATATCCAGTATTTATTCGGAGGTTTTGGGATGTTCCTTCACATTTGGTTTTATTTGAAATTCTTCGGACGAGATGAGGTCAAGTGGATGTTTATCAATTCAGGCTTGGGTTTTCTTGGAATCTACAGTCAGATTGGCTGGTTGTTGTCATTGTTCGGTAAGAAGGCTGGAGATTACCCATATTACGTGCATGCGATCCCGTTTCTATATTATGTGCTCTGCACTTTTCTGATTCGTCATGCGGTTTTGGAAATTACGCAATCTCGGGAAAAACCCGCGAAAAAGAAGCTAGTAGAGAATTGCTACATCGCCATTTCTGTAGCGGTTTATCTAATTTCTTACTGCTTTGAAAATCGTTCATGACATTTATGCCTAACAGCTTGATAGGCTGCAAAATTGAGTTTCCAATTCGTGGGCTTCGTGTATTTCGTGGTTGAATGAATGCCGACCTCCCATCCGCCGCCGCCGCGCTCGGCCTGGAAAAATTCCAGCGCCACATTTTTCTCTGCACGGACGCGGATGAGCCGAAATGCTGCCCGCGTGAACAGACCCTGACCGCCTGGGAATTTTTGAAGCACCGGCTCAAGGAGTTGAACCTCGTCGGGCCGAACCCGCTCGTCTATCGCACCAAGGCCAGTTGCCTGCGCGTCTGCACGCGCGGGCCGATCGCCGTGGTTTATCCCGAAGGCGCGTGGTATCACAGTTGCACGCCGGAAAATTTGGAGCGCATCATCCAGCAGCATCTCATCGGCGGCCAAATCGTCGCCGAACTCGCCTTCGCGCAAAACGACCTGCGCTGATTCACGCGGCGAGAAATTTCCCCGCCATTTTTTCCAGCGCGGCAATCCACGCCGGATGTTCGTTCATGCAGGGAATCCGGGTAAATTCCTTGCCGTTACCCGCCATGAACTGCTCGCAGCCGCGCATGCCAATTTCCTCGATGGTCTCCAAGCAGTCGGACACGAACGCGGGACAGATGACGAGCACGCGCTTCTTGCCCTCGTTCGGCAGCCGCGCGAGTTCGTAATCGGTGTAGGGCTTGAGCCACGGGTCTTTGCCGAGGCGCGATTGGAACGAGACGGAATATTTTTCCGGCGGCACGCCGGCGAGTTTCACAAACTCCCTCGTCGTGGCGAAACATTGGGCGCGGTAACATTTCGCGAGGGCCGGGCTGGCGACTTCGCAGCAATTTTCCACCTTCAAGCAATGGCAGCCGGTCGGGTCGGACTTCGTCAAGTGTCGCTCGGGAATGCCGTGATAGCTGAAGAGCAGATGATCGTAATCCTTGAGATAATCTTTCGCGCTGGCGACCAGCGCCGCGATATAATCGGGATGATTGTAATACGGCGGCTGCACCGATAGCTTCAGCTGCGGCGCGAGTTTCCTGGCGACCTCCTGCACGCGCACCACGGCGGTCTCGTAACTCGACATCGCGTAATGCGGAAACAGGGGAATCAACAAAACTTCCGTCGCGCCCTTGGCCGCGAGATTTTTCACGGCGGATTCGATGGACGGATTTTGATAACGCATCGCCAGTTCCACCGGCACGGAAACGCGCGCCTGCAAGAGCTTCTGCACGTTGCGGCTGCTGACGACGAGCGGTGAACCGTCCTTCGTCCAAATCTTTTCGTAAGCCTCGCCGGATTCGTGCGGGCGCTTGATGAGAATCATGCCCACGACAAAACGGCGGATCGGCCACGCGACGTCAATGACGCGACCGTCCATCAGAAATTCGTTCAGATACCGGCGCACGTCCGGCACCGACGGCGAGTCCGGCGAACCAAGATTGACGAGGAGAATGGCTTTACTCATATATGAAAAATTTAACCGCGAAACACACGAAATACACGAAAAAGAACTTCTACCATCACGTTTTTCATTTTTGTGTATTTCGGATATTTCGCGGTTCAAATACTCTTGCCGACGCGCTCCGCGATGTTCACGCCCGAAACAATCGAATCGCCCAGCGAAACACCATCGCGATAATGCCCGGCGAAAAACAGGTTTTGATTTTTAGCTTCAAGGGCATTCAGCAGCTCGCGGTATTTGCCATAGCCGACGTTGTATTGTGGAATCGCCTGCGGCCACGTCTTGGTGTGGGTAAATACCGGCTGGCCTTTCACGCCCAGCAATACGCGCAAATCCGCGAGCGTGGCTTCGATCAAATTTTTCTCCGGCAACAAACCTAGCTCCGGATACCGTGCGCCGCCGATGTAGCTCGTCAGCGTGATGTGACCGGTGGGCGCGCGATTCGGAAACAGCGCCGACGAAAAAATCGTGCCGAGAATTTTGAAGCCTTCGATTTTGGGAATCAACATTCCGAAACCTTGGCACGAATGCGCCACATCCTCGCGCCGGAATCCAAGCACCACCGCGCCCACCGGCGGATAACTGATTTCGGAAAATGTTTCGGTAGGGCGCGTCACTCCGTGCGCGCTGGCGGCGGGCAGAGGACTGCCCGCCCTACCTTCAATTTCTAACTCCGCTAACTTGTAAGTCGTGCCGCAATAAATCACCGCGCCAACATCAGTTTCGCCGTTCGGCGTTGTCACGCGCCAGCCAGCGTTCGTTTGCGTGAGCTTCGTCACCGATGTATTCAATTTCAACGAATCACCAATCTGCGCCGCCAGCGTGTCGGGCAACACCTGTAAACCTTCGTCAAAGGAAAATTTCGCGGCACGGTCTTTCGCGACTTCGCCGGATTTTTTCCGGTCACGCGCACCGAAAATCTGGCCTTTGATCATCGAGCCGTAATTGTCTTCCAGCGCCTTGAGCTTGGGAAACGCGTGCGGCAGCGAGAGCTTGTGCGGGTCGCCGGCGTAAATGCCCGCCACCAGCGCGTCAATCGCGTGATCGAGAAATTCCTGGTTGAACCGGCGCACGACGAATTGCCCAATGCTTTCTTCCACGCCGTCGCGGCGCGGCTTGATGAACGGCTCGCGCAGCACGGCGAGCTTGGCCTTGGCGGTGAACAGCGTTGTCGTGAAAAATCCCAGCGTCGAGCCAGGCATTTCAATCGGCCGGCCGTAGCGCACGACGTAGCGCGCCTCGGCGTTCGGGTCGGTGGCGAGCTTGCGCGCTTCGAGGCCGGCATCGCGGACGAGCTGCGCGATTTTCGGCGACGTTTCGAGAATTGTGTTCGGCCCGAACTCGGCGAGAAAACCGTCCTTGCGGATAGACTGAATCACGCCGCCGACGCGCCCGCCCGCCTCATAAACCGTGACCGGCACGCCCTGGCGTTTCAAATAAAACGCCGCCGTCAACCCCGTGATGCCAGCGCCGATGATTGCGACGGGTTTCATGAAAAATAAATTTGCCTACGCACGAAACGATTTTGCCACGGATTGAACACGGATAAAACACGGAATTTGGACAATTTGAAAAATTTACTGTATGTGCCTCGTCTCATCTGGCATTTAAGCCGCATGGTTGAAGAGCAACAACACGGCTTTGCGTTTGAAAAATGGGTGATTGAACTAGCCAAACATCTGAATCCAGACAAAAGCCAATTGCTGGCCGGCTACACGGACAAATGGGATTTGCCCGCCGAATTGAATCCGGTTGCCGATGGCGGACCAGTCTCAATCAAAACAGCCAAATGGAATTCTGGAATCGGTTTTGGCGATGCCCGCAGACAATTCCAAGTTGACCACAAGTTCACTTTGGTGATTGGTTTTTGGGAACGCAGTGGTTTGCAGAAACGAGTGGTGAAAATCGTGCCAGTCTTGGTGCAGCCGGATTTATGGGCTTCGCTTTGGAATCCAATCATCTTTTCAGATTTGGAAAAATTGGACGCCCAGATAAAAAACCGGGGTTGCAGCTATCAAGAAGCCCGGCAACTAGCGCAACGCGCTGTGACATCCGCGCCGTTCACAGATTCAGTTTTCCGCGCAAATCCAAAAATTGACTCCAAACTCCAGCGCCGCCTTCAGTGCAGCTTGACGCAGGAGAATTTCTTCAAGCATCTTGCCCAGAAAATCACCGGCGATAAAGAGGACGAACCGTCACTTTGGGGACACACAATCCCGCCTTTTTTGCCGGGACGGCCGCGTTTCGGCGCGGACTGACTTTATAGTCCACTGAACTTTCAGCGAGCGCGAAATTATTTGTGCGAACAAATTTTTCGGGAATTCGCATTTCGGCCAAGGATGCTTTAGAAATGCTCAACGTGCCGACCCCTTTGGCTAAACGCCTGATTTGGCTGCGTCCTTCTTCGCTGTTGAACCACTCGACCAACCCCGCACAATCCACATCCTCCGTGGCCGTGAGAACATGAATCCAATCATCCGCTTGGGCTTCGAGACCGTGCGGCATCAAGGCCGTCCGGCCATAGCAGCCGGCACCGACGCGGACAAACAGAATTTCGCCCGGCTGAACTGCTGACTCGTCACAAAAAGCGTCTCCGTGGCGATTGATATAACCGCAATTTTGGTTTAACCGCAGTCCACCTTCGGGCGCCATGTTTTTTGCGCGAATCAATAGAACTCCGTCGCGACCTGGCGAATCAAGCAATTCACGCTGCTTGCCATACAAGGCGAAGCCGGTGCGAAGTCGAAAGGCATCGCCCAATTTCACACTGTCAGAAAAAGACGCCGACGTTTTGGAATGGTGCGCTTCGGGTCGCCAATCTGATTCGTCCGCTAGAACAATTTTTTGCCAACGGTCATCCATCTCCTGCCAATCCGCCAAAGCTAATGGTTTCAGTTCATTCAACTCATTGCAAACCAGCAAAGAAGTAGGCTCGCGGTAAGGCTGGTGAGCCGGAGAAAGTTTTTGAGCAATCAAAATGTTCGTTTTGGCGGAAGTTTTTGTGAAGACACCGCGGGGCAAACTGACAATGGCTTCGATATGCGTGCGGCACAACAGCCAATCGCGGACATATTTGAATGGCCGGTTGCTCAACGGGCCATCCGGTAAAACAATTGCAATACGGCCTCTCGGCTTGACCAATTTTAGAAACAATTCAAGAAATAAAACTTCCAAACATTGCGACGACCGGCCAAAACCGAAATCAAAACCTTGAAGAATTCCCGGGCGCTTTTCCAAATTTGCTTGTGCGCTGAACGGCGGATTACCAACCGTCAAATCAAATGTTCCCCAAAGCGGCAACAAATCGGTCAATGCGTCGCCAGCAATGAAATGTTCCTTGTTCAAAAGCGGGCTGACAATGCCACCATAATGCGGATCAATCTCGCAACCAAAAATCTCGCAGCTTTGAGGCGCGTTGCGGATGAACACGCCGTCGCCGCAGCTTGGGTCAATTATCTTTTGACTGGAACGAACACCAGCCAGTCGAAACATACATTGCGCGACAATTTCAGGAGTAAAAAATTGACCAATCACGAACTAACCGTACAAAATACGGTACAAGAATCAATAAATTTTTCAAATCGTCTTGGAATGTCGCCGCTCATTCGCCGCGCCGAGCGTGTTGTCGAAACACATCGCGATGTTGCGGATGAAGAGGCGGCCGGCGTCGGTCACGTCGAGGCCGCCGGGCGTGAGCTTCACGAGGCCGTCGGCGGCAAACGGCGCGAGCGCGGCGAGTTCCTTGGCAAAATGCTGCTCGAAGTTGATGCCGAGTTTCGCGCTCATCGCGGCGAAGTCGAGCGAGAGGTCGCACATCGTCCGCATGATGGTTTCGCGGCGGATCTTGTCCTCGTCGCTCACGATATAGGCCTTGTGCAACGGCACGATGCCGGTGTCCACGGCGGCCTGCCACTTCGGCAGCTCCTTCTCGTTTTGCCAATAAACATCGGGTGTTTGCGACACGGCGCTCATGCCGAACGCGTAAATGTCCGAACCGGCGCGCGTGCTGTAGCCCTGAAAATTGCGCTGCAATTTTTTCTCGCGCTGCGAAATCGTCAGCTCGTCGTTCGGCTTCGCAAAATGATCCATGCCGATATAGACGTATTGGTTGTCGGCGGTGAGCCGTTCGATGACGAGCTTGAGGACTTCCAGTTTGCTTTCCGGCGTGGGCAATATTTTTTGTTCCAGAATTTTTTGCGACGGCTTGATCCACGGCACATGCGCGTAGCTGAACACGGCAAGCCGGTCGGGTTTCATTTCTAAAACGGCGTCGAGCGTTTCGTTGAACGTCGCCGGCGTCTGGAATGGCAGCCCGTAAATCAAATCCAAGTTGATCGAGCCGTAGCCAAGTTCGCGCATCCAATCCATCGCCTGCTGCGTCATTTCGCGCGGCTGGATGCGGTGAATCGCCTGCTGCACGACGGGATTAAAATCCTGCACGCCCATCGAGGCACGGTTGAAACCTATTTCTTTCAGCGCCACCAAATGCTCGCGCGTAAGCCGGCGCGGGTCAACTTCCACGCTCGCCTCGATGTCCGGCGCGAACGTAAAATGTTTGTGGATGATTTCACCGAGGCGGCGGATTTCGTCCGGCCGGAGAAATGTCGGCGAGCCGCCGCCGAAATGGAGTTGCACGGCCTTGCGGTCTTTGTTCAGCAGCGGCGCCATGCGCGCGACTTCGCGGCCCAACGCCTCGATGTAGGCCATGCCCTTGTCGTGGTTCAGCGTGATGACGGTGGTGCAGCCGCAGAACCAGCAGAGCGTTTCACAAAACGGGATGTGGAAATAAACCGAGAGGTCGTGCGGCGCGCGGTTGTTGTCCGCGATCTTGGCGGAAAGCTGCTCCCACGTCACGGCGTCGGTGAACTTGGTCGCGGGCGGATAGCTGGTGTAACGCGGCCCGGCCACGTTGTATTTTTTCACCAAGTCCAAATCGACGTTTAATGTTTTCACAAGATGATTTTAGCCACAGAGTCACAGAGACGCAGAGAAAACCAATGCGAGGTCCAGCATAAAAACATTTTCAAACCCTGTGCCTCTGTGCCTCTGTGGCAAATATTTCATTTGAATGCTTTTACAGTCTCCACCAACGCGGCGATGTTTTCCAGCTTCGCACCCGGCGTCAGGCCGTGGCCGAGATTGAAAATGTGTCCGGGCCGTCCGCGCATGGCTTCGAGAATCTTCTTCGTCTCGGCAGCGACGACTTCCGGCGTGGATTCGGCAATATGCACTGGCGACAGATTTCCCTGCATGGCGAGGTGCGCGGGAATGAGTTTCCGCACTTCAGCCAAATCCGTCTGCCAGTCAATGCCGAGAATGTTCGCGCCACTGTTGATCAAATCCGGCCAGTTGCCGTGTGTGCCGAGCGAGAAATTGATGACTGGAACTTTGCCGCCGAGATTGGCGATGATTTCGTTCGTCCAGCGGCCAGACGCTTCCTGAAATTCCGTCGGCGCGAGATGCCCGCCGTGGCTGTCGAAAATTTGCAGCGCATCAATGCCGGTGGCAATTTGCATCTGCAAATACGCGGTGACGGCGGCGGTCAATTTTTCCAGCAGCGCAAAAAAAGTCTTTTTATCCTCGCGAAAGAGTTGGAGCGCGCGGCTGTATTTCGGCACGCTGGCACCTTCCATCATGAACGTCGCCAGTGTCCACGGCGAACCGGTGAAGCCGAGCAGCGCCGTCTTGTCGCCGAGTTCTGCGCGCAACATTCGCAGCGCCTTGTCCACATAGCTCAACCGTTCGACGACGTGTTCGACGGAAAGTTTTTCAATGTCCACCTTACTCGTGACCGCAAAATCCATCTGCACGCCGCCGGTTTCCTTAAAATGATATTTTTGTCCCATTGCTTCGGGAATCACCAGGATGTCGCTGAACAAAATCGCGGCGTCAAAACCGAACCGGCGCACTGGTTGGAGCGTCACCTCAACGGCAAGTTCGGGATTCTGGCAAAGTTGGACAAACGTGTAAGTCTCCTTGAGCTTGCGGTATTCCGGCAGCGCGCGGCCGGCCTGGCGCATGAGCCACATCGGCGGACGATCCACCGGCAGACAACGCGCGGCGCGGTTGAAGCGTTCGCGGTTGGTGGCGGGGGCAGCGGTCGGATTCATCGTTTGCGGCATAGGAATAGCATAAATCAACAGGGAGGGATAGCAGCTTTACGGATTTTGCTATTGGCGGCGCATTTTTTGGTAAGCCAACCATTTGAA
>CAIOUK010000195.1 GCA_903861445.1 uncultured Verrucomicrobia subdivision 3 bacterium
AACCTCATGCCGGTCACTTACGTCATCGGCGACGTGGCGGGTGTGGTGGAAAGCCCGGTGTATGCGATTCTAAAAATGAACGACGCGCTGGCGAAACTCGACACGCGCGAATTCGGTGGCGACGGTTCGCCGCTGAAAATTTACAACGCCGTGCTGCCGTTCTCCGACCAGCAACCCTCGATGAAATGGGATGGCGAGTGGCACATTACCATCGAAGTGTTCCGGGACCTCGGTCTGGCTTTCGCCGCCGTGCTGGTGCTGATTTACGTTTTGATGGTCGGCTGGTTCAAGTCGTTCCTCACGCCAATGATTGTGATGGTGGTGATTCCGTTTTCACTTATTGGTGTTTTGCCGGCGCACGGAATTTTGCACGCTTTTTTTACCGCCACTTCCATGATTGGCTTCATGGCGGGCGCGGGCATCGTGGTGCGTAATTCCATCATCCTTGTGGATTTCATTGAACTGCGTTTGGCGGAAGGCCATCCGCTCGCCGAAGCCGTGGTTGAGGCCGGCATGATTCGTTTCCGTCCCATCATGCTGACCGCGCTGGCGGTGGTGGCAGGAGCGACTGTAATTCTAACCGACCCGATTTTTCAGGGACTGGCGATTGCTTTGATGGCCGGCAGCTTGATTTCCATGTTCACCGCGCCGGTGCTGGTGCCGCTGCTGTATTTCATGGCGAACAATCGAAAAGAGCGGGCGGATTGATTGTGTTTCAACCCGCCACCGCCAGCCAGGTCCACGGTAGCCGGATGGAAATTTCATAACACGCCGGCTCGTTCTCGTGCTTCGGTTCAGGGATGAGCAGCACGACATCTTTGGGAATCTTCGGCTTCACGGTTTCAACAGGGTTCACAGCGTTTTAAACGATTGGGCGACGCTCTGGCTTTGGGTTTCGGCTTTGTTCATGCTCACGGTGTCCGCGAAGGCGGATGATGCACCGGAGGAAAAAACTGCACGGAGAAAGTAATCTTAGCGTATGGCCATCAGTGGCGATAAAATGCAAGTCACCACACATACTTGGCGGATTATTTGCCATGTTTCGGGCGGTGCGACGCAATTTCGACAAGCAACTGGCAATCTTCCTGCGTAAAAAACGGGGTGATCTTTCCTATGCCAAATTTGCGATGAAGGTCGGACTTTCGGATGAAACGCTTCGTCGGGTCGAACTCGGGGAACATCATCTGACATTTAATAAATTTGAAACGGTGCTTTCCCGGTTGAATCTCCGGTTGAAAGATGTTTTCCCGGACGAGTTTTAGTTTCGGAATTTTTTATCCAGCCGGCCGGTGAGGAACCGGCAAAACTGGATGGTGATTTTTTATGGAAAAATCGGACGGTGAGTCTAGCCGGAGCGCCGGACAGCCCTGTCCAGCGCTCCAGAAACTTCAGGGGTCGAAAAATAAATCCGCCGGCACCGGCGGAGAATTGCAAGATTTTCACACGACGCTGACGGAACTGGCGGCGGCAATTCATTCTATTAAAGAACGGGTGGAATCTGCGCCAGCCGGCGTGCATCTTGGCCGCGCCTTGGCGGTGGTCCGGGCGGGGTTGAAGTTCGTGGCCGTCGCATTGCTGGCGGCCGGGGTTGGGGTTGGCCTGGGCGATGGAAACTTATTCGACGACGTCGGCCCCAATTGTGCACAGCAGCCGTCCTGGCTGATTCACGGCGCGGGTGCGCGTCAGGCGGGTGAGCAACCCGGTGGCAAATCGCCCGGCGCTGCTGGTGGAAATGGCAGCGGTTCGGATGGCGACGGTGCCGCTGGCCAACCAAAGTGCGTGGCACGAGCAAAAATTTGTGTCTATCGGTTGCCAGATGGCCGGTGCGAGGCAACGGGGCAGCCGTGCGGGTGCGTGCCGCGCCTTGCGGAGGGCCACCAGGGAAAATCTGAAATGCTGAAAGCTGAAACGCTGAAACTGGTTACAGAGATCCATCAAGGGGTGCAAAAGCTGGAGCAAGGGCAGGAAAAAATCATGGCGGCAACGATGGCCAAAGCGGAAAACGCAAATCAGAGTGCGGAAATTGAGCCGGTGAGCGACAGTGAGGCCATGCGCGTATTTGCGCTGATGAAGGCGCTGGATGATGGGCAGCGGAATCGCAAAGCGCCGTTGGGTCGCGTTTTCCGGTTGCTGGTGCTGGAGGGACTTTCGCAAGCGGCCACGGCGAAGCAATGCGGGTGTTCTCCGGGGCTGGTGTCATCGCGCGTGGCGGAAATTCAACGACGCATGAAACGGCCCGTGACTGAATTACGGGCACTCGCCTCGCGCTTGGGCGAGTTGGACGTGGCTGCCGATGATTCACGGGCGCGAAAGATTTACCGGCGGGGAATGACTGACGATTCGCAAGACGAGACCTGATTTACCTTCGACCTTTCACCAATTTACACTTCCATTTTGAACTTATTTTGAACGGTTCAAAATGAGGAAAGCGCCTGTATTGACAGGCGCTTTTTTATTTCCGGCTTCGTCCATTTTGAACACCCCGCCGTTTATAGGGGGCTTTGCTGACGGCCCCCATTATGAACATGAGCGCGACCACTTCAAAAAAAACGGCTGGGCTGGCGGTTGAATCCCCTGACGTGATGCTCACGAAGGAGGAGCTGGCGGCGAAACTCAAGGTCTCAGTGCGCTCCATCGAGAACTGGAAGCATGACGGCTACCTCCCGTTTCTCAAGATCGCCAACGTGGTGCGATTTCACTGGCCGACGGTTCTATCCCAACTTCACGAAAAACCCTCCCTGAAATGAATTCCCGAAACAAAGGCAAGGTCGGCGAACGCGAATTTGCATCGCTGCTGCGCGAACACGGTTACGACGCGCGGCGCGGTCAGCAATTTTCCGGCGGCGCGGATAGTCCCGACGTGGTCAGTGACGCGCTGGCGTGGCTGCACTTCGAGATCAAGCGCGTGCAAAATCTGAATCTTACCGATGCCTGCGTCCAGGCCGAGGGCGATTGCGGGCGGGGTGCCCCCGCTGGCCATAAAAAGCCGTGGGTTGTGGCGCATCGCCGCAATCATGCGCCGTGGCTGATCACCATGCGCGCGGAATTTTTCTTTGATTTGATTCGCGAGTTTAATCCGGCGGTTCTCACGCCAAGACGCGAAGGCGCAAAGTGCGAGCCGCACGGGCAATCCAAAACAGATTTTCGGCGCGACGCCGAAAAGGACAGCCGAGACGGTGGCAGCGCCACTGGCCAACCGGCTACCAACAACGAAACACCACAAATGAAAGAACAAAACAAATGAACAACCTCACATTAACGTGCAAAGAAGGCGGCGATTTCAAGCCGCACCCGGAAGGCATTCATCCCGCCATTTGCGTGGATGTCATGGACCTCGGCCTCGTCGAGACAGAGTTCCAGGGCGTTAAGAAAATGGTTAACAAGGTGAAGATCACCTTTGAATCGGAAGCGAAAACCGAGGACGGCAAGCCGTGCTCGGTGTCGAAAAACTTCAGCGCGTCGCTGCACGCGAAATCGAATCTGGCCGCGTTCCTCGGCAAATGGCGCGGTCGTCCGGTCGCACCGGGCGAGTCCATTGACCTGCAAAAGCTGATCGGCGCGAGCTGCACGCTGGTCATCAGTCACCAGAAAAATCTGGCCGGCAAAACTTACGCCAGCATTGACGCCGTATCGAAGCCGACACGGAAGGTGACGCCCAGCGGCACCTACGATCCGGCGGCGGCGCGTCAGCGTTTCGCCGATTGGAAAGCGAAGCAGGCGGCAGCGCCGACTGGTGCCACCGCACGACCCTCACCCGGCCTGCGGCCACCCTCTCCCGCTCCCGCGAGCGAGGGACAATCCAAAAGCGGCGCGGCGACAACGCCGCCACCGGACTTCGATCCCGAAGTCGGGTTTTGAGCCGAAACAAAGCGAAAATGTTACAAACCAAAACTTCGACGTCATCCCATGAAATTATTTTCTCCTGATTCGGCGCACTGGTATCAGCGCGACGGTGCGCCGCTGCATACCGTGCTTTCGGCGAAAGGCGAGCCGCGCCCGACGACGTTGCGCGATGCCCGCAAACTCAACCTACTGCCGAGTGTGACCAACATTCTCGGCGTCATCGCCAAGCCGGAACTCACGGCCTGGCTCCAAGAACAGGCCGTGATGGCGGCGCTCACGCTGCCACGCCTGCCCGGTGAAACGGAAGACGCGTTTGCCCGGCGCGTCGTCGAGGATTCGCAGACGACGCGCGACGGCGCGGCGGATTTTGGCACGGCGTTTCACAACGGCGCGGAACGCGTAGCGAAAACGCTGGAGGTGGATACTAAACATCCGGCGGCGGATTGGCTGGCGCATTATCGCGTTTGGTATCAAGGCAACGCGGCGTTGCTGAACTGGACGGAAAAGGTGTTGGTGAATCGCGCCATCGGTTATGCCGGCACGGCAGACCTCTGTATCGAGCATGTCATTCACGGGCCGGTGCTCGTGGATCTCAAGACCATGAAAATCAAGCCGGGGGCGAAGGCGTCGCCTTACAAATCTTGGTGCTACCAACTCGCGGCTTATCGCAAGGCGCTAGGTCAGCCGGTGAAGTGCATGAATCTGATCGTCAATTCGGTCGCGCCGGAAATGCCGATTGAACACGTCTGGTCTGACGCGGAAATGGAACTGGGCGAAGCGGCTTTTGAAGCGGCGCACCGGTTGTGGGTGATTGAAAAAGGTTACGACCCGACCGTGACGGTCGTGGACGTCTAGGTGCGAGCCGCACTTGCCACCATGAAAGGAAACATGATCCGCGAACTCGACAGGGTGTGGTTCGGGCTGCTCTGCGCGACGCATCGCTGGCTGGTGCGGCGCGGGCGGGCGTATTGCGACCGGGAAAATTTGCGCCAGTTCCGGCGCTTCATCAACCAGCAGAATCCACGGCTGAACTGAGTGCGAGCCGCACTTGCTATTATGGACGTTGCCCTAGATCCCGAAACCGGCCGGCTGCCGCTGCAGGTGGTGGAACATCTGCACCGGCTGGTCGGCGGCGATGCGCGCACGGAAAAAATGGTGCTGGATTACATCCAGTTCCGTTGGAAAGCCAAAACCCTGTTTGGCATTCCGCCGAAAGCCGCGAGCCAAATCATCCGCCGCCCGGCGGATTTTCTCACCGCCGTTAAAAATCACTGCGAACCCGAATTGAAATTTTGAAAGGAGTTATATGCACCGTAATACCGCACCCGTGTCTGACGATTTTTCCCGCGCCAGTTGCCCGCGAAAAAGTCAAAGCCCGGTGAACACTCGTGGGGGCGATTGGGATTGTGTCCGCCAGATGCGGATGTATCGCCATCGCCCGGATGTCCTGGCGAACGCGCTGCTGGACATGGGCGTCACCGAAAGCGGTGACGAAGTTGCCGATTACCACAATTGACCACTTATGGACACGGAATTGACGCACCGAACTTGGAATAGTTCCATGAATGTTCATGAACGAACTAAAAATCACACAGAAATTGGTGAACGCAGATCAGTTATTAGAGGCATTGTTCACACCCGAAGCCCGGCCAAGCAAACGATGGATTCGGGAGCAAACCAATCTCAGGACGATTCCATTTGTGCGAATCGGGCGTCTCATCTTTTTCGACGTGGAACTGGTGCGAGCGCATCTCGCGGGAAAGATGTTTGGGCGCGGACGCTTCTAAACCAACCTGCGCACATTTTGCCAGCCGTGATGGGATGCAATGTCCGGGCGAATCGCCCGGACGGACAGGCGAGACGCCTGTGCTGCCCATGAATGATCCGAGACAAATTGCGGCGGGCATCGTCGGTGCGGTGGACTGGCAAACGGAAGTTTCCGGTTTCTGCCGCTGTCCCGGCGAGTCGCTGCACACGCATCCGACCGGCAAAAAAGATTGCCGCATCAGTGTGGATGGTGCGCCGACGATTTTTTGTTTTCACGCTTCGTGCGCGCCAGCCGTGGCTGCCGCCAACTTGCGACTGCGTCAGGGGATTGGAAAATCAAGCTGGGAGCTAAAATTACCGGGGGGAGTAATTTTGCGAAATGGCGACGTTTTACAGTCGAGCGGCGCGGTGCTGCGGCGCGAGGTCGTCCAGGCCCGCGCTCGCGCCGAAGGCCGCGACGCGGGCGAGCAGTTGGTTTTGGAAACCTTGAAGGCGCTGGCCGAGCGCTTCAAGCCGGAGCTGTTTGAGACCTTTCGCTGGCCGTTCGCGCAAATCATCGCGGATTCACCGCTGTTGGTTTCCGAGCGCGATGCGGAAGACCAGTTCCGCACCTGGCTCAAACTCTGGCCGGCGCATTGCCATGTGTGGATTGGTGACATTTTCAGTTCGGGCAAACCTGAACACCGGACGCATTTCCGGCCGGTGGCCGACTGGTATCAGATCGGCCCCGTGATGGGTAATTTCACCTGCGGTTCGTCGTTCAAACCGGGGAGTTTCCAGCGGAGCAACGCGAATTGCAACGGCACGCGATTTCTCGTCATCGAATCCGATACGCTCGCGAAGGATGAGGTTGGCGCGGTGTTTTCGTATCTACAAAAGCGGCTGCGCTACCGGCTGCACTGCATCATTGATACCGCCGGCAAATCTTTGCACGCGTGGTTTGATGCGCCGCGCAACCAACTTTTGGAAGCCCGGCTTAAAGCCGGCCTGACGGCGTTCGGCTGCGACCCCAAAGTTTTCACCTACTCGCAACCGGTGCGTGTGCCGGGCGCGTGGCGCGACGGAAAAATGCAACGCCTCGTTTGGCTCAAGGATTGATATGCCGATTCTTCCTGAAAACAAAGCGCGGTATCCGCGCGATTGGAAATTGCGCTCGCGATTCATTCGATTCTATCGCGCCAAAAATCGGTGCGAGTGGTGCGGGGCGCAAAACGGCGAGCCGCATCCGGTCACCGGCAGCCGCGTGGTGCTGACGGTGGCGCACATTTACGACGAGCGACCGGAAGCTGCGAGTCTGCTGAATCTTGCCGCACTGTGTCAGCGCTGCCACAACCGGCATGATGCGCCGGGCCGACAGGCGCGACGGCGGGCAAGAATCGAAGCCCGCGCCGGACAGCGGTTGCTGTTTCCTGAGAACCACGGATTACACGGATGAACGCACATTTTTTCAACGCAGAGACGCAAAGACGCAGAGGCTGGCTAACTCAAGCCGAGGTCTTTGACAAAGTGAGCATCTTCGCTGAAATCCGGTTTGCAGCCGAGGACATCAATGACGATTTCACGCACGCGGGCCGCAATCTGTTCGCGGGTCCAACCGGTTGGCGTAGCGTCAGCAAGATCGGATTTGTGCGTCATCACCCACCGGGCCAAATCACCGACGGTTTTCAAGTTCGGCGGAAATTCTTTGCAGAGCGGCTTGGTCAGCCGCAAGGCGATGCCGGCGGTTCCGATGGCAACACCAATAAAAATCCAGACTGCCACCGATTGCAGGAGGTGGCCGGTGGCAACGGCTGCGAGCAAGCCGGCAAGCAACGAGCCAACCAGCAGCAACATATTCAACCAACGCGCGCGGACAAACTCCGGTGGTTTTTTGATTCCCAATTCCACCGTGATTTGCTTCAGCAATGCGCGCCGCTTTTGTTTTGGAATCAAGGATGCCAGGGCGACGGCCGGTGCAATATCCCGTCGTTTCCATTCGCCATGCCGCAGAAGCGATTTTCGCAAAAGATTGAACGCACGCTGCGTAAGGCAGGCGTTGGAAGTGGCACCCGACACTTTGCCCTGAACGCAATCAATCAACTGTCGAGGCGTGAGAAGTTTTTCCGCCTCGGCATCTTCGATGCGGATGTCAAAAGCATCTTCGACGGCCATTACGATTTCGACGGCGTCCAGTCCCATGTCGCCAGTTTTGACCGTGACGGCGATGAAGGTCAAGGAGGGCTTTCGTGAGCGAGCAAATTGACATCGCCGTTGATCTCGGCGCGGTGCCGCCGCCGCTGCCGGACATTTGTTTTTTTGAGGAGTTTGCCGCGACGCCGCCGAAGGTTCCACCGCAAATCATCGAGGGCATTTTACATCAGGGGTGCAAGATGATCCTGGGCGGCACGTCGAAGTCGAACAAGTCCTGGTGCCTGCTCGACCTGGCTATTTCGGTCGCAAGCGGCCAGCCGTGGTGGGGTCGGCGCTGCACCAAGCTGCCGGTGGTCTATATCAATTTCGAGCTGCAACCGTGGGCGTTGGCGGAACGGTTGGGCGCATTGTGCATGGCCCGCCCCGAGTGCAAGGGGCTGGGCCGGTCGCTGGCGCTGTGGAATCTGCGCGGTCACAACGCTGATCTGACTTTGCTCCGGCCAAAGCTCGAAGAGCAACTTGCCCGGCATCAGTTCGGGCTGATCATCATTGACCCGGCTTACAAGGTTCTCGGCAACCGTGACGAGAACGCCAACGGTGAGATTGCCAGCCTGATGAACGAATTTGAAGCGATGGCGCAAAAGACCGGGGCGGCGGTGGTCGTGGCTCACCATTTCGCCAAGGGCGACAGCACGGCAAAAAATGCGCTGGATCGGATGAGCGGTGCCGGTGCCTGGGCACGCGACCCGGACAGCATCGTTGTGCTGACGCCGCACGAGGAACCGGACTGTTTCACCGTCACCAGCATCCTGCGCAACCTGCCGCAACTGCCCGAGTTTGTCGTGGGTTGGGATTTCCCGCTGATGCGGGTTGCCAACGATCTGAACCCTGATGCACTCCGCCGGCCCCAGGCCAAAAACAAGGTGTGTTCCGACAAGGAATTTATGGATGGCGTCATCACCAATGACGGCAAATCTCTGGCCCGAATCACCAGCGACAGCAAAAACCTGTTCGACATGAGCCAAAGCACCACCCAAAGGGCACTTAAACGCTTGGTAGCAGCGGGGATAGTCCGCCATTCGTATGGCCTTTATTGGAAAGATGGTCAGATGGTCACAAGCCCTAAAGAATAATGAACAACTCCCAAAAAACAGGCACGGGGAAGGGACAACCCTCCTTGGGGTCGGGTTGCCCTTCCACCGGTGCCATTGGATTGACTATGGAAACCAAAATTATGCCGATGACGTTTGAACAACAACCACGCGAAACCAGCAAAGCCTTTGCTGCCTTCAAAATCTATCTCGATCTCGGCCCGAACCGGTCACTGGTGGCTGCCGCTGCAAAGATGGGTTGCAGCAAGCGGCGGATGGAATGGTTGAGCCGGAAATATGACTGGCCCGGCCGGGTGACGGCGTTCAACCGGCATTTTGCCGAGTTGGAACGGCAGGCCATTGAACGGCTGGCGTGCGAGAAAGCTGTCGAATGGTGGCAACTTCATGAACCTGCCCGCCGTCAGGCGTGGCTGGAGGCCGAAGAAGCGATCGCGATGGTGCGCGAAGCGCGCGAACGGTGGAAGGCGTCGAACCGGACGCCCGGCTTTGAAGGCATGGCGCGAATGCTGGAGCTGGCGTTCAAGCTCAAACAGTTCGCCGCCGGGATGCCGAGCGAGATCAAGGAAGTTCACAATCTGCACGCCGGCAAGGTGTCGCTGGAATGGGAAGAAGCCATCCGCAAAGCCTACGAGGCGGAGCCTCGACCCTATTCGCCGGCGGTGCCGGCGGGGAAAACTGAAACGGTGATTGATGTCGAGGAGGTAAAACCGTGACGGCTTACCAGATTTTTTCCAACGCCGCTGTGAATGCGGGGTGTCCGATGGACCAGACTTTCAATCTGGTCAAAGGCGAAGCCTGGCTGCAAGAACGGCAACTTGCCGCCTGCGCTGCCGCCCGGCTATGCGACCAAGCCGGCGGGCCGACGGGCATCGGCTACGGCGGCGCGCGTGGCGGCGGCAAGTCGCACTGGTTGCTGGCGCAAATGGGCGTGGATGATTGCCAGCGTGTCGAAGGTTTGAAATGCCTGCTGCTGCGCAAGGTGGGCAAGGCCAACCTGGAACACTTTGAAGATTTGCGCCGCAAGTTGTTTAACCGGCTGCCGCATGAGTTCTCGGCGTTCCGTGGCATCCTGACGTTTGCCAATGGTTCACGCATCATCGCTGGACATTTCCAAAACGAGAAAGACATTGATGCCTACCTCGGTCTTGAATACGACGTCATCGGGATTGAAGAAGCCACGACGTTGACCAGCCGGAAATACCAGGACATCACGACGTGTTGCCGGTCATCAAAACCGAACTGGCGTCCGCGCATTTATTCGACGACGAATCCCGGTGGCGTGGGTCACGCGTGGTATCGCACGAAGTTCGTGGCGCCGATGCTCGAACGGCGTGAATCGGACACGCGGTTCATTCCGGCGCGGGTCACGGACAACCGCTGGAACAATCCTGATTACGTCCGGGTGCTGGAAGGGCTGACGGGCTGGCAAAAACGGGCGTGGTTGGATGGCGATTGGGACATTGCCGCCGGGCAGTATTTCACGAACTTTCGCCGCGACGTTCACGTCGTCGAGGACTTCGACGACACGCGGGCGGTCGAGTGGTTCGCGGCGCTGGACTACGGTTTCGCGCATTACACCGTCGCGCTGCTCGGCTGTCGCGACGGCGATGGAAACACGTTCGTCGTGGACGAACATGCGGAACGGCTTTGGCTGCCGCAGCGTCATGCCGCCGGCATCCGGGTGATGCTGGCGCGGCACAAAATCGGCGACCGGAAGCTGGCGGTCGAGGATCTCCGCCGGTTCGTGGCCGGCGCGGATGTGTTTTCCCGGCAGGGCGACGGAACCACCGTCGCGCAACAATACGAACGGCAGGGAATCCGTCTGCGCGCGGCCAACATGGACCGTCTAAATGGTTGGGCGGAACTGATGCAGAGCTTCGGTGAGCCGGACGCCGGCCTCGCACCGGAAAATCGCGTAAAACCGACAATATTCATCCATTCACGGTGCAAACGGCTCGTGGAAACGCTGCCGACGCTGCAACACGATCCGAACCGGCCGGAAGATGTGCTGAAAGTGGATGCCGACGAGGATGGCATCGGGGGCGATGACGCGGCGGATGCGCTGCGCTACCTGGTGGCGACGAAGGCACGGACGATAACGCAGCGGAAGTTGCGGGGGTTCTGAAAACTAGCGGATTCCAAAGGGCCATGACCTTTGGCGCGGTCTGGTGCGCGTAGCACCAGAAAATGCTGGATACGCGAAACGACCAACGGGAGTTTCGCCGAAAAATTTGCGCCCGGCGCGGTGGCGTCAGGCGCATTATGTCTGCCGGTCAATCTTCGTCCGGCATCATCACGGTGATGGCGGGCTGCGGGTCGTCAATGTCCAGTGCGCCGCAACTGGCAATCAACTTCACCAGCCGCGCGGCGCGGTTGTCGTTGCGGACATACAGAGCGACCGGCAAGCGGTCGGTGTGTCCGTGACTGCGGAGGATGGCAAAGCGCAACATCCAGCAAATGTCCCAAAGGCGTCCGGCTTCATCTTGGCCGGTCACGCCTTCCGGCACGGCGACGAATGAATCAAACACCGTGCGCGTCAGGAACACCGGAAATTTGATTCCGGCTTCCTGCGCGGTCTTGGTGACTTCGACTTGCACGCCGTCGGCGACGGCCTGCGCTCTGGTGTAGGAATAAATAACGGGGCCGAATGGTGATTCGTTTGTGTTCATAAAATCAGCGGTTAAGGATGGGAATTTCAGACTGTGCGGAAATCCAAGCGTGCTTGGGCGCGGGTTGGATGGTGACGGGCTTGCCGAATCTCGGCTTGATGGTGCGGGGCTTCTGCACCACCGCGACAACGGCGGCGGACTCTGTCACGCGGATAACTTGGCAACGCTGGCCGGCATACATAACGCAATCGCCAGCGCGTAAGGTGTAAGTGTTAATCATAAAAAAGGTGGGCACGCTGTCACCGTGCCCGTGTAGGTGTCACGCGGTCTTGTGGTCGGCGGGGTAATAGCTCGAATACTTCTCGTGCGGGTCTTGGAAACCGCGCAAGCGAAACTGGCCGCACGGATGCTGCCACGTTTGGCGCTCGCGGTTCCAATGGAAACCAAGCTGCGCCAACTGCTGCCGAATCTCGGCGGCAGGTTGTTCCTTGAACGTCACCCAAACCCACTTGCCGACAACCTCGGCAAGGCGGTAAATCTCCGGCTGCTTATTCAGCAAAAGATTCAAAACCTTCTCGGTCGGCAACGTCCGGTTTTTCTTCCGCGCCTCGGTGTCAATCGGCAGGCGATTGTCTTGCTTCGGCGCAACTGGCGCGGTAGCGACAGGCTGCTCAACTGTGCGGATCTGGCTCGGAGTCCCTTCGGTCTTTTTTTGTGATGTAGTTTTCATAGTCTTTTTTTTACTGCTCTGCTGTGCGTCTTCTGTCCGTCGCCCTTCATGAAAAAGCGGAGCCGCCAGCCTTCCCCCACGGGAGTAATCTTTAGAGGGCACCGTGAGCGGGCAGGCTGGTGCAGTCGGCGACGCCATGAGGGCGACGGAGAGAAACGGCGAGCAGAAAAAACCGGACTTGAAAACGAAGCTGCCCACACAAAAAACCAACCCATTTATTTTTCGAGCAACGCGAGCAAACTGACTTGGAACGAAGTGAACCCATTTTATCCAGCGGCCACGACTGAACTGGTGGACGTGCCATTGGCGGCATGAGCGTCAGCGGCGCGGTTGGCATGAAGGATGCCCGCCAACTGGCGCGATGATTGCAGCGCAATGGGGAATTGCGCGACCGCCGGGGACGGCGGAGCAATCAGCGTGACAGTGCAGCGGCGGGATGGCACACAACGCACATTGTCTGACCTTAATTCCGGCACGAAGGGTCCCGGCACGGGGAGTTGTCGGGCCGAACAGAATTAAGGTGGGAGGAACGACCGAACGGACAATGTGTGTTGTGTGCTATCCCGGAAGCATTCCTTCATGCCAACCGCGCCGCGCTGGTGACTTCAACTTGCGACGTGGCCGCAACAATTCCCGGCACAGTCGCGCCAGCGCGAAGCCAATTCTTTGACTCCACGACGTCAGAGCGTAGGGCGTGGGCTGCGACGCGATGGGTGCATGGGCGCGCTCGGCAGACCTGCCCGCAGCCTGCCGCCGTGGTGTCAGACCAAATAATTTTTCCAGCGGGGTCGGCCAGTTTCGCAAGCGCAGCCTGCGGAGCGCCGTGAAAGCTGGCCGTCACCGCGACTATTGCGGCGTCTTGCCCGTGCGAAGCATCGCGGGCTATTGCTGCTGTCTTCGGCGAAAGGCGAAGCCTCGCGCCGTATTGCTGATGCCTTGGCCGGACGAAGTCGCGCGGCCATATTGCTGACTGGCCGATATGCGGAGCATCGCGGCCTCTGGTTTCTTGAATCTCCGGGCGCAACGGTGTCCGTGCCGGTCTCGGCAGTTTGTGACCGTCGGAACGAATGGAACGGAAACGCAGCCTGCGAAGTTGCAGTGAAATGGAGTGGAGCGGTTGCAAAGCTGACGAGTCCGGCCAGCGGTGCGGGCGAAACCGTGCCGATACTTGGCGCAAGCGCAAGTGTCGGCTCGGTGAGCCGGGGCTGTCCGCCTTTTCCAGCGAGGAGCGTTAGCGACGAGGTTTTCCCGCCTGACCCCGCGCCTAAATCGTGACATAACTGGACGGCTGGAAAGCACGAAAACCATTCGAGAACCTGCGACGCCCGCCGCGTGCGCGGGGTAGCGAAAGGCACGCCGAGGGTGACGTTCGGACTAACCAAAGATGGCGTGCCGGTGCTGGCGTCGGGGCGGCGTTAGCCGCCCCCGCCAGCATGAGCGTCAGGCGTCCGCGCACGCGCCACCTGGCATTCGTCAATGGAAACCGTGAATGGGTGGCGCGCTCGTCATTGTTGAGCGCACAGTGATTCAGGAACGGCGCGCGAACCAATTTATCTTTTGAGCAACGCGAACCAACTTTGGTGCTTGTGCACGGCCACCAAAACACACACGAATTACCGAACGCATTCACCTGATCCACGGCGCACGACTTCACCTGGTTGCGTGCGTCGCGAGCCAATTGAAATATGAAAAACAGTGTGACGCCAAACCATTGCGGGACTCGAATGGCAGCAAATTCCACAACACCGCTTTCAACTTGTGCGGCGTGCGATTTGTGTTAATTGATGAATTTATGATTAGCAACGAACGGCCTTCGCCTTACGGACGCCAACCTTATCGGCAGCCGTATCATCAGCCCTACGCGCCACAACCGCCGCGTCCGTTTGTGCAGGAAGACACGTTGAAAGTTGGTGAGATCCAAATCGAGCGGAAATTTTTCGTGCTAACGCTGAAAGAAAATCCGCGTGGCCGTTTTATGCGCATCTCGGAAGAAGTCGGTGGCAAACGCAATTCCATCATCATTCCTGCCACCGGCTTGAACGACTTCAAAAAACTGCTGGATGAAATGGTGAAAGTGTCTGACGAAATCCCGGCCAAGAGCGAAACCGCCGGGAAATAGGCAGCCGATTTTCAAATTGTCATGGCGAGTTCAAGGCCAGCCTCTACTTGCGCTCCTACCAGCGGCGTGGCCGCAACGCCCAGCCGGTGAGTGACAGGTAGCTGAACACGAACGGCTGCCACCAGGGCAACGCCGGACGAAACGCCGCCGGCTGGCCGCACGCACGCCAGAGCTGCACCGGCAACGTGACGCGACGATAGTAGAGACTGCAAACCGCCGACTGCCAACGCTGCCAGCGAAGGCCGACCGTGAGATACCAACGCCGGGCGGCCCTGCTGGAATGTCTGGTGTGTCTCATCACAAATTCTGTGAGACACACCAGACATGGAAGCAGGGCCGCTGGCAGACACGAGAAGACCCGCGCGACGAAAACCGCCGCCAGCCCGCAAGGCTCGTCACACTAACTTTGTCTTTGCCGGAGCGAAGTGGCAGCCAGCCAGCGGATCAGCAGACAGCGTGACAGCCTGTGTTGCGCCTGCGGCAGGCTGGCGCGATGGCTGCCCGCTGGCTGGCGAACGAAGCGGTGCTGGTGGTTACGAATTTCAAATCGGTCAAGCGAGAAAATCAAAATAATTTTGCGGGCGGTTTCGGGGCTGGTGGTATCACTGGTGGTGGTATGCGGTGCGTGAAAATGCGACGCGAATCTTCCCGAAAATCCCGTGCTAAAGTTCGCCCGTGCCGGCGAACTCCACACATCCTGATTACGATGCAAACCTGCCTGCCTGGTTGCGTGCGCGTGATGTGTTTGCTGGTGAAGATGCTGTCAAAGCTGCTGCTGAAAAATATCTGCCACGTCTGGATTGTCAGGACGACAAAGAATATCTCGCTTACAAAAATCGTGCTTCCTTCTTCAACGCGTCAGCCCGCACTGCTGATGGCTTCGTCGGTCTGATCTTCCGTCGCGATCCCACCTTCAAACTTCCTGAATCCGGCGGCATGGCGGACGCCCTCAATGAGTTCGTGGAAGATGCCGACATGCTTGGCACTTCACTGTCTGCTTTCTCCAAGAAGCTCGTCACCGAAATCATCAACGTCGGTCGTGCTGGCACGCTGGTAGATTGGAACGAGGAAGCCGAGCAACGCGCCTATGCCGTCGCCTATACTGCTGAAGACATCATCAACTGGCACACCGAACGCGTGAATGGTCGCAACGTCCTCACGTTGGTCGTGCTTAAGGAAATCAGTCAGAAGCCTACCGATGATGCTGATCCTTTCGAGCCGGAAGAAATCGAACAACTCCGCGTGCTGAAACTCGTGCCGCCGCTAACCTCGTCTGACAATCAAACTGCCGACTGGTCTTACGAAGTCGAAATCTGGCAATTCCTGGCTGACGGTCAGAACATCAGTGGTGCCTCGAAACGCGGCAAAAAGAAATGGAAACTCGTGGACACGGTCATCCCTCTTCGCCTGGGGAAACCACTGCCACTGATCCCATTCGTCTTTCATGGTCCGCGCCATTCCCTGCCGGAAGTGGACAAGATCCCGCTGGCCGACATCATCGCCGTCAATCTCGACCACTACCGCCTGAATGCTGACTACAAGCATGGGATGCACTACACTGCTTTGCCTACCGCTTGGGTCTCTGGTTTCGACAAGAACTCCAGCCTTCGTATCGGTAGCAGCACGGCATGGGTCGCCGAAGCGCCCGGCGCCACGGCTGGCTATCTCGAATTCCATGGTCAAGGTCTGTCCACCTTTGAACGTGCGATGGATCGTGACGAGCAACTGATGGCCGTCCTTGGCACGCGGATGCTCGAATCCCAGAAGCGTGTTGGTGAAACCGCCGCTGCTCTCGAACTCCGTCAATCCGGCGAGAACTCCATCCTCAACACCGTGTCTCTCAGCGTCAGTGCATCACTGACGCAAGTGCTTCGCTGGGTCTTTTGGTGGAACTCCACCGAACCGATCCCCGATGCCATCGGTCCCGACCTTGTCCTCGCCAGTCTGAATACTGACTTCAGCGTCACCGGCATGTCGCCGCTGGAAATCACCGCACTGGTCGCCGCGTGGCAGGCCGGCGCCATCAGTCAGGCAACCATGCTCGACCTCTTCCGTGCCGGTGAAGTCATCGCACCTGGTCGCACCAACGATGAAGAAATCAAACTGCTGGCAACGCAGAAACCGCCTGCAACCACGCCGGTCGCGGTCAGTCCTGCCGGACAGACACCAGCGCCAGCCATGCCGACGACTCCGCCCGGTGATGTGAACGCAACACCGGTAACTGTCACTGTGAAATAAAAAGTTTATGCCACTGAAATACAAATTCGCAACCAAGCAGGAAATCCCTGCTGAACATCAATCCTTCTACGTCGAGCGCGATGGTGCCTGGCTGCTCGACGCCGATGGCGTCGTGAGTCAGTCCAAGCTGGATGAGTTCCGCCAGAACAACATCACGTTGACCAACCAACTGAAACGCTTTGAAGGAATTGATCCTGACGCCGTGCGCCAGCTCGCCGATGACAAGCGCAAGCTGGAAGAGGCCGCCCAACTCAAGGCCGGCGAAGTGGACAAGGTCATTGATGCCCGCATCAAGGCCGCCCGCGCCGAATGGGACAAGACGCATGGCGTCGTGGTCGCCGAACGTGATGTGCTGACTGGTCGCCTGACCGCAATCCAGATTGATCAAGCCGTCGTCACTGAAGCCACGAAACGTGGTCTGCGCCCGACGGCCATCACTGACATTACTTCTCGCGCCCGCCAGACGTTCAAACTCGTCAACGGCGTGCCACAGGCTTTCGACGGTGACGGTCAGACTGCCCGCATGGGCAAGGACGGCACGTCGCCGATGACTTTGGCCGAATGGGTGGATGCGTTGGTGTCCGACGCACCGCACTTGTTTGAAGCAAACGCTGGCAGCGGTGCTGCCGGCTCTGGTGGCGGTGCCGCCGGCAACCGGTCCGTGAAGAATCCCTTCCGCAAGGAATCGTTCAATCTCACGGAACAAATGAAACTTGAAAAATCCGACCCGAAGCTGGCGGCGCGTTTGAAAGCCGCCGCGTAAGGTCACAACACCAAACTTAGTTTATGGCAAAGACACAACTTGCAGACATCATCGTTCCAGCGCAGTTCGCTGGTTACGTTCTTCAGCGCACGGCGGAAAAATCCGACCTGTTCCAATCCGGCATCGTGATTCGCAATCCCGATTACGACGAACGTGCCAGCCTCGGCGGCACGCAAGTCAACATGCCGCACTGGAACGACCTGACCGGCAACCGGCAACCGTTGAGCGATTCCGCTCCTTTGGTGCCGGCAAAATTGGTCGCCGACCAGGACATCGCGCGCATTCACAATGACGGCAATGCGTGGTCGTGGAATCATCTGGCGACGGTCGTTGCTGGTGATGATCCGGCGCTGGCGCTGGCGAACTTCATGGCCGATTACTGGAATCGCCAGAATCAATACATGCTCATCAACTCCCTCACTGGCGTCTTTGGTGCGGCGAGCATGGCGGGCAACCTGTTGGCGATTCAAAGTGAATCCGTCGCAAATCAGTCCGCCACTACTCGGTTGAATGGCTCGACCTTTGTGGACGCCACTCAACGCCTGGGTGATCGTGGCGACCGGCTCGTGGCCGTTGCCATGCACTCCGCAGTCGAGGCCGCGCTGCGCAAGCTCGACCTGATTGACTTCATCCCGGACAGCCAAGGTGAGGCGCAAATCCGCACGTTCCAAGGCCGGCGCGTCATCGTGGATGACGGCTGCCCTTCTCGCGCGGGCACGACCGATGGTCTGGTCTATACGACTTACCTGTTCGGCCTCGGCTCCTTCGGCATGGGCTTCGCTGATCTGAACGGTGCGCCCGTCGAGGGCGGTCACGGCACGGAAGGCTGCGAATCGGCGCGTGATGCTTTGAATAGCGATACGTTCCTCGTGAATCGTCGCCGTTTCATCCTGCATCCTCGCGGTGTGAAGTTCACCAGCGCAAGTGTGGCTGGTGCCAACCCGACCAACGCTGAACTGGCCTTGGCTGCGAATTGGGTTCGCGTGTGGGAAAACAAAAACGTCCCCGTCGTGGCGGTCACACACAACATCTAGCCCCAACCTGGGGCTGGGCAATGCGCTTCGCGCGGGGAAACCTGCGCGAAGCGCGAAACCAAAACCAAAATCGAACAACAAAATTTATGGGCAAACTTCAACCTCGTAGTTTCGAGCGGATTCGTTCGGGTGAACAAATCCTGATTCCAACCTACCCCAACAATGCGGCGGCGATTGCTGCCGGCGTCACGGCGGCGAAATATCCGCGTCGCATCATCTACCTGACCGCTGGCGGCACGGGTTCGGTGCCATGCCTCGCTGTCAGCGATGGCACGAACTGGCGGCAAGTTGCCATTGGCGTCAACGCCATCTAGTGCGAGCTGCACCTGCCATTATGGACAAACTTTATCCAATCATTCGGCGCAAGCGGCGTCCGCTGGTGGTGGACGTTCCGCCGATTCCGACCAAAACCGAGCCGGTTCAACCTATGGTGAAAACGCCAGAGGTTGAACCGGCGACAAATTCCAAGCCTGACGATGGCAAAAAACTTACCAACATCGAAAGCGAATAACCCGCCTATGACAGTTGGTCAACGGCGTGTTTGGCTGGCACTGGAAGAACAAAAGCGTCGCCGGGCGCGATTGCCGGTCATTCGGCTCGCGTCGGATGGTCACGGGCATTTGACCTGGACGCTCAACTTCACCAGCCAATACGACAGTATCAACATTTACCAATCTGCCGACGGCGTGACCTGGGGCAGCGTCCCTTTTGACGGCTGGGATTTGCTTTCGGGTGCGCGGGATTGCAGCGGTGCTGCTGGCTATTTTCGCATCTGCGTTTGCGATGACAACGGCGTGGATGTGCCGCCTTACTCGAACGCGGTTTATTCGGACGGCAAATAATTTTATGGCACTCACGCTCATCAAAGAAGACGGCACGGGCAAGTCTGACGCCAACGCTTACGCGGATTTGACCGATGCCAATGCCTATTACGATGGTCATCTGTATGCGACGGCATGGACGGCGGCGACGGATGCGCTGAAAGCCACCGCGCTCGTTATGGCGTCGCGGCTGATTGATGCCGAGTATCAATTCAACGGCACACGCACGACGGCAAATCAGGCGTTGCAATGGCCGCGCGCGATGTGTCCCGAACCGGATAATGTCCATGTGCCAATCTCGGTGCTGCTGCCCATTCCTTATGACTACGTTCAATATGACACCGTGCCGAAAGCAGTTGTCCAAGCAACTTGCGAAATGGCGCGGGAACTTTTGATTGTTGACCGAACCACCGCGCCGACGGGTGAAGGTTTGAAGTATTTCAATTCCGGCGGCGTTCAAACCGGTTACGACAAAACGGATCGTCGTCCGGTGCTGTCCCAGGTCGCGCAGGTGATGCTGGCAAAGTATGGCTCGCAAATCAGCGCCCAGAGCGGCGCGGTGCGGCTGATCCGAACCTAGCGGTTGGCCACCAAATAAACCATGACAAACATGAACTCTGCCGATTTTCTCAACGCTGTTGACCATGCCGCCGGCATGAATGACCGCTGGCTTTTTCTCGCGGCGTTCTGCCTGTTGCTGCTCGTGTGCGGCCTGGTGATTTACTGGCTGGTGCAACAACTGCAAGCCGTGATTGCGGATCACAAGGCGCTGCGCGATGAGCATCATGCGGCGCTCACGCAAATCATCGAAAAACAAAATGAAACGTCGCTAAAACTTGCGGTGTGCATTGACCGCAACTCGGAGGCGCTGAAGGATTGCGCGTTTGAACTGCGGCGATTCCAAGAGGGCGCAGTGCGCCCGGTCCATTGAATTTATGAAAACAAAAAACCTGTTGAAAAATGTGGCCGTCTTCGTGACGGTCGGAATGTTGTCCGGTTGTGCGATGGCCCCGCTCAAGGGTGGTCGCGCGACCACTTTGAGCAAGCCGACTCAAGGCATCGAGCAAACTGTCACCCAGGGTGACAACCCCGCGCAACCGTCCCGGCAGGATCAAGAAACCGTGCGGACGAAAACTTACACCGTGCCGGCCGGGTCGCGGATTGAAGATTCGCACGTCACAGCCAACGATGCCGGCGCGATGGTCACGAACTTGCAAGCCGTGGTCGTCAGTGCGCCAATGCCGGTCGTCGAGCATGAAGAGACGCGCGCCAAGACGGAACTCGGCGCGGCGCAAAAGGACACGGCGCGCGAATTGAGCGCCAAGCTGGCGAGCCTCAAGGGCATTGTGTGGGTCGGCGTCGCCATGTTCTTGTTCGGCCTGGCATCCATCTTTTATCCGCCGCTGCAAGTCATCATCGGCAGCGTGACGACCAGCGCGGCGATTCTGGTGGGCGGCATTGCGCTGATGGTATTGCCGTCGCTGATTGTCGGCAACGAACTTTTGATTTTGGGCGGCGTCGCGGCGGCAGTCGGCCTGTGGTTCTTCGCGCACCGGCACGGGCAGTTGCGCGGGCTGGTGGATGCGGCCGAGGCCGCCGTGGGTTTGCCGGTTACACCGCCGGACAATTCTGGAAAGGCGGGGGGCGCATGAACTCGGCGCACGAACAATTTCTAAATCTCAAAACGCTGCCGGCACGAATCAAAGTCGAGGAGGTTGCCTGGTATCTCGGCTTCGCACCGCATGAGATCACCATCCTGATGTCGGAAGGTTTGTTGAAACCGCTCGGCCATCCGCCGACCACCGGCGTGAAACATTTCTCGGCGGTGGCGCTGGAGGAATTGCGCCGCGACCAGAAATGGCTCGCCCGCGCCTCTGATTGCGTCGTCCAATACTGGAAATCGCGCAATGAAAAGAAAACGGCGCAACGTGGTTCCAGCCACATTGCGCCGCGCGTGCCGGAGGTCAATGCCTCGGCGTCGGCTCTGAATTAGCCTGCAACCTGTGCCAGCGGGGCTTCGGCCTTCTTCTCGTAATCTTCCAAGGTCGGCAGCAACATGTTCGCCCGTTTCGCGTAGGAGCGATGCACGGCCTGGCTTTTGTGGCCGAGCGCTTCTTGCGCGAAGCGTTCGGGATAGCCCGCCGTCTTCGCGCGTTCGGCCCAAGAATAGCGGTAGCTGTGCAGGGTCACGCCGATGATTTGCAGCCGGTGGCAGCGTTTTCTGAACTGTGTGGAACGGTCGCCAGCGGACTGTGTGGCGATGTAGGGAAACAACGGGCCACTCCCCGGCAGGTCTTGCAGAATCGCCGTCACGGCTGGGCCGAAATGCAGTCGCGCCACGGTTCCGGTTTTGCGCCGGAAAAAGCCGATGGTTTTCTGCTCCCAATCCACGTCCTCGGCGGTGAGCGTGGCGAGATCCGTTTGCGCGGCGCCCATGTGCCACGCCAATTGGTAGAATGCGCGGCGTTCGGAATTTTTCTCGTTGGCAATGATGGTCTCGTGTTCGGCCTGCGTGATGGCGCGCTTTTCCTTATACACCGGCTTCGGCCATTGCCGGCGGGGCACGATTGATTTCGGAAGCCAGTTCATTTCGAGCGCGAAGTTGTTTAGCCGGCGCAAATAGTGATTGGTGGACACGGTGCCGGTGCGGAGAACTTTCAGGATGTGTTCGGCGTTGGTTTCCAGCAACGGCAGGTCGCCAATCAGCTCATAGGCGGGGTCTTTCCAAGCGATGTCGTAACGGTGGCGGGTGACGCCTTGCTTGGTCGCGGCCATTTCATCCATGACGAATTTCCAAGTGCGGCTGGCGGCTGCGGCGTCGGTGGCGCTGAGGTAGGCCAGGGCGATCTGGCGGTTTAGAATCGGCTGGCGGGATGCTTCATTCTTGGAATGGAGCAGCGCCTTGGCGTCGGCTTCGTCACGCGTGCGAAGGCTTTCCTGCTTGCCGTTCTGGGTGTTCTGGGCATAGTAAATGCCGTTGCGGCGATAGAGGCTGAACTGTTGTTTCATAACATTACCATTTCTACCGGCGATGTTATGAGGTCGGACATCTCTTCGTTATTGAGCAGGCAATGAGTTGGTATTTGGTAGCTGCCGGATTAAGCGAAGTTGCACTGTGGCAACGCGCTTTACTGGCAGTTTTACTGGCACCAACGGCCTGCTGCATCGCAAGTTGCTCATATTCAAGCCAAAACCATACGATGCAAGAGTCGTGTCCGGCCTCTTTTCTTTTCCCCAATCGGTAAAAATCCACGGTGGCGCAATTCTTTATCGTGCCTTGCGCAAATTCCTTTGTTAAAGTCGTAGCATGATTCTGACGCCCGACGAACTTCGCAGTCTCGTGGAACTGAAACATCAATCGCCGCATACGCTGCTTGGTATGC
>CAIOUK010000196.1 GCA_903861445.1 uncultured Verrucomicrobia subdivision 3 bacterium
AGATTTGCACCGTCACGCCGGTGTCGCCGAGGGCCGACCAAGTCAGGCCGTTGAAGGCGGAAACTTCTTTCGCCATTTGGTTGAACAAACCTTCGATCGTCACAAAACCATTCTGGCCGGTGACGTTGTGAACAAGGTCATGCAAAAATTCCCATTCGGCGCGCGCGTCGCCGGGCGCTTCGACGGCCTTCATGAATTTTTGGACGCGGCCTTTCGTGTTGGTGAACGAACCGCGTTTTTCCGCGTGGGCGCAACCGGGCAAAACGTAGTGCGCGAGCTTGGTGGTCTCGTTCGGCAAAATGTCGCTGACGATCAGCGTTTCCAGCTTGGCGAGCAACTCCGCCGTGATGCCGTGTTCATCCACGACTTCGCTGATGGTTTCGCGCTCACGCAATTTTTCGTTGCTGACTGCGCGCTTGATGATGTTCTCGCCGAAAACGATGAGTGTCTTGATTTTTCCCTGCGCGATGCCGTCGGCGATCTTTGCGAGGTTGATGCCCATTTCGGTGAAGCAAATGCCCGTGAGCCGCGCGCCGTTCGTGTTCGGATTTTTGTCCGCACTGACGAGCAGCTTGTCGGCTTGGCCATCGCGCGGAATCGAATCACTGATCGCGCCAAGCTTGGCTTTCAATTTTGAAATCAGCCACAACTCCTCGTTCGTCTGCCGCGCCGAAGCGATGATTGCGACCGAGCCAGCCGGAGCTTTCTTGAGCTTGTCGGAAATTTCGTTGAGCGCCGCCGTCCAGGTGGATTTTTGTCCGCGCACCAAAACATCTTTCAATCGATCAGCGCGGCCAATCCACTTGTAATTCAAACGTCCACTGTCGCACATCCACGAGCCATTGACGGCGTCGTTGTCGCGCGGCGTGAAGCGGTAAATCTTTTCCTCGCGCGAACCGATGAGCGCACTGCAACCGGTGCCGCAGTTGGTGCAGAGGCTCTTGGTCTCCTTGAGAAACCACGCGCGCATCTGGAAACGAAAATCTTTCGACGTGAGCGCGCCGACCGGGCAGATGTCCACGGTGTTGAGCGTGTAATTGTTGTCGAACGGCATTCCGGGGAACGTCGCAATCGTGTTGTAGCTGCCGCGATTGATGATGCCGAGCGCGTCGTCGCCCGCGATGTCCTTCGTGAAGCGGATGCAGCGCGTGCAAAGAATGCAGCGTTCTGCGTCGAGCATGATACGCGGTCCGAGATCAACGGCTTTGGGCTTATGAACTTTGGCTTCGACGAAGCGGCTCGCGCTCTGGCCGTAGTCCACGGAATATTCCTGCAACTTACATTCGCCAGCCTGATCGCAGATCGGACAGTCGAGCGGATGATTGATGAGCAGCGATTCGAGAACGCCTTCGCGCATCTGCTTCACGGCGGGCGTCTTCGTGTAAATTTCCATCCCGGGCGAAATCGGCGTCGCGCAGGAAATCGCGGGACGCGGCGACTTGGCAATCTTGAACGAGCCGTCAGGATTGATTACCGGCTTACGGTCGGGTCCGAGCGCCGGCGTGCCAAACTCGACGAGGCACATGCGGCAATTGCCAACGACCGGCAATTTCGGATGCCAGCAATAATGCGGAACGTCGGTCTTGGCCAGTTCGCACGCCTGAATCATCGTGGTGGGCGCAAGCTTGCCCGACCAGTCCGCGATGAGACGCGGCACTTCGATTTCGCGTCCGTCCACCTTGACCTTGATCTTTTCGATCGCGGACGGAGCGGGCTTCGTTTCAGTTGTGGCTGCTGCTGACATTTTTTAATTGGCCACCGAGGCACAGAGAACACCGAGAGGAAAAAATCTCTGTGTGCTCTGTGGCTCTGTGGCAAAAATTTTCATTTCAATGATGCGCTGACGCCAATTGCTTTGGCTCTGCTGTTTCAGAATTTTCCATCGCACGCCGCGCTTCGTCGGCTGCACCTTTCGCGACAAATTCGTCTTTGAACTTCGCGACAAAACTTTGCACGGGCCAAGAGCAGGCTTCGCCAAAGGCGCAAATCGTGCGGCCGCCGGGAATATTGTCTGCAATTTTGACGAGATAATCCGCGTCGGCCGCGCGGCCTTCGCCGTGCGTCAGGCGATGCAGCGTCTTGCTCATCCATAGCGCGCCTTCGCGGCAAGGCGTGCATTGACCGCAACTTTCGTGGGCGTAAAATTCGGACAAGTTCGCGAGCGCCTCGACGATGTCGGTGGAATCGTCCATCACGATAATCGCACTCGAACCGCTCATGGAACCGGCGGCGGCGAGCGAATCGAAATCGTAAGGCAAATCCAGCATGTCGGTCTCGACCAAAATTTCTTTGCCCTCGGCGTCTTTTTTCTTGAGCTTGAATTTTTCGCCGGCCTTGAAAACTTTCGCGGACGATCCGCCGGGAATCACGGCTTTCAATTTGCGTCCATCGCGCAAACCACCGCCGAATTTCGGGTCGTTGATGAGTTCGCCGATCGTCGCCTTGCCGGTTTCGATTTCGTAGTAGCCGGGTTTCTTTACGTGGCCGCTCAAGCTCACGATGCGCGTGCCGGTGTTGTTCGGCGTGCCGAGCTTCGCGAACGCCGCGCCGCCCATCGCGACGATGTGCTTCACGTTACAGAGCGTCTCGACGTTGTTGACGATGGTCGGACACATCCACAGACCGAGGATCGCCGGAAAATACGGCGGTTTGATACGCGGATACGGACGTTTGCCTTCAAGCGATTCGATGAGGCCGGTTTCCTCGCCGCAGATGTAAGCACCCGCGCCGCGATGAACGTAAATCTCTAGATCGTAACCGGTGCCGAGAATGTTCTTGCCGAGGAAATTTTTCGCGTGAGCTTCCTTGATGGCGCGATTCAAAATCTTCGCGCCTTCCGGCATTTCGCCGCGGATGTAAATGTAGGCGAGCTTCACGTCGTTCGCGAAGCAGGAGATGATCATGCCTTCGATCAACTGATGCGGATCCTTGTGCATGATCTGACGATCCTTGAACGTGCCCGGCTCAGATTCGTCGGCGTTGCAAATCAGGTAAATCGGCTTGCCGCTCTTGCGATCAACGAAGCTCCATTTCAATCCGCAGGAAAAACCCGCGCCGCCGCGACCGCGCAGGCCGGAGACTTTCACGTCCTCACGGATTTGTTCCGCGCCGGAAAGTTTTTTGCCGTCGGCCAAATCTTTCGGCGGGATGACGAGCGCCTTCTTCAGCGCGTCGTAGCCGCCATGACGCAAATAGCACTCGATGTCCGGCGTGTAACCGGGTTCATCGGCGTGCTTCAAAATTAATTTGTATTCTTGCGCCATATCAGCAACTTGACTCTTAATAAATAATCTCTAGCTTAATGCGTCCCATCATTGCCCGATGGTGTAACGGTAGCACAACAGACTCTGAATCTGTTTGTCATGGTTCAAATCCATGTCGGGCAACCATTTCATTTTTATTTCGTTAGTTTAGTGATTGCAAAATTTCATCTGTCCGCTTTTCGAGTAAAAATGCCGAGTAATCCTTTTTGCCCCGGTCTTGGTCACCACGCGTTTGATAAATTGCAGTCGGCTTATCAAAACCAAATCCAAAAAATTTATCAGGCGTGCCTTTTCTGGTTTTTACCTGACTAAAAAAATTTGTCATCTCATCCCGCGAAAAACACAAAATAATTTCCTGCCACCAATCTGCGCTGGATTTGCGTGTTTTATCTTCGCTGTTTGGATACATCCCAACTAAAAAAATCCAATCTGTTTCAGACGGAACCAAAAATGTCTGAAACCAAGTCCGATAAGCAAAAGGCTCCCATTTAGCCGGCTTCCCGCTGTAAGTGCGAGAGGCTTTTACCTGAATCGTAATCACTTTGCGCTTCACACCATTTTGTTTCAGCAACGCCAAATCAAAACCTTTTTCAGTTCTCGACGAGGGTAAAAGAACAGAATACCCGTCTTGCTTCTTAAAGAATTCAGCCAGCCGATTGGCTGTTCTGTATTCCGAATACGGCAATGTAAATACGGGTTCCATTTTCTTATTTGCATCCTCCAACAATCTCATCCGCTTTTGCGTGTGAAACACCTTCGTAAAATTTATCGCCGACCATCATCACGGGCGCGGTTCCGCAACTCGCGAGGCACTCGACGAATTCGACGGTGAACTTGCCGTCCTTCGTCGTCTGTGCGCCGTGCTTGTGCGCGTCCAAACCGAGCTTGTCGCAAAAATGTTTGTGCAACTCGTAAGCACCACCGAGCGCGCAGCTCAACGTGCGGCAGACTTTGATCTGATACTTGCCCATCGGCTGCTGCCGGAGCATCGGATAAAACGTCAGGATTTCAAAAACATTGATCGGCTGGAGCTCCAGCTTCTTCGCCGTCCATTGAACCGCTTCGGATGAAATCCAGCCGAACTGTTCCTGGATCGCGTGCAGCACCATGAGCGACGCGGCGCGCTTCACTGGATAGTGCGAGATCAACTCGTTCACTTCCGCTTCCAGTTTAGGTGTGGCTTGAAAACTCATCGGTCAGATTCTCCCATCACAAAGTCTAGTGAACCCAGCACGACGGGCACGTCGCTGATCATGCAGCCGGGCAGCAATTCGCCAAGAATGCTTAAATTGATAAATGAGGGCGCGCGAATCTTCAGGCGATTCGGCGTGCCGCCGCCCTTGCTGTTGATGTAAAAACCAAGTTCGCCCTTCGGATTTTCATGGCCGAAATAGGTTTCACCGGGCGGACAGTTGATGCCTTCGGTCACAAGCATGAACTGATGAATCAATTCTTCCATGCTCGTCAAAACTTTTTGTTTCGACGGCAAAGTGATCTTGCCGTCCTGAACGCTGACCGGTTCGTGCGACTTGTTTTCAGCGCCGCCGGGAATCTTGTTACAGCACTGCTCCAAAATGCGCATGCTCTGCTTCATCTCTTCCATGCGCACGAGGTAGCGATC
>CAIOUK010000197.1 GCA_903861445.1 uncultured Verrucomicrobia subdivision 3 bacterium
GTGGCCTTCACTTCAAACACGCCGTCGCCGATTTCGAGCACGGAAATATCGAACGTGCCGCCGCCCAAGTCATACACGGCGATCTTCTCGTCCTTCTTCTTGTCGAGGCCGTAAGCGAGCGACGCGGCGGTCGGCTCGTTGATGATGCGGAGAACTTCGAGACCAGCGATGCGACCGGCGTCCTTGGTGGCCTGACGCTGCGAGTCGTTGAAATACGCGGGCACCGTGATGACGGCCTGCGAGATCTTCTCGCCGAGACGCGTTTCGGCGTCGGCTTTCAGCTTCGCGAGAATCATCGCGGAAATTTCCTGCGGCGAAAATTGCTTGGCCTTGCCTTCGACTTCGACTTCCACCGCGCAATCGCCATTGGACGCCTTCACGACTTTGTAAGGCATGCGCTTAATTTCTTCGCCGACTTCATCAAACTTGCGGCCCATGAAACGCTTGATGGAGTAAATCGTGTTGCGCGAGTTGGTGACGGCCTGACGCTTCGCCGCGTCGCCGACCACGCGTTCGCCGGACTTGGTGAACGCCACGACGGACGGCGTGGTGCGCTTGCCCTCGGAGTTTTCGAGCACGAGCGGTTCGCCGGCGTCCATGACGGCCATGCAGGAGTTCGTGGTGCCTAAATCAATGCCTAATACTTTTGCCATAAAATTGAGTGGTTAAAATTGGTTTCTGGTTTAACTGCTGATGTTTCTAATGCAATAAAGATGCCGAACCATGCCAAACGGCTAGAAACTCACGGAATCATTGGAAACAAAGGATGAAGCCGACTTCGACATCTGCTTGCGGAAACTTGAAAACTGCGCCAAAAGCGCGCTTTGGCACAGTTGTCTGGCCAAGCCGCACACGGAAAATGGCGCAGTTTGTTCTCGGTGAAGGTTGCCAAAAGTTGGCATTTTTGCATACTATCTTCATGAAAATATCCCGTCTGATGATGCTCGCCCTGCTGCTGACTTTGCCTGTGGCTGCGGTGGCGGAATCTTCGATCAACACGTTGACCGATGCCGAAAAAACCGCCGGCTGGCAACTGCTGTTCGACGGCCAAAGTTTTTCCGGCTGGCATAATTTTAAGAAGGACGGCGTGCGCCCCGGCTGGCAAGTCAAGGACGGCACGCTCGTTTGCGTCAATCCCCACAACGCCGGCGACATCGTCACCTCCAACAAGTTCGACTGGTTTGAACTGCAACTCGACTACAACATTTCCGAAGCGGGCAACAGCGGCATCATGTATCACGTCACGGACGCCGGCGGCGCGGTCTGGGCGACCGGCCCGGAATTTCAATTGGAAGACAACGAAAAAGCGGTGGACAAAATCCGCTGCGGCTGGCTCTACGCGCTGTATCAGCCGCCAATTGATGATAAGACAGGGAAAATTTTAGACGCTACCAAACCGGTCGGCCAATGGAATCATGTCCGGCTCGTCGTCAGTCCGGAAAAATGCGTCCATGAAATCAACGGCGTGAAATACTTTGAATACGTCTTGCATAGCGACGACTTCAATACGCGCGTGGCTGCGAGTAAGTTCGGACGGATGCCCAATTTCGCCAAGTCTGACAGTGGTTATATCGCCTTGCAGGGCGACCACGGCTCGGTGGCGTTCCGCAACATCAAGATTCGTCCGCTGCCGGCGACCAAGTAAGTTTATTAGCTGCCCGGCTTCACGGCGGGAATTTTTTGCAAGTCCGGCGGCAGATTGTTCGGGTCGAACGTCTCGACTTGCAGCGCGATGAGGCTGACGGTCGGCACACCGAATTGTCCTGGCACCACGCCGTTTGAGCGGTCCACCACCATCGCGATACCCACGATGTTGCCACCGTGCGCGCGGACGATGTCGAGTGTCTCCTGCACGCGTCCACCCTTGGTGACGACATCTTCCACGATGAGAATTTTTTCGCCGGGCGCAATCTTGAAACCGCGCCGCAGGACGAGTTTACCTTCTTCCTTCTCAACGAAGATGAACCGCACGCCAAGTTGCCGCGCAACTTCCTGACCGATGACAAGTCCGCCCATCGCCGGCGCAACGACGGTGACCGCGCCGAGTGGTTTCAGTTTGGCGGCGAGCGCCGCGCCAAGTTTTTCCACGGCGGGCATCTGCTGAAGCGCGAGGGCGCATTGAAAAAACTGCCGGCTGTGCAGTCCGCTGCGAAGGACGAAGTGGCCTTCGAGCAGCGCGCCCGAATCGCGGAAAATCTGCAGAACTTGGTCTTGTGTCATGGGCGCAGATTTTAGTTTGAATCAAAAAACTTCAAAGACAATTTTACCACCGAGACAACGAGGCGCAGAGTTTTTAAAAAATTTCTCTGTGCCTCTGTGCCTCTGTGGCTAATCTTTGCGCGTGCCGAAGTGGATTAAATTTCTCATCGCCCTGTTGTTGCTGCCGGTTTGCGCCGGCGCGGCACGGGCGTTGTGGCTCGTGCTGCGCGCAGGCTATGGTGCGGACACCGTCTGGATTCCGCTGCTCGGCGGCGCGGCGTGCTGGTGCGTGATTTTTTTTCTGATGCCGAAGCCGATGTGGATTTACGTCTTCGGCCACGAACTGACTCACGCGCTCTGGACCTGGCTCTTTGGTGGTCAGGTCAAAAAAATGAAAGTCACCTCGAAAGGCGGTCATGTCGTCATTTCCAAGACGAATTTCGTCATCGCGCTCGCGCCGTATTTTTTCCCACTCTACGCAATCATCGTCATTGCAGTTTTTGCGCTGGGAAACATAATTTGGAACTGGCACGGCTATCTCGTGTGGTTCTACCTGCTGCTCGGCGCGGCGTATGCATTTCACGTCACGCTCACGTTTCACGTTTTGCAGACGCGGCAGTCCGACATCACGTCGCAGGGCTATTTATTTTCCGCCGTGGTGATTTTTCTCGGCAATGCGGTGGTGCTGCTGTTCGGAATTCCGCTACTCACGCGCCGCCCGGAGATTTTCAAAATCTGCGGTTTGTGGTTTTCGGAAACCGGCAAAATCTTTAACTGGCTGCACCATTTGTTTTGAACCGCAAAAATTGTCAGCAATTCGGACTTGAAATGCTGGCGGCTTTGGATTCATCCTGCACACATGGATTTAGCCGACATCTTGGGACGCGAGCAAATTGTCCCCGAACTCAAAGCGACGAACCGCTGGGAAGCCATTGACGAACTCATTGGCAACCTGGTGGCCACCGGCAAAATTCAGGCCGCCGACCGCGACGCCGTGACCGCCGCCGTCAAAAAGCGCGAAACCTCCATGTCCACCGGCATCGGCTTTGGCATTGGCATCCCGCACGCCTCCACGGATTTGATTTACGAAGTCGTCGGCGCGTTGGGGCGCTCCAGCAAGGGCGTTAATTTCGACGCGCTGGACAATCAACCGGTCAAACTCGTCATGCTTTTTCTCGTTCCGCAGGGTCAATTTCAGAAACACCTCCACACGCTCGCCAACATCGCGAAACTTCTGCACAAGGCCGATTTCCGCGAAGCTCTTGAAAAATCCGCCAACGCTGACACCATGCTCGCCGTCATCCGCGAACACGGGAAAAAGTAATTTCTTCAACCGCGAAATACACAAAACACACGAAAATGTTTTGTGGCGACAGCTTTGGTTTCTTTCGTGTCTTTCGTGTCTTTCGTGGTTAAATTTCCGCTGTGTTACCGCACAAAAAAATTGAATCTACCCTGCAAGCCGCCGTCCGTGCAGTGCTGGCGGACGCCGACGTTTCCGCTATTTTAGTCCGTCCCTGCGATCCTAAATTTGGCGACTACCAAAGCAACGCGCTCATGTCGCTCGCCAAAACGCGAAAACTGAATCCGCGCCAGCTCGCCACCGATGTGCTGACGAAGCTCGATGTCTCCGCCGTCTGTGAAAAAGTGGAAATCGCCGGCGCGGGCTTTTTGAATTTCCGGCTGAAAAATACCGCGCTCACGCAAACGCTCGAAGCCGCCGCTCGTGGTGAACATCTGTTTTTCGACAAAGCTGCCCAGCCCAAAACCGTGGTGATTGATTTCAGTTCGCCGAACGTGGCCAAGCCGATGCACGTCGGACACATCCGCAGCACCGGCATCGGCGACGCGCTCCAGCGCACGCTGCGGCTGCTTGGCCACCGTGTCATCAGCGACAATCACATCGGCGACTGGGGCACGCAGTTCGGAAAACTACTGCTCGGCTGGAAACAGATTTTGAATCGGGCCGACCTCGAACGTGACGCCATCGCTGAACTGGAACGACTTTACAAAGTCATCAACGCCGAGTGCGACGCCAATCCGTTGCGGCTCGAAGAAGCCAAGTCGGAGTTGGTGAAACTTCAGGCTGGCGACGCGGAAAACGTGGCCATCTGGAAAGAGATGATTGCGCTGTCGCAAAAACAGTTCGACACGATCTACGGCCGGCTCGGCGTGAAGTTTGATTTTGCGCTGGGCGAAAGTTTTTACAATCCGTGGCTCGGCGAAGTCGTCGCCGATCTGCTCACGCGCGGCATCGCCCGCGAAAGCGAAGGCGCGGTCGGCGTGTTCAGCGATGGCACGTTGCCGCCCAAAGAAGATCCGTTTCTCGTCAATCGCGACGGCGAATGGGTGGCCGATCCTGCGCTTGTGCGCAAAAGCGACGGCGGCTTCAACTACACCACCACCGATCTGGCAACGATTGATTACCGGCTCAAGACTTGGTCGCCGGACGAAATCATTTATGTCGTGGACGACCGGCAGTCCGGCCATTTCAAAAAATTTTTTCTCATCTTTGGCCGCTGGAAACCGGACGCGGCGAAGACCACAAAACTGGTTCACGTCGGCTTTGGCAAAATCATGGGCGACGACGGCAAACCGTTCAAGACGCGCAGCGGCGATACGGTGAAATTGGGCGAATTGCTTGACGAGGCGGAAGAGCGGGCCTACAAAATCGTCTCTGAAAAAAGCGCGGAACTGCCAGAAGCCCAACGCAAAGAAATCGCCCGCGTCATTGGCCTCGGTGCCGTGAAATACGCCGACCTGCTGCCAAACCGCCAGAGCGATTACATTTTCAGTTGGGACAAGATGCTCGCGCTGCAAGGTAACACCGCGCCGTATTTGGTTTATGCCTATGCGCGAATCAAAAGCATTTTCCGCAAACAGAATTCAGAATTCAGAATTCAGAATTCAGAATTGAAACTGGCTGCACCCGAAGAACTCACGCTCGCTAAGCATCTGCTCAACTTCGGTCTTACGCTCGAAGCCGTTGCCGAGGAATTGCGCCCGAATTATCTCTGCAATTATCTTTTCGAGCTGGCCGGCAAGTTCACCTCGTTCTACGAAAATTGCCCGGTGCTGAAAGCCGAGGACGAGGCCACCAAAAATTCTCGGCTGGCGTTGTGCGATTTGACCGCGCGCGTCTTGAAGCAGGGTTTGGAAACGCTCGGTATCGAAACCGTCGAGCAAATGTAAGGTTTTGCCGTTTGACCGGCAGCCGCCGGATTGCTAGGCTTTCTGTCCGTCCCCGACGGGTTTTATGCGACATACCATTTCAGTTTTGGTGGAGAACAAGTTCGGCGTGCTCACGCGCGTGGCCGGCCTGTTCAGCGGCCGCGGCTACAACATTGACACGTTGAATGTTGGTCCGACGCATGATCCCGTCCTGTCGCGCATGACGATTGTCACCCACGGCGACGAGGCGACGGTGGAGCAAATCATCAAACAGCTCAACAAGCTGCCGAACGTCATCAAGGTGCAGGATTTTCATTCCGGCGAATCGGTGGATCGCGAACTGGTCCTGGCGAAGGTCGCCGTGGATTCCAAGTCGCGCGCCGAAGTGATGCAGATCACGGATATTTTCCGCGCCAAAATCGTGGACGTGCAGCCGAAATCCTTGACCGTGGAAATCACCGGCAGCGAGAGCAAGGTGGAAAAATTTCTCGACCTGATGAATGCCTTTGGTGTGCAAGAAATTACCCGCACCGGCCGCGTCGCCCTACCGCGCAAATAATTCAATTTTACCGTTTCCAATAAATTTATGGCAAAAGTCTATACCGACAAGGACGCCGACCTCGGCGTGTTGAAAAAGAAAACCCTCGCCGTCCTCGGCTTCGGCTCGCAAGGCCACGCCCATGCGCTGAACCTCAAGGACAGCGGCCTCAAGGTCATCATCGGCCTTTACGAAGGCAGCAAGTCCATCGCGGTCGCCCGCGAAAAAGGCTTCAAGGTCGTCACCACCGCCGAAGCCGTGAAATTGGCCGACGTCATCATGGTCGCGCTGCCTGACACCAAGCAGGCGAAGTGCTACAAGAAAGACATCGAGCCAAATTTGACCAAGGGCAAAACGCTCGTGTTCAGCCACGGTTTTTCCATTCATTTCAAAACGATTGTTCCGCCGAAAAACGTGAACATCATCATGGTCGCGCCGAAAGGCCCCGGCCACACCGTCCGCCGCCAATACGTCGAAGGCAAAGGTGTTCCGTCGCTCATCGCCGTTTATCAGAACCCCGGCAAAGACGCGAAGAAGATTGCGCTCGCCTGGGCCAAAGGCATCGGCGGCACGCGCGCCGGCGTCATCGAAACTAATTTCAAGGAAGAGACCGAAACTGATTTGTTCGGCGAACAGACCGTGCTTTGCGGCGGCGCGAGCGCGCTGGTGCAGGCCGGATTTGAAGTGCTCGTCGAAGCCGGTTACTCGCCAGAAATGGCCTACTTCGAATGTCTGCACGAACTTAAGCTCATCGCCGATTTGATGAATGAATCCGGCATCAGCGGCATGAGGTTCTCGATTTCCGAAACCGCCAAGTGGGGCGACGTGAGCGTCGGCCCCAAGATCATTGACGGCAGCGTCAAGAAACGCATGGCGGCGGCGCTGAAAGACATCCAGTCCGGAAAATTCGCGAAGGATTGGGTCAAGGAATACGAAGGCGGCTACAAACGCTACAACGCGCTGCTCAAAAAAGGCGAAGCGCATCCGATTGAAAAGACCGGTGCCAAACTCCGCGCGCTGATGCCGTGGATGGGCAAGAAAAATATCAAAGGCGCGCAAGCCGCCTACTGACATTTACAATTTCGGAATTGCGATTTCCGATTGAAACACCAAAGCCGCCGGAGCAATCCGGCGGCTTTTTTATTTTACGGATTAAATCCGTGTTTCATCCGTGTTCAATCCGTGGCTGAAAAATTAGCCTCCCAACGAACTCGCATCCGTCACGTCGCCCTTGTTGAAGTCCACATATTCCTCGGTCAAATCAGCGGCATACATCACCGCGTTCGCCTTGCCCAGATTCAGGTTGATGTGCAGTTCAAATTCTTTCGGCGCAACGGCGGCGCATAATTGCTTGAACGTTGCCTTGGTCGGCTGGCCGCGTTTCAAGCTCCAGAGAATTTTCTTCGCGCCGGGCGCGGAATAGCCAATGTCAATTTTCTCTTCCACTACAGTCGCAGCGGAATAGCCGATGGCGTCAATGATACGGCCCCAATTCGGATCGCCGCCGTGCCAGCTTGTTTTCACGAGCGCGCTGTTCGCCACCGCGCGCGCGGCGGCATCGGCGTCCTGAATCGTCTTTGCGCCATTCACACGCACCGTCACGACGCGATGCACGCCTTCGCCGTCGCGGACAATTTTCTTGGCGAGTTCCAAGCAAACATGATTGAGCGCTGCCTGAAAAACTCTGAACTCTGAACTCTGAACTTTGAACTTTTTATTCCCAGCCAGTCCGTTTGCCAGCACCAGCACCGTGTCGTTCGTGCTCATGTCGCCGTCCACGGTGATGCGGTTAAAACTGTTCGCCACCGCTTCGGTCAACGCTGCCTGCAAAACTTTTTGTTCCACCGCCGCGTCCGTCGTTATGAAGCCAAGCATGGTGGCGTGAAGTCCGCCGTGCGGCAACGCTGCCGGTCGCGCGCCGGTCGGGCTCATTCCCGGCTGGATCATGCCCGCGCCTTTGCAAATGCCACCGATGCGGACTTTTTTTCCACCCAACAAAAATTCCACCGCGATCTGCTTCGGCTTGGTGTCGCTGGTCATGATGGCTTCGGTCGCGCGGTCAGCGTGCGCGGGCGTGGTGCCGAGTTCCATCGCCGCTGCCATGATGCCGGCGCGGACATTGTCCATCGGCATCGTCACGCCGATGCGTCCGGTTGAACCCACGAGTGCGCGGCCAGTGGACAGTCCTAAAGTTTTTTCGGTGAACGAAACCATTTCGCGCGCGTCGGCCATGCCCTGTTTGCCGGTGCAGGCGTTGGCGTTGCCGGAATTGACGACGACGACTTGCGCGAGATTTTTTTTCTTCAGGCGCTCGACGCAGACTTTCACCGGTGCGGCGCAGACCTGATTCGTCGTGAACAAACCGGCGACGGTCGCCGGCGTTTCGGAAACGATGAGCGCGAGGTCGAGTTTCCGACCTTTGTTGGAACCTTTGCCGGTGCCGAGTTTTTTGATGTCGCAAAACACACCGCCGGCGAGGAAGCCGATGGGCGCGACAATGGAACCTTGGATGTTTTTCAGTTTCAATTTCATTTTTTGAAAACGGTCGTGGCTTAATGCAAAACAATTTCTCCCCGCAGGTAAAGCACAGCTTTGCCGCCGATGCGGACGCGGTTGCCAGCAAGTTCGCAGAATAATTCACCGCCACGGTGCGAAATCTGGCGGGCGGATAAATTATTTTTCCCCAACCGCTGCGCCCAATATGGAATCAACGTGCAATGCGCGGAACCGGTGACCGGGTCTTCGTCCACGCCGGCGGCGGGCGCAAAAAAACGCGAGACAAAATCGCAGTCAACGCCCGGCGCGGTGACGATGATGCCGAGACAATCTAATTTTTTGAGAACGGCAAAATCGGGTCGCAGCGCGCCCACCGCCGCCGCCGAGTCAAACACCGCGAGATAGTCGCGCGACTTCAAAACGGCGGCCGGCTTGGCTCCCAGTCCGCGCAACAAATCCGTTGATTCGGCAGCCTGTGTTGGCGGGCGCGCGGGAAAATCCAGCGTCAGAATTTCGCCGGCGCGCGCAACCGTGAGGCGGCCGCTGCGCGAATGAAAACGGATCATCCCGCCGGAATATTTTTGTTCCATGAACAACACGAAGGCCGCGGCCAAAGTCGCGTGGCCGCACAAGTCCATTTCCAGCGTGGGCGTGAACCAGCGCAATTCAAATTCATCACCGCGCGGAACCATGAACGCCGTTTCCGAAAGATTATTTTCCGCTGCGATATTTTGCAGCGTGGCGTCGGGCAGCCACGCTTCCAGCGGGCAGACGGCGGCCGGATTGCCGCGAAACACTGCGCTGGCAAACGCGTCCACCTGGTAACAAGGAATTTTCATGGCGTCAGATTTTTGCGGCCTCAATTTCCAGCCGCACCATGCGGACGCGGATATTGTCCGCCGCATCCGGCGGATGCTTGGCGAGATACCGTTGCGTGACGGCGGCGATGAATTCCTCGCGCAAATTTTCCGGCACGCGCTGGACGAACGGCAGCCATGTCGCACGCAACCATGTCGCGAAACCGTCCGCGCCGGCGTAGGCCGCATCCTTCGGTGCGAGCTTCAGCGTGCGGATTTTGAATCCGAATTTCGGCAGCCATTTTTCGTAGTCGCCGGGCGCGTAAAAAAAATACGGCAGCGGCATTTTGCGGAAAAATTCGCACCAGCGCTTCAGCCGCATTTCCGGCCGCAGCGCGAGAAAAACGTCGTGGGCATTGCCTTTTCCGCCGCACGAGACGACCAGCCGGCCGCCGGTTTTTAAGGCCGCCGCCGCGCCGCGCAGAAATTTTTCGTGGTCGTCCACCCAGTGCAGCGCGGCGTTGGAAAAAACCGCGTCGAATTTCCCCGAAGTTTCCCCCGGCGGAATTTCCCGCGCGTCGGCGATGGCAAATTCCAAATTTGGGATTTTCGCCGCCGGAAAAGCTTTGCGCGCGAAGGCGATCATTTCCGCCGAGGCGTCGGTGCCGAGAACAAATCCGCGCGGCACGGCGCGGGCGAGTTCCGCCGTGATTTTGCCGTCGCCGCAGCCGACGTCGAGGACGCGTTCGTCACCGCGCAAGTCGAGTTTGGCGAGAAGTTCGCGCGCCCAGCCTTGTTGCACGGCGGAGTTCGCGGCGTATTCCGCAGGATTCCATTTTGCCGGTTTGGAAGAACGACTTTTGCTCACAGCAGAAATTTCGCGAGGTTGAAATAGAAGAACAGCGTGAAAACGTCCGCGACGGCGAGCGTCAGCGGCCCGGCGGCGATTTTCGGGTCGAGCTTCAGTGCGTGCAATGACGCCGGCACGCTCAAGCCGGCAACGCAGGCGGTCAGCAGGCAGAACGTCACGCTCGCGCCGATGACGAACGCCGGCAGCGGCGCACGCTGCCACGCCAAAACAATGAGTCCCACGACCAGCCCGCACGCTAGGCCGAGCAACAACGCAGTGGAAATCTCGCGCCACAACGAACGGCCATACCACGACCAAGAGAGCCGGCTCGTGCGCAGCGATTGGATGGTGACAGTCATGGACTGGATGCCGACGCTTTCGCCAAGACCAAGGATGAGCGTGAGAAAAAACGCGATGACGAGACTTTTCTCCAGCGTCAGGTGATAGGCACCGGCGAGAAACGCGCAAAAAGTGCCGCTCACGATGGTTGTCAGCAGCCATGGAAACCGGATGCGAAACGCGCGCCACGGCGAAGCATCGCGCACCTGCGACACATGGAAACCGAGCGTCTCAAACACCTCCGACAACTGCTCGCGCTCGGCGATATCAAAAACTTCTTCCGTGAACAATCCGACATCCACCAAGCCGACGACGCGGCGGTTTTCGTCAATTACCGGGAATGCAAAAAACTTGTGCAGCACAAACACCTCGCACGCTTCCATCACCGTCGCCGTGTGCGGAATGGCGATGACCTGGCGGATCATTAAATCAACCAAAGATTTTTCCAGCGGAGCCATGAGCAGGCGGCGCGTCGGCACGACGCCGACCAGTTGTTCGTCGTCATTCACAGCGTAAAAATAGACGATTTTTTCGCCGACGCCACGCTGCCGGATGAACGCCAGCGCTTGTTCTACGGTAAGCCTTTGGTTGAGCGTGGTGAAATCCTTCCGGGCGAACCGCAGCACGGGTTCGTTCAGATGCTCGATGGGCGGATTGATTTGCACGGCTCAAACCAAGCCGGCGGTTTCCGGCCAACCGCTCAAGATGTTCAAGCTTTGCACGGCTTGACCGCTGGCACCCTTGACCAGATTGTCTTCCGCGCTCATCACGATGAGCCGGCCGGTGCGCGGGTCGAGCCGCCAGGCGATTTCGCAGACGTTCGTGCCGACAACGTTTTTCGTGTCGGGAAAAGATTTACCTTCGAGCAGGCGGACGAACGGCTCGTTCGCGTAGGCTTTGGCGTAACAAGCAGCAATGGTTTCAGTGATGGCCTTCTCGGTCGGCTCCAAATAGAGCGTCGTCAAAATGCCACGGTTTACCGGAATCAAATGCGGCGTGAACTGCATCGTCACTTTTGTGCCAGCGGCAAACGAAAGCTGTTCTTCAATTTCCGACAGATGCCGGTGCTTCGGCACGCCGTAGGGCCGCACGCTTTCGTTGCACTCGCAAAAAAGATAATCTACTTCGGCTTTGCGGCCCGCGCCGCTGATACCGCTCAACGAATCGGCAATGATGCCGGTCGGCTTGATAAGTCCGGCCTTCAGCAGCGGAATCGTCGGCAGCAAAATACTCGTCGGATAACAGCCCGGCGAGGCGATGAGTAAAGATTTTTTTATTTCATCCCGATAAAATTCCGGCAGACCATAGACGGATTTTTTCAGCAGCTCCGGCGCGGGATGGTCGTGCGCGTAGAATTCTTTGTAAATCTCCGCGCTCTTGAGCCGGAAATCCGCGCTCAAATCAATCACGATGACGCCGGCGGCGTTCAGCGGCACGGCAAATTCCGCCGCGACGCCGTGCGGCAGCGCGAGAAACACGACATCGGCCAGCTTCGCCAAAACTTCGGCGTTCGGTTCGGTGAACCGGAGTGTCTTGGATTTCGGGTGGCTGGCAAACTTGGGAAAAATTTGTGCGAGCGTCTGCCCTGCGTTCGCGCGCGAGGTGACGGCGACGAGTTCCGCGTGCGGATGGTTCAACAGCAATTGCACGAGGACTTCGCCGGAATAACCGGACGCACCGACGATGGCGACTTTCTTCGTTTTCATCTTCAAAAAATTTAACCGCGAA
>CAIOUK010000198.1 GCA_903861445.1 uncultured Verrucomicrobia subdivision 3 bacterium
CGAGCGCCACGCTGGGCATGACGCAGCTCGTGCCGAAGTTGCGCCAACTGGAACGGCTCGGCGCGAGCGGCACCGTGGTGGAGGCCGGCCCGATTTGCGAGGATGCCCAGCGGGAATTTGTGCGCATCCAAGAATTTTTGAAGACGCAGCCGGGGCTGGCGGAAACGGTGACCAAAAGCATTGAAACATGAAAAGAATTTTGCTCATCGAAGACGACCAGATCGTTGCCAACGTCTATCGCAACAAGCTGGCGGTGGAAGGTTATCAGGCCGAAGTTGCGCCTGATGGCGAATCCGGCCTGAAAGTCATGCGCACGTTCAAGCCGGATTTGATCATCCTCGACCTCATGTTGCCGAGCATTTCCGGCGTGGAAGTCATCAAGGAAATCCGCAGTGAAGAAGCCTTTGCCAAAATTCCGATCATCGTTTTTTCCAACACCTACCTGACCAATGTGATTCAGGAAGCGTGGCGGGCCGGCGCGAACAAATGCCTGTCCAAGTCCAGTTGCACGCCCAAAGATGTCATCGAAGTCGTCCGGCACACCATCGGCGACAGCGGCGCGATTCCGCAGGCGCAACCGATGGTGCTGTCAGCCGAGGAGCGTATGGGCACCTTGACGGACACCAAAGACGCGGAATTTCAGGCGGATTTGCGCCAGTCGTTCATTGAAAATCTTCCCGCCACGCTCTACTCGCTGCGCGCCGGTTTGCAAGCCCTCGTCAAATCAGAGAACGAAGTGACGCGGCTCAAGCAGGTTTATGAACTGTATCGCCAGATTCACGCAGTCAATGGCAACGCCGGCATCGCCGGGCTTGTCCAAATCGCCCACATGGCCGCCGCCCTCGAGGCGCTGCTGAAGGAAATTTACGAGAAGCCGAAAAACATCAATTCCTCCACCATCCGCACCATCGCGTCTGCGGTGGATTTTCTCGGCATTCTTTTCGAGAAAGGCACGTTGCCGGACAAGCAGGATCTGCCGCCATCCAAAATCCTGGTCGTGGACGATGAAGCCATTTCCCGGCGCGCCATCGTTTACGCGCTGGAAAAAGCGAAGCTCAAATCCACCAACGTCGAAGATCCGCAACAAGCACTGCAATTGCTCACGGAAAGTGACTTTGACCTCGTCTTCCTCGACGTGGATATGCCGACGATGACCGGCTTCGAGCTTTGCGCCAAACTCCGCGCCCTGCCCCAACACAAAAAAACGCCCGTTGTTTTTGTCACGAGCCTGAATGATTTTGAAAGCCGCACCAATTCCATGATGGCCGGCGGCAACGATTTCATCGGCAAGCCATTTCTGTTCATCGAGCTGACCGTCAAGGCGCTCATTCACATTCTCCGCAACAAGCTGCTCTCGCCGCGCCTCGCCGGCCATTAACCGCTCATGAAAAAGTGGAAACGGCTTCTGCTCGCAGTGCTGGTGTTGTTTGCCGGCGCACAACTGTTCAATCCCGCCCGCACGAATCCGCCGGTAAAAAATGATTTTCTCACTGCCACCCAACCGCCCGCCGCCGTCGCCGCCAGTGTGCGCGCGGCGTGTTACGATTGTCACTCGCACGAAACCGTCTGGCCGTGGTATGCGCACGTCGCGCCGGTTTCGTGGCTCATCGTTTCCGACACGACTGAAGGCCGTGAACATTTGAATCTGTCCGACTGGCCCACCGAACCCGACCGCGCCATCAAAAAACTGGATCGCATCAACGAGGCAGTAGATGACCGCGAAATGCCGCCAAAAAAATACACGCTCATCCACGCCAACGCCCGCCTCACCGAAACGCAGCGCAAAGAAATCCTCGACTGGACGGATGCCGCCGCCGCCAAGCTCCGCGCCACCACGACCAATCAATAGCCAATGCTGCAAACCGAATTCATTCCCGCCGCCGAAAAAAATTCGCGCCGACTTTTCGTCTGTCTCCACGGCCTTGGCGATACATCCGCCGGCTGGCGTTGGTTTCCACCGGCGCTGAATCTGCCGTGGCTGAATTTTCTCCTCGTCAATGCACCGGACGAATATTACGGCGGCTATTCGTGGTTCGATTATCCCGGCGACATCGCGCCCGGCATCCATCGCAGCCGCAAAATGCTCTTTGAACTGCTCGACGATTTGCGCGCGAAAAATTTTCCCGCCGACCAGATCACGCTCGGCGGATTTTCCCAAGGCTGCCTGATGTCGCTGGAAGCCGGCCTGCGTTATCCGCACCGGCTCGCCGGTATCGTCGGCATCAGCGGCTGGGTTTTTGAAATCGAAAATCTCATTCGCGACCTGACACCCGTTGCCAAAACGCAGCGGTTACTCGTCACGCACGGCGAATACGATCCACTCCTGCCCATCGCCGGCGTGCGCGAGCAGGTGCAAAAACTTCAGGCCGCCGGCCTCGACCTGACTTGGCGCGAATACCCCAAGGAACACACGGTTTATGGCGAGGAAGAAATCGCCGCCATCCGCGCCTTCGTCAGTGCCGGTTACGACCAGAAGTAAAAGACTTACCGCAGAGATTTTTCAAACCTCTCCACAAACTTGGACAACGGCACCTTTAAAGTTAGGCAAATTTGGTGCAATTCAACCAAATCCAAACGCCGCTCGCCGCTTTCATATTTTGAAACAAAGGATTGCGGCCGCTTAAGCTTTTGGGCCAGCGCAGTCTGATTCATGCCTGCCGCGACACGGTGTTGCTTCAACAATTCTTGAAGCTTTAGCTGGCTGTGACTGAAAATGGATTTTGGCACCAGCCATGAGAAATAAATAGATTTGACGATTATCCCAAATTGGGATATTTGCTGGCGGGATGAAAATTACCAGATTCCTCCACCTCGGCATGCTGGCATCAGTCTTTGTTTTTACAGGCTGCGCCAGCATCGTCAGCAAATCCAACTGGCCGGTTACATTCAAAAGTGATCCGTCAGGCGCAAAAATTGTCATCTCGGATGAAAACGGGAATGAAATTCACCGTGGCGTCACGCCCGCAACAGTCACATTGCCGGCGGACAGCGGTTTCTTCTCCAAAGCCAAATATTATATTGATATTAAAGAGGCTGGCTACCAAGACAGCAAAGGAGTTCTCACGGCCAAAATTAACGGCTGGTATTTTGGAAATATCATTTTTGGTGGCCTAATTGGTTTTGTCATTGTTGATCCAGCAACCGGAGCCATGTGGAAATTGCCGCCCTTGAAGACGGTTAGTTTGGCAAAAATTGAAAACGCTGCTCTGCCCCCCGTTGTTACCGCTACTCCATCAGTAACAACGATCACAACGACCAATGTGCCACCAATTGCGGTTGAAACAAAAGCGTCAACTAATTCTGTTCCCCAGCAATAACCTCAATTAATTATAAAAAGCCGAGGATTTTGTCCTCGGCCTTTTTGCTTCAAACTTTTAGCGTCCGGTTCGATCCGGGCATCCAGATTTGTTCGGCGGGCGGCGTCGTTTCGTTCTGCCAGTCCATCGCGGACTCCACGGCTTCGCGCATACGGGCAAACCACCATTGCGCCCGCGTCACGCGCGTGCGCGGCCGGCCGTAAATGCGGCTCTGTTGGGCGTTGAATCCGAGTTCGAGTTGTTCGTTGGTTGTCATAATTTAGTTTTAATTACGACACCACTTTGACAGAGCGGGTTGGACAAAGGCTGTCCAACCCTAAAAATAGTTGAAAATTATTTTGGAAGCTAAAACCCGAAGAAACCACCCACCCAAACCGTCAGCGAATCTCCACCACATCGCCCGGCTCCAGCGGCACGACTGCACCGGACAATAAAACTTTCGGCTCCAGTGCCGCACTCTCGCCCTGCCGTGTGAGAATAATCTGCTTCGGCTCATGCAAGCCGATGTAGTTGGCCGTGGCCACGGCCTGCGCGAGCGTCAAGCCTTCCACCCACGGCACGGCGGAATTTTTCACTGCGCCCAGCACCGTGACGCCCGGCGATTCCGGCGACTGCTGCCGTAGCGCCGCATTCTGGCCAGCGAGATAAGCGTTTTGCTCCTTCAGCCGAGCCTGTGATTTTGTCGTGCAACCGGCAACCGCCAAGGCCAAAAACAAAATGAGCCAAATAATTTTCATCGCGCGCCGATTTCGTTTTTCCACGCGGCCACGGCGGATTTTATTTCCGCCGCACAATTCGCCTTGGGCTTCACGAAGCGCGGTTTGAACCACGGAAAACTGCCGGTCAAATCCTGCGTCACCAAAATTTGTCCGTCGCAGTCCGGCCCGCTGCCGATGCCGATGGTTGGGACGGAAATCTTTTCGGAAATCTCCTTCGCGACCGGCGGTGTGACGAGTTCGAGCACCATGGCAAAAACACCTGCCGCCGCCAAAAGTTTCGCGTCCTCGAGCAATTTCTGATGCTCGTCGTCGCGCTTGCCTTTGATGTGGTAGCCGCCCTCTTCCAAAACGTGCTGCGGCAACATGCCGAGATGCCCGCAAAACGGAATGCCCGCCGCGAGAATGGCCTGCACCTGCGGCAGAATTTCGCGCCCGCCTTCCGCCTTCACAAATTCGGCGCCGGCGGCGACTAGCCGTTTGGCGTTGACCACTGCGTCCGCCACCGTGTCGTAGCTCTTGAACGGCAAATCGCCGCCGAGCAAGGCGTTGGTTTTGGCGCGCGCGGCGGCGCGGACATGGTGCTCCATCTCCGCCATCGTGACGTGCGTCGTGTCGGGATAACCAAGCACCACCATGCCGACGGAATCGCCGACGAGCAGGAACGGCACGCCGGCCTCGTCGAGCAGCTTCGCCGACGGAAAATCATACGCCGTGAGCGCAGCGATTTTCTCACCGCGATTTTTCATCGCGCGGATGGAATCAACTGTGACTTTGGCAGAATTCATTTCTCAACGGTCAAACCAGTAGTTAAAGCAATTTCGGCTCTTCTGCTTTCAATGGCGCAAATGTCCGCCGGTGGATTGGACATGCGCCATGTTTTGCAATCGCCGCCAAATGTTTTGCCGTGCCATAACCTTTGTGCTCGGCAAAACCGTATTCCGGCCAGCGCGCATGATGCGCCAGCATCAACCGGTCACGCGTGACCTTGGCCAGCACGCTTGCGGCGGCGATAGAATAGCTCCGCGCATCGCCCTTCACAATGGCCGTCTGCGGCACGCGCAAGGTTTTCACCGGCCGCCCGTCCACCAGCGCGTGCGGCGGCAACGGATTTAATTTGGCCAGCGCATCGTTCATCGCGCGGTGCGTCGCCTGCAAAATATTGATCTCGTCAATCACGCCTGCCTCCACCAGCGCGATGCCAAATTCGATTTCGGCGCAGCGGGTGAGAAATTCAAAATACTTTTCGCGCTGCGCCTCGGTGAGCTGCTTGGAATCGTTCAAGCCATTAAGTTCGGCGGGCAAGCCGGCTTCCGCCCAACGCGGTGGCAGAATGGCGGCGGCGGCCACCACCGGCCCGGCCAGCGGCCCGCGCCCAGCCTCATCCACGCCAGCGACGCGTGTGACGCCGGACTGCCAAAGCAGTTGCTCAAATTCAAAGCGGTCGATGTTTTCTATTTTGACTTTCATTTTTATGACGACGGCAAAACGTCATAATAATTCAAGCACGCGGTGCAACTCGGCGTCGGTGTTGTAAAAGTGTGGTGAGAGACGGAGATAATTTTGCCCTTTGCGGTCGGTGCGCAGCGACGCGATGATGCCGGCGTCGGCCAGTTTTTGATTCAGCTCCGCCAGATTTTTTCCCGGTGCAAAAAAGGCTGTGATGCCGCTGACATTTTCCGGTTTCGGCTCGGCATTCAGAACGGTGTAGCCTTTGGCCTGCAACGCGGGCACGAGCCACGCGCGTTTGCGGAGGAGTTCGGCGGCGATGTTGTCCACGCCGATTTCCAGCGTCAAATCCATCGCCGCGAGCAGGCCGACGAGGCCGACGAGATTGTGCGTGCCGGCCTCGAACTTCGCCGCGCCGCTGCGGAACTCGATTTTTTCCTGCGCGACAAAATTGGGATTGCGCACGTTATGCCAGCCGTAAATGGGCGGATTCAATTTCTCCTGCAAATCTTTTTTGACGTAGAGCAAACCCGCGCCGCACGGACCGAGCAGCCATTTGTGCGCATCGGCGGCGAGAAAATCCACGTTCTCCACCGTCGTCGGAAATGCGCCGAGCGTCTGGATGGCGTCGAGGCAAAATAAAATGCCGCGCTCGCGCAGGAATTTGCCGACGGCGACGTGGTCGAGCCGGTAACCGCTGATGAAATGGTTGGAGGCCAGCGCGACGAGGCGCGTGTTTTCATCCACCTGTCCCATCACGTCAATGGCACGGATGACGCCGAGGCCGCGCGTGTTGAGCAGGCGGACTTTCACGCCCTTTTCCGCGAGCGCCATCCACGGATAGACATTGGACGGATAATCGTCGTGATAAATCAGGATGTTGTCGCCCTTGCGAAAATTCAGACCGGCGGCGACGAAGCTCAATGCCAGCGAGGTCGGGCCGACGAGCGAAACTTCGTCGGGCGAGCAGTTCAATAATTTCGCACCCGCTTGCCGCGTTTCAGCAATACGGTGCATGACGAAAGCTTCCTGATCGCCGAGCGTGCCGCCGTGGGCGCAATCGCTCATCGCCTGCGCGACGCGACGCGGCAAGGCGCAGACGCCAGCGTGGCCGAGGAAGATTTTATTTTTCGCGACCGGAAATTCGTGCTGGCGGAGTTCCTCGTTGGTCAAAATGTCGTTCAGAGTCATGGACAAAATTAAAATCCTTTGGTGAGAGTGTCGATCTGGTTGAAATAGCCGGAGTAGAACTCAATGATTTTGTAGCCGATAATACAAGCGACGATGGCATAGATGAGCCGCGGCGTCCATTCGGCGAAGGCTTGCAGCTTGCGCGAGCCTTCCTCGTGATAATAACGGTGCAGGCGGCGCAGCGTTTCATCCAGCTTGCCGCTGATTTCGCCGCTGTGATAAGTGTTGGCAAAGGTAGCCGGAAACAAATGACAGCGACTCACAACTTCGGCCGGCGTTGTTCCAGCCTCGACCTGCGGCACCCACGCGAGAATAGCACGGCGCAACGCCGGCGAACCGCAGGCGTTCGCGGCGATTTCCCAAGCCTGGATGATGTTGACGCCGGCGTTGATGAGCGCTTCGAGTGCGAGCGCAAGCCGCGACAGCGCCAGAAAATGCCGCGCTTTGCCGAGGATGGGAACGTAGCCGAGAATTTTTTCCATCAACGCCCGCCAGTTTTGGCCATGCCTGCTTTGAAACGCATAAATCATCAGACCTGCGCCGAGATATATGGGCGACAACGTCAGCAGGGCTTTGAACAACAGCCAGGTCAGGCTGGCGTTGAACTGCGAGGCCGCGAACGGTAGCACGATCAAAAAAACGAGAGCGGCGACGTGAACCAAACCGACGGGATAAACCAGTTGCGAAATGACCTGCTTGGTGATGCGGGCGCGCTCCTGATAATACTCCGCGAGCAGCCGGAAGCATTGGTCAATGCGCCCGCTTTTTTCGCCGGCTTCGATAAGCGCGATGTCGAATTCCGGTAGCCAGCCGCTGGTGGCCAGCAACGATTCGGTGAACGTGCTACCGGATTTTATTTTTTGGAGCTGAAGTCGGAGCGGTTCGCGGAAGGCTCCACTTGGCGGATTCCGCTGGAGTTGTTCCAGCGCTTGAATCAGGCCGATGCCCGCCGAGGTGAGTTGCGCGAGCTGGTGGTAAAATTCCGCGCGTTGCGAAAATTGGCCGGGCGTGAGGATCAGAGCCATGAACGTCCGACGGACGTCAAGCCGTCACGCGGTCGAGGCTGGCCTTTAAATCGCGCTTGCTCTTGGCGCCGACCATTTGCTCGGCAACCTGACCGTTCTTGATGACGAGCAGCGTCGGAATTGCGCGCACGCCGAACTGCGCGGCAAGCCCTTGATGTTCGTCAATGTTGACTTTGCCGATTTTGACTTTGCCCGCAAATTCCGTGGCGAGTTCGTCCAGCACCGGCGCAATCATTTTGCACGGGCCGCACCATTCCGCCCAGAAATCCACAAGCACGGGCGTGCTGGATTTGAGGGCTTCGGTTTCAAAATTGTCCTGCGTCAGGGTGACGATCAAGGGCGAGGCCATAATTATTTAACTGGTGAAAACAAGTGCTTTATTCAAAGTTATAAAAACCCACGTCACACCGCCCACGGCAACAAGGCTGGTGACGGTGGCGGCAAAAATTAGAACCTTGTCCACCGTCTTCATGGTCGGAACGATGGGTGCGGTAGCCCGTTGAGCTGTCGGCGCAGGTTTTTGTGCAACGGTCGGCATCGTCCCCTTGGCTGAAGCAGGAGCGGCAGCGGATGCAGCCGTAGTTTTTAAAACTGGTGCTGGGGTAGCAGCCGTCACGCCCGCCATCGGAGCCGGACTGGACGCACCGGTGGGACCACCGGGTGGCAGCGTCGGCAATTTAATGGTCGGCGCCGCGGTGGGTCTGGGCGGCAGATTGATGCGGACGGTTTCTTTTTTAGGTTGAACCTTGCCGGTTTCTTTTTTCAGCGGCGGCACGGCACCGATAGGACCAGGAGTGGGCGTAGGTATTTCGGCCATAATGTTTGACGCTTAAGATAAACCGACCAGGAGTGCTGTCAAATTTAATTCCAACTGAAATCTCACCGAAACAAACTGATGCACAACAAAACCACTCAAGTTTTTTCTTCGATCAATTCCCGCCGCGCACTGCCCATGAGCTGTTCAACGAAGTTCGTTGAATAAACGCCCCGTCGGAAATTCGGATCCTGCATGATGGCCTGCTGAAACGACATCGTGGTCTTGACGCCGGTGATCATAAATTCGTTCAACGCGCGGTTCATGCGATCAATCGCATCGCGGCGATCCTTGCCCCGGACGATGAGCTTGCCAATCATGGAGTCGTAGGTCGGCGGAATCGTGTAGCCCGCGTAGGCGTGCGTGTCCACGCGCACTTCGCGGCCGCCCGGCTGATAATACATTTCGATGCGACCGGGACTGGGGCGGAAATCGTTGAACGGATCTTCCGCGTTGATGCGGCACTCGATGGCGTGGCCTTTCATCACTATGTCGCTCTGCGAATACTTCAGCGGCTCGCCCATCGCGATTTCAATCTGCGCGCGCACAAGGTCAATGCCCGTAACTTCTTCCGTGACCGGATGTTCGACCTGAATGCGCTTGTTCACTTCGAGAAAATAATAATTACCATGATCGTCCACGATGAATTCCACCGTGCCGGCGTTGGTATAACGCGCCGCCTCGGCGATGCGGATGGCGGCCTTGCCGATTTTATCACGCAGCTTCTTGAATTTATATTCCAACAGCGGCGACGGCGATTCCTCGATTAATTTCTGGTTGCGGCGCTGCACCGAGCAGTCACGCTCGCCAAGATGGATGATTTTGCCTTTGGTGTCGCCGAGGATCTGAATTTCAATATGGTGCGGGTTCTCGATGAATTTCTCGATATAGACGCCAGAATTGCCAAAACATTTTTCCGCCTCCGAACGCGCCGTGTGATAGCCCTTGACTAACGAAATGTCATTGTGCGCGATGCGCATCCCACGCCCGCCGCCACCGGCCACGGCCTTGATCATCACCGGATAACCGATTTTTTTGGCGACCACGAGCGCATCCTTCTCATTGTCCACCGTGCCTTCGGAACCGGGCGGCGTTTCCACTCCAGCTTTTTTGGCGAGCGCGCGACTGACCGCTTTATCTTCTAACGCACTCATTGCGCGCGGACTCGGCCCGATGAAACGGATGTTGCAACTTTCGCAGACTTCCGCGAAATGGGCGTTTTCAGAAAGAAAACCGTAGCCTGGATGAATCGCATCCACATCGGCGATTTCCGCCGCGCTGATAATACGATCAATCCGCAAATAACTTTCCGAAGACGCCGCCTTGCCGATGCAAATGGCCTCGTCAGCCATCTGGACGTGCATCGAGTTCGCATCCACCTCCGAATACACCGCGACCGTGCGGATGTTCATTTCCTTGCACGCGCGAATGATGCGGACGGCGATTTCACCGCGATTGGCGACCAATACTTTTTCGAACATGATGAGTGCGGTTGAAAACCCTTAGGACGGACGAACCTTGAACATCGGCTGACCAAACTCAACCGGTTTGCCGTTTTCGACCAAAATTTGGGTAATTACACCCTTAACCTCGGCTTTGATCTCGTTCATAACCTTCATCGCCTCAATGATGCTAACGACCGTATCTGCATTTACTTCAGTCCCTACCTCAACATAAGAGGCGGATTCCGGCGAAGGTGAACGATAAAAAGTTCCAATCATCGGCGATTTAATATCAATTTCACCTGAATTCACCGTCGGCGATGGTGCCATAGCTGCAACAGGTGCTATCGGCAAAGCCAGCGGAGCCGCAACGGGCGCAGGAACCATCTGGAGCAAATCATCTCCTTGGGCAGCGGAGGCTACGCCACTCAAGCCTCGTTTCAATCGAAGTTTTGAGTCTTTTTCCTCCAGTTCAAACTCCGTGATAGAGTTCTTCTTCATCAAATCAATGATGGCCTTAATATCTTTGAGTTCCACAATTCGTTTTCGTTAAAGTTTTTAGAAATTGACTAAAATTTAAAATTTGAACCATGTATCGATGCCTGCCCGAAAATCCAATATCTATTTCAGTGATTTTATTTTTAACCCACCCCAAGGTCAAGCCAAATTTTGAAAAGTTATCCACCAATAAATTAATTTAAAAATCCTCATTTTACAGCTGCGTTAACGTAAACTGACGCCTCAATTCCTAAAATATAGGATTTCACCCCAAATCCACAGATTTGGCCACGACAAACCGAGGCAATGAGCGACTTGTGCCGAAACTCTTCACGCGCGTGAATGTTGGAAAGATGGATCTCAATTGTTGGCACACCAACCGCCGAAATTGCATCCCGTAACGCCACGCTGGTATGGGTATAGGCGGCAGCATTGATGACGATGACCTGAAATTTGCCCTTGGCTTCCTGAATCCAGTCCACCAACTCACCTTCTTGGTTTGATTGCCGAAAATCTACTTCCACCTTTAATTCTTTTGCCCGGGTGCGGACTTGAGCTTCAATGTCGGCCAGAGTCAGCCGACCGTAAACCTCCGGCTCGCGCGCGCCTAGCAGATTCAAGTTCGGGCCGTTGAGAAACAGAATTTTCATGAACATAAAATTAGCAGTTGGGCTTTTCCTTGTCGAATTCAATTACATCCCTCCCAATATTGCATCCCAATAACGTAAAAGATGTCCAAGCCAAAGCGGGAATATAAAGCTCAAATTCGCCGATCCCTTGAGAAAACCAACCAAGCAGTCCGGCCAGCAAGGCAAACTTTACAGTATCTTTACGCCCCAATTTTTCACACGCTGCTGACATAGCCAGAAAAATCCATGCGACATAAGCTAGTCCGCCAACAAGTCCGGAGTCAGAAAACTGTTCGAGGTAGTCGTTATGAACCAGCCGCGCCATTTCGGAATCCAGTGGCTTAATTTCCGCGTAAGGCCGTTGAAACGTCCCCGGTCCGGTGCCAAACAGCGGATGGGTGGCAGTCGTTTGCATTGCCACCCGACAGTAATCCAGTCGCGCCCCGGCACTGGTCGCGCCGTTTTGAAAATAATGATGGAAGCGAGTGGAAAATATGCCGAGACCGAAAATCAAAACAACCGACACCGCCAGCAGTTTGAGTTTTCGCGGCCAGTCCAATCGCATTAGAAACAAACTGGCGAGGCCGATGGCGATGAGCCAGCCGAGCTTTGAGCCGCTCCAGACCAACGCTGCACCGCCGAGAATCTGGGTGAGGGCGATCACCGCGAATCGGATGGCAGGTTTCAGACTTTTCGTGGAGCCGAACGCGAGCGCGAGCGCGACTGGCCAGAGCAAAAGGATGATGCCAGCCAGCGCATTGGGATAGATGAGCGTGCCGGCCACGCGGCCTTTTTCCAGTTTATCCAGAATGACCGGATTGGCGATGTCTGTGCCGTTGGTGGTGATAATGACTTGGTCAGTCTTCATCTGCATGACCGTTTCGGGCGGGAAATTGGTCCAGCCAGCGCGCTCCCCGGCCAGCAACACCAGCCGATCCTGCGGAAATTCAAAGAGGCGTTGTTCAATTCCCCGGATGAGGCAAAAGGCAAACGCAGCCAACAGACCAGGCAGCAGCCAACGCCATAAATTGTCCCGGCTGAAAATCCGCGCGCCGAGAAAATAGCACGCCACGCAGCCGGAAAATTGCCAGAGCGTGGCGCGCGTCAAATCCGCGTCCACGGTTTGGGTGGCGGAAGCAAATTGCCAGCCCAGCCACACCAGTGGCAGCAACCAAAGCCATTTGGTTGTAGCGGCGGTCTGTGACCGCCGAACATTTTGCAAATTGTTTTTGGTCGGTGCTCGCAGAGCGCCGCTACAAATCAATGCCCCAAACACCAGCGGCAGCAAAATCCAGTTGGCCCAATGCAACGGCCACGGATCATTGAGAAATTCCGACGGTGTGACCGGCGCGGAGATTTTGTGGTCGAGGATGACGGGATTGCCGAATTTCCAAATGCACAAACCAAGAAAAAGTCCGAACGCGAGCGTGTAAAGTTTCGTCGCGGTGAGATTTTTCATCGGTCAAAGCTGCAGTTTCAGCAGGCCGACTTCGAGCGCGAGCGCTTCCTGGACATTGGAATGCAGCAGCCGCTGGGTTTGTTCGATCACGGCCAGATTTTCCTGCGCCTGCCGCGTGGAAATGCGTTTGGCCACTTCATCCGCCCCGGCGATTTGCGGCAAATGCAACAATGTTTCACCGGCGGACAACGTGCCCAGCCAGACATCGCGCAGCCACCATTGCAGCAGCAACAGCACCTCGGCACGTTGCCGGCGGTATTCCGCCTCGATCCCGGCGGCCAATTCGTCCTCCCACTTCTCGCGCAGATTTTTTTCCGCGTCATCGTATTTTTCCAGCGGCGAACGCGCCGACAAAGTTTCGTCCACCCGGACGCGCAACGTGTTGAGATGTTGCAGCAGCGAATCCAACAGGCGATAACGACCGAACAAACTTTTTTGCCCATCGGCGGCGGCGGAACTGAACTGCTGCAACCAGTAAGCCTGCTCGGCGGAAAGCACGCGCGCGGTTTCGACGCTGAAATTCAGACGCAGGCAGCGGGACAAAATTGTTTCCAAAATTCGCGAGGGCTCGGTGGACAACAAAATCAAAACCGATTTTGGCGGCGGCTCTTCGAGGGTTTTCAGAAACGCATTCGCCGCCTGCGTGTTCAGCCGGTCGGCGCCGGCGATGATGGCGATTTTGTAACCGGCCTCGGTGGGTTTGAGCTGAATTTCGCGCGTCAATTCGCGGGTCTGATCCACGGAGATGATGCGCGACTTAGATTCAGGCCGCGCCCAATGGATATCGGCGTGGTTTTCGTTCTCGATCTTTTTACAGTTCAGGCAGTCGTCGCAACAGTCGGTGGCGACGCCATTGGTTTTGACCGGATTCAGGCAGTTGAGCGTTTTCGCCAACGTGCGCGCGAGCGTTTCCAATTCCTCCAATTGATCGCCGGTGAAAAGATAGGCGTGACCCAGCCGACCGCGCGCCAGCGAACGCTGCAAAAGCTGGACGCCTTGTGATTGATCGGAAAATTTGGTGAAGGCCATAATTATCCGCCCAGCTTTCAAACATTAAACTTGAACAGCAGCACATCGCCGTCTTTGACGACGTATTCCTTGCCTTCCATCCGATACAAACCTTTTTCGCGCGCAGCGGCCACGGAGCCGAGTTTCACCAGGTCGTCGTAAGCCACGGTTTCGGCCTTGATGAAACCGCGCTCGAAATCGGAGTGGATGACGCCCGCTGCTTTTGGCGCGGTGTCGCCGTTATGAATGGTCCACGCGCGCACCTCTTTTTCGCCAGCGGTAAAATACGTCCGCAAACCGAGCAGATGATACGTCGCGCGGATGAGTGCGCCGACACCGGATTCGGCCACGCCAAGTTCCTTGAGAAATTCCTTGGCCTCGGCGTCGGACAAGTCAATCAAGTCACTCTCGATTTGCGCGCTGATAACAACAGCTTCACAGGCGAAATGGTTTTTGGTGTATTCGCGAACTTTTAGGACGAACGGGTTTTGGTCGGCAGTGGCCAAATCACTTTCCTTCACATTGCACGCGAAGATGGTCGGCTTGTCGGTCATCAGCCAGAACAGGCGGGAAATGGCCTTGTCTTCCGGCGTGAGTTCGAGCGTGAGCGCGGGCTTGCCGGCGTTCAGGTGCGGCTCGATTTTTTTCAACACAGTTTCCTGCGCGAGCGCTTCCTTGTCGCCGCGCTTGGCGTCTTTGGCGACGGAATTCAATCGTTTTTGCACAGCTTCCAAGTCGGACAAGACGAGTTCGGTGGTGATGACTTCGATGTCGCGCACGGGATCCACACTGCCGGCGACGTGGTGGATGTCGGCATCCTCGAAACAGCGGACGACTTGCACGATGGCGTCCACTTCGCGGATGTGCGTGAGAAATTTGTTGCCCAAGCCTTCGCCCTGCGACGCGCCCTTGACGAGGCCGGCGATGTCCACGAATTCAATCGCGGCGGGAATGACGACGCCGGTCTTGGCGATGTTTTGCAACACCTGCAGCCGCGCGTCCGGCACGGTGACGATGCCGACGTTCGGGTCAATGGTGCAGAACGGATAGTTCGCTGCCTCGGCCTTGCGCGTGCGCGTGACGGCGTTGAACAGGGTTGATTTGCCGACGTTGGGCAATCCGACGATTCCAGCTTTTAGCATAAATTAAATATTTTGTTGGGCCAAATGCCACGCGATGCGCAAGCCTTCATAGCAGGCGGTGGCGATGAGGCAAAGGCCGGAGACCTGTTGCAAACGCAACAGGGTCTGGGCGCTGAATTTTCCGTGGCCGCGCGACACCAGAAAACTCCAGAATAAAAACCACAGCACCGCGCCAATGAAAACCCCGCTCACGCACGCGGCTTTGGCGGGAACCGAGTCATCCACCCATTCTTCCTTGCTGAAAAACGCCTTGGTGCTCAGCAGCGTCGCCGACAGCGCCACCCACGCGAGCAGCACGCCGAGGTTCGCCGCGACCCGCACGAACCCGGTGGCAAAAGCCGAGTGCGGATGGATTTTTTGCTCGATGCGCTCCTCCAATTTTTCAATGGCGAGATCCAGCTTTGAAGTTTCATGTTTCGGTTTAGCCAGCAGAAATTTGAAACCGATGAAGAGCAAAAACACGAAGCCCATCACCCGCATCGTCGTTTCGGCAATCCCATGATCCAAAAACTGCGAAATGCCCGTGAACGAAATCGAACAATAAATGACATCCATTACCGCCGCACCGAGGCCGATGAAAAACGCCCATTTGAATCCGCGCTGCGCCCCTTCGTTGAGAATCGTCAGGTTGATGGGGCCGGGCAGTGAGGAAAAAAATACGGCGCAGACAAAGCCCGCCAACGCCGCCACCAAAATGGGGTGAGCATCAGCCATGTCAGCTCGCGCCCTCCGCCTCGTCGTCGTCCTCCTCAATTTCCCGACGCCACGCCCGCGAAATGTGCGGGCGAATAAAGCCGTAAAGCAGATAGCCGGTGAAGAACAACGGCAGGACAAAATACAAAATCTTCTCGCGCAAAACCAGCAGGCAGCCGACAAACAGTGCCGCGATCAAAAATTTCAAGCCCGTCGCGGTCGAGCGTAGTCCCAGCGACTTGAAGCTCGGATAGCGCACCTCGCTCACCATCATCGCAGACAGGAAAATCAAAACCGCCGGCAACAAGTAGCCCCAATGACCGAGGCTTTTTTCATTTTCATTGGCATGAATGATGAACAGCGTCAGCGACGCCACCAGACCGGCGGCGGACGGAATCGGAAAGCCGAGAAAATCCTTGCCCGCACCCGGCGCATTCATCGTGGACAGGCAGTTAAAACGCGCCAACCGGAACGCGCCGCAGATGAGATAGATGGAGGCAATGAACCAGCCGAGCTGGGTGTATTCATCCGGCAGCGCGCCGCGCAGCACCACGCGATGCACGAGAAACGCCGGCGCCACACCGAAGGAAACCAGATCGGCCAGCGAATCGAACTCGCGGCCGAACGGGCTTTCGTGGCCGCCCATGCGCGCGACCCGGCCGTCGAACAAATCAAAAATGCACGCGAGCAAAATGCACGCGAGCGCAAACTTGATGGGCATCCAATCCACATGACCGGCGGCATCCGGCGTCAGATTAGCCTCAACAATTTTTGTCAACGCCACAAAGCCGCAGAACAAATTGCCCGCCGTGAACAGGTTCGGCAGAAAATAAATTTTTAGCTTTTCGCCTTCGTCAGCCGCCGTGCTTTTTTGTGGATTTTCAGCCATGGGGATTTATTCAAACGCCGCCAGCACCGTCAGACCGCCAACTACGCGGTCGCCCAGTTGGACTTTCACTTTCGTGTTCATCGGCAAATAGACATCCACACGCGAGCCGAACTGAATGAGGCTGATGCGCTCGCCGCGCAGGACGGCGTCGTTTTGCGCCACGAACGGCACGATGCGGCGCGCGATGAGACCGGCGATGAGGCGAACGCCGACTTTGGTATCACGCGGATCCACCGACTCGATACCGAGCAGGACATTTTCGTTGAACTGCGCACAGTCGGCGCGCATGGCGTTGAGATACTGGCCGGGCGAATGTTTGAAAAATGCGATGCGACCCATGACCGGCGAGTTTTGGACGTGCACATCAAACACCGACAGAAAAATGGAAATGCGCCGGCATTCGCCGCCCATGAATTCCGGCTCGGTCGTGGTGTCAATCGTGTCCACCTTGCCGTGGCCGGGCGCGATGACCAAGCCCGGCGCGCTTGGCGGCAGCGGCTCCGGGTCGCGGAAAAAATAAAAGGTAAAAGCCACAAACAGCGCCCAGAGGACGCCAAACACCCAACTGATTTGCAGCACAAACGTGGCGAGATACTTGCCGATGAGTGCCGCGAGCAGCAGCGCCAACACGACGGCGCCGGACAGGGCAATCAACTTCAAAGCGGCAGCCGAAGCTTTTCCAGAGTGTTTCACGCACCCACGATAAATTTTTCCGGCGTCACTTGCAATTCGGCATTTTCGGTGCAATGTAAAACCCGCCGCCAAACGCGGCACAACCAAAAATCAAATTATGTCACTCCACACTCCTGACCTCACGAAATTCCCGCCGCGCAGTCCGCGCGTGCGGCTCGGCGGCTACGCCATTTTGCCGCGCATGTTGGACAAAGGCCGCGCAACGCTCGCCGGCAAGAACGGCGAATATCATTACGCCTGCCCGCTCGACCAGCGGTTTCTGGAATTCACCGGTATTGACCCGGAAGCCTTGAAAAAGGAACTCACCAAGAGCGACACCGAAGTGCTGGCGTGGATTGAGCAGCACGCCAAACACAAACGCACCGCGCCGGAAATCATCGCGTGGACGAACTGGCAGGAAAACCGCGCGCCGGACAATCCCGAAGGCCGCGAATATTTCAACGGCATCCACAAGGCCGTCGCGCCCGCGCGCACGGACATCACGACGTGGTTCGATGTGCTGGACGCGGACGACTTCGCGAGCTTCGGCGGCAAAGCCTGAAGAAATTTACGAATTCCGATTTACGATTGACGCGCGTAAAATAAATCTGCAAACACAAAACGCCCCGCGAGAAATTGCGGGGCGTTTTGTGATTATGGCGAAAGAAATTTACAGATAGTCATTATTAGATTTCCAAACTATTTTGATTCTTGGAAGAGCAAGATTGCAGGCCATTCATATAAAATTGGATTGAGTCTGGTTTTACTAGAACCAACAAACTCTCCTTGCAACCACGTTGAATGGTCTTTTGGTAAAACTAAATCAGCACCAATTACGAAGTCGGAATCGCTGTTCCACTTTATAGCCACTCGGCCAGCCAGCCTTTCGCCACCGTGCTGAAGTAACTTTTCTTGATTGTTGTGGATTGCCAAAAATGTATTTTCATAATTTTTGTCCTCCCTAAAAAACCACACGTTTACTACTTGCGATTCTGTATTAGTTACAAAAACCTGTCCTTTGGACGCTAAAGGGAAAATAAAGAACACTTGGCATTTGATTGGAGGTTCATTTGGTCCGACAGGAGTTAAATCAAATTCAGCCCAATATTGATCATCATCTGTAGGTCCCCTGCCAAAGCCTCTGCATTCCGAATTTATCAAAGCAACTTTGCCATCGCCGATGAGATTTCCAATTTTGCCATTAAATATTCGCGCAATTTTCTGGTGTGTCCCGTTGAAATGGAACGATTCATCATCCTGCTTTGTTGGCCTTGTCGCACAACTATTCATGAATAAAGCCGCTAAACATGAAAGCAAAAGTATGGAACGATTCATGACGAGATATTGTCTGACATTTTGGTAAGCCATCGGTTCTGTGGTTGTTTTGGCTTTCTGCCTCTGACCCTATTTCCGCCCCGCCCGCGTGTCGAGCCGAAATTCTGGCATGGTCACGCCCCACAAAGCGCCAGAGGACTGGGGCACTCCAAGACGCTGACGCGTTGACTGATGATTTCCGAAATGCGCGAAGCGTCTTGGACTGCGGCAGCCCCCTGCCGCTTTTTCCCGCGCGCCCACAAATTTTCAACCGCCGAAATTAAATCCGTAAAGCAAGAAGGCAGGAATCAGACTTTTCTGATTTCCTGCCTTCGTAATTTTATTTTACTTAAGCCGGCTGGCTGGCCGCTTCCGTCTTCCACGCCTCGATTTTTTCGATGCGGTGGCGGCGCTTGCTGCCGTGCAGTTCAAATTCCACCTCGTCGCCGACCTTGCGGTTGAGCAGCGCCATCGCGACGGGCGTGAGGTAGCTGATGACGCCCTTGTCGGGATCGGAATCCC
>CAIOUK010000199.1 GCA_903861445.1 uncultured Verrucomicrobia subdivision 3 bacterium
ACGTATTGTTCATTTTCATCCTCGCCATCTTCGTCGGCTTTGAGGTCATCTCCAAGGTGCCGTCGATGCTGCACACGCCGCTGATGTCCGGCACCAACGCCATTCACGGTATCATTTTATTCGGCGGCATCCTCGTGCTGGCGGATGCGGAAACGCACCTCGCGCAGGTGCTCGGATTTGTCGCGGTTATTTTCGGATCCGCCAACGTGTTTGGCGGCTTCATGGTCACGGACCGCATGCTGCAAATGTTCAAGAAAAAGAAATAACCATGAATACTTTCGTTCCCTACCTCATCATCGGTGTTTCGGTTTTATTCATTCTCGGCATCAAGTTCCTGAGTTCGCCGAAGACCGCGCGGAGCGGTAACCTTGTGGCCGCCGCCGGCATGCTGGTCGCGCTGGTGGTGTTGCAAAAAACCGGCGGCGACAACGTCTGGGCGCACGGCTGGACTTTTAATTACACGCTCATCGTCATCGGCACCCTCATCGGCCTCGTCATCGGCGCCATCGGCGCGTATTCGGTGAAGATGACCTCCATGCCGCAGATGGTGGCGCTGTTCAACGGCCTCGGCGGCGGCGCGGCGGCGCTGGTCGCAAGCTTGGAATTCATCAAGGACACGCATTACTCGGGAATTGCCGGCGTCGAGCTGTCTATTCCACATGATTCGGCTTTTATCGCTGGCTCGATGCTGTTCGCCACGCTCATCGGCTCGCTCTCCTTCTCCGGCAGCATCATCGCGTATCTCAAGCTGGAGGGAAAATTCGAGAAACCGCACACCTTTCCCGGCCAGAACATTTTGAATGGCTTGATTTTGCTCGTCATTCTCGGCCTGTGCGGCTGGCTGACCTTCAACGCCTCCAGCGGCAATGCCACCACGGCGTTTATTGTGATGTTTGCCCTCGCGTTGTTCTTCGGAGTGGCCATGGTTTTGCCCATCGGCGGTGCGGACATGCCGGTCGTCATCTCGCTGCTGAATTCCTTCACCGGCCTCGCGGTGGCGGCGGATGGTTTTGCCATTAACAATCTTGCGATGGTCGTGGCCGGCACCTTGGTCGGTTCCTCCGGCACGCTGCTCACGCTGCTCATGTGTAAGGCGATGAATCGTCCGGTCACGAACGTGCTGTTCGGTGCGTTTGGTTCCAGCGGGGCCGCGCAAGCGGGCGCGGCGGGCGTGGTGGGCACGGTCAAACCGATTCAAGCGGACGAAGTGGCTTTGCTGCTCGCCTACGCGCAACGCGTGGTGGTGGTTCCCGGCTACGGCATGGCGGTGGCGCAGGCGCAACATTCTGTGCGCGAACTGACCGAGGAACTTGGCAATCGCGGCGTGGAAGTGCAGTTTGCAATTCATCCGGTTGCCGGTCGTATGCCCGGTCACATGAACGTGCTGCTTGCCGAAGCGAACGTGCCTTACGACCAACTCATCGAAATGGAGCAGATCAATCCCTCGATGGACCGAGTGGATGTCTGCCTCGTCATCGGTGCGAACGACGTGGTGAATCCCGCCGCCCGCGAGGACAAATCCAGCCCGATTTACGGCATGCCGATCATTGACGCCGACCATTGCAAGACTTGCATCGTGATGAAGCGCTCGATGGCCGCCGGTTTTGCGGGCATCGAAAACCATCTCTTCTACAAGGACAACACGCGCATGTTGTTCGGCGACGCGAAAGCCTCGCTCAACGCGCTCGTGGCGGCGGTGAAGGCGAGCTAAAGAAATTCTTGCGGAAACAAGCCGTCGGCTTTCACCCCAGCCATCGGCCATTCCGTGCCAACGCCAAAAGTCCAAGTTGCCGAAGTAATCATTGGGGGCTAAACTGCCTTGAGACCTATGACTACCGATGTCCATACGACTTCGCCGAAGCCTGCCGCTGACAATGCGGCGTGGAAGGCCATTGTCCTAAAATATCAGCAGCCGTCGGTCGGGCGCGCGGTGTGGCAACTCGTCAACACGCTCGTGCCGTATGCCGGGCTGTGGTATCTGATGTATCTGTGCCACACGATTTCTTGGTGGCTGGTGGTGCCGCTGGCGGTTTTGGCCGGAGCTTTTCTGGTGCGTGTCTTCATCATTTTCCATGACTGCGGCCACGGCTCGTTTTTCAAATCGTCCGCCGCCAACGATGCGGTCGGATTCATCGCGGGCATCCTGACGTTCACGCCGTATTATCATTGGCGCTGGGAACACGCCATCCACCATGCCAGCGCCGGCGATCTGGACCAGCGCGGCACCGGCGATGTCTGGACCATGACCGTGCAGGAATATCTGGAGGCATCGCGCTGGAAAAAATTCGCCTATCGCCTCGCGCGCAATCCGCTGATTTTGTTTGTCATCGCGCCGTTGTTCCTGTTTGCCATCAAGCAACGGGTGCCGTCGCTCAAGGCCAGCCCACGCGAACGCCATTCTGTTTACATGATGAACCTGGCGATTCTGGGTATGGCGATCGCGTTGAGTTATTATTTTGGCTGGGGCGCTTATTTGCTGATTCAATTGATCATCATCATGGTCGCCGGCGGTGCCGGCGTGTGGATGTTTTACGTCCAGCACCAGTTTGAAGACGTTTATTGGGAACGTGGCGAGGACTGGAGCTATGTTTCCGCTGCGCTGGAAGGCAGTTCGTTTTACAAGCTGCCGCGCATCCTGCAATGGTTTTCCGGCAACATCGGCTTTCATCACATCCACCATTTGAGTCCGCGCATTCCGAATTACAATTTGGAAAAATGTCATCAGGCCGACCCGCTGTTCCAGCAGGTGAAACCCATCACGCTGTTCTCAAGTTTCAAATCCGCCACCTACCGGCTCTGGGATGAAAAGAACAAGCGGCTGGTCGGCTACCGGCATCTTCGGCAACTCCGCAGGCAGCAGAAGCACGCCGCGCGCTAAAACTTTCCACACAATTTCGGTCACAGAGGACACAGAGTCTTCCGATTTTCATCTCTGTGCGCTCTGTGCCTCTGTGGCAAATAAATTCTTTGCGCGGCTTCCGCCTTTGCGTGAGAATTAAGCCCATGAGCGCAGTTTCCAATTTGAATCTTCCCGACGCCACCGGCCACTTTGGTCCGTTCGGCGGACGTTATGTGCCGGAAACCTTGATGCATCCGTTGCAGGAGCTCGAGGAAGAATATTTTCGCGCGCAGCACGATCCCGAATTTCAGAAGGAACTGAGTTACTACCTCACGGAATTTGTCGGTCGCCCGTCGCCGCTTTATTTTGCCGAGCGCCTCACCAAGGAACTCGGCGGCGCGAAAATTTATCTCAAGCGCGAGGACCTCAACCATACTGGCGCGCACAAAATCAACAACCCCCTCGGCCAAATTCTTTTGGCGAAGCGCATGGGCAAGACCCGCATCATCGCCGAAACCGGCGCGGGCCAGCACGGCGTCGCCAGCGCCACCGTCGCC
>CAIOUK010000200.1 GCA_903861445.1 uncultured Verrucomicrobia subdivision 3 bacterium
GAGAGTAGGTAGCCGCCAGTCTTTCATTAAAAACCCGGAGAATTAATTTTCTCCGGGTTTTTTATTGCCTGAATCACTCGGGCACGCAACAGAAGCTTGTTTATCGGGCGAAGATCTGCCGGATCACGTCCTCGATCGGCACTTCTTGAATATCGATGTCGGTCACCGGCAACTCATCGAGCAGCATTTTGCAGACGGCAATGACGCGGTCGCGTTTCACCTTGAGTTTAATCATCGAAACACTTTTCTCTACCACCTCGCCGCACTTGGATAATTTTTCTGCTGGTTGCGCAGCGGCATTGGCGCATTGAATTGTGACCAGTTTGAAATCAGCAAATTGATCTACAATTTCACTCAGCTTGCCATCAAAGAAAATTTTCCCATGATCAATGATGATGACACGTTCGCAAAGCTCCTGAATATCGGCCATGTAATGGCTGGTCAGAATGATGGTGGTCTTCTGTTCTGTGTTGTGCTGGCGAATGAAATCGCGCACCGTTTTTTGAGAAGTCACATCGAGGCCGATGGTTGGCTCATCGAGAAATAAAACTTTCGGCTGGTGCAGCAACGAGGCGATCAATTCCATTTTCATCCGCTCGCCGAGGGAAAGTTCGCGGACATTTACATTTAGTTTTTCGGCGACGCCAAGCAGTTGCGTCAGCTCATCCACAGTTTTTTTGAAGAGGTCGGCTGGAATGCCGTAAATTTTTGCGTTTAATTCCAGCGATTCGCGTGCTGGTAAGTCCCACCAGAGCTGGTTTTTTTGGCCGAGCACGAGCGCAAATTGCCGGCGATAATCATCCTGTCGTTCCCATGGCATGTGGCCAAGGACGCGCGCCGAACCACTGGTGGGATAAAGCAGGCCGGCGAGCATCTTGAGCGTGGTGGTTTTGCCCGCGCCATTTGGGCCAAGAAAACCAACGAGTTCACCCGGCTCGATTTTGAAGCTGACCTCATTGACGGCGAGTGTCTGTTCGTATTGGCGATGAAAAAGTCCCTTGATCGCCCCGGAGAAGCCAGGTTGTTTCTTGTAGGTGCGAAAAGCCTTGGTCAGACCGTTGACTTCGATAGCGGGCATGGCGATTTAAATTTTAAGTTGCGCTAAAAGTTATGCTGAACGGCAACTAAAATCTAAAAATTCACCACTGAAAACCACCTTACCGCATCAGCAATTTTTCGAGGTGCAATACCCGCTGGCGAACATTGGAATCTACTTCCATGCGATCTTTCACGAGGCGGCAGGCGTGCAACACCGTGCCGTGATCGCGACCACCAAAGGCCTCACCGATGACGTTCAGCGAGCTTTCCGTCAGTTGGCGCGAAAGATACATGGCAATCTGGCGCGGGAAGGCGATGTTTTCCGGGCGGCGTTTGCTGGTCATATCAGCCAGCCGGATGTCGAAGTTTTCGGCAACTTTTTTCTGGATGACTTCAATGCTGATGGTCTGGCGGCCTTCTTCATGCAGCATTTCGCGGAGCAAATTTTCCACCACATCCACCGTCAACTTCTTGCCGGTCAGCGAAGCCAGAGCGGACACGCGGATCAGTGCGCCTTCCAGCCGGCGGATGTTCGTGCGGATGCGCGTGGCGATGAAATTGATGACGTCTTCCGGCAGAACCACGTTCATGGACTGCGCTTTTTTCTGGAGAATCGCGAGGCGCGTCTCGACGTCGGGAGCCTGCACGTCAGCCGTCTGACCCCATTCAAAGCGTGAAACCAAACGCTGCTCCAGTCCTTGAATTTCGCTGGCCGGCCGGTCGCAGGTCAAAACGATTTGTTTGTGTGCCTCGTGCAGCGCGTTGAAGGTGTGGAAAAATTCCTCTTGGATGCGCTCTTTGCCGGCAAGAAACTGGATATCGTCAATCAGCAGCACTTCGCTCTGGCGATACTTCTTCCGAAACGCCACCAGTTTGTTGTTCTGGATCGCCTCAATGTATTCGTTGGTGAATTTTTCGGAGGAAACATACGCGACGCGGGCACCCTTTTTACTGTCGGCCACTTGTTGGCCGATTGCCTGAAGCAGATGCGTTTTGCCCAACCCGACGCCGCCATGCAGAAACAGCGGATTATAAACCTTGCCTGGCGATTCCGCGACCGCCTTGGCCACGGCGTAGGCGAAATTATTATTGCCGCCCACCACGAACGATTCAAAAGTATTTTTAGGATTAAAGTGCAAATCCCCGTTCGCCGTGGCCCGTGGAGTTGTCGTCGCAATGGGTTTTGGCTTCACGGCTGCGGTCAGGCGCGAAGCGGTGATGGCGGTGGCGGAATGTTGGTTCGTCGCAGCCTTGAATTTAACCTGCAACTTGCAGCCGGCCGCAGCGGCCACGGCATCCTGCATCAGGCTAAGATAATTATCCTTGAGCCAGACCTCGCAAAATTCATTTGGCGCCTCGATGGTGATATGACTGCCATCCAGCGCACTCGCCTGCAAGGGGGCGAACCACATGCTGAATGTATCCTGACTCAACTTGGCGCGTAAATGCTCCTGCGCCGAGTGCCAAATTTTTTCTGCCGAAAGCTGCATGATTTTCCGAAAATGCCCAAATTTTACTGTTTTATTCACTCCACCGGCTGGCTTGAAATTTTAATTAAACCGCACACCAGTCAACCGCGTCGCGAATTGTTATTCAAGCGAAAACATAAAATGTTTCCGCCGACCAATGCTGCTATTCGCCAATCGATATGCATAAGTCCCATGTTTTAAGTCATTTACAATCTTAATTGCGGTTGGATTCCCGCGCCGTGCCGCATATCGCTCTTCTTGCTTCTTCCGATTGGTAATTGCAGGGAGGTTTTTAGGGGAATTCAGCGAAACATTCGAGGACAACATATTAACTTTTGTTCGCAAGTTATTCACAAGGTGAAAAAGCTCAATAAAGACAGCGCTTTATTCAATGTTTCATAAAGAAATTGTTTGCTGGTATGGCGGTTGTTTGGGATGGCAGATCTGGCCAAAATCGTCTGCGGCGAGGTGTCCAATGCCAGCGGCTTATCGCCTACCGAAACATCAGTAGTATAAATTATAAAACGAATAGCACGTTGACAAAAATAAGAAGCTATGATTTAATTGTGGGGGTTAAGGGTGCGGTCAAAAGCCAGTAGGTGGTGAAAATAACCGGCCACCCACTGATTTTTACATTTTATAATTTCGGCGCCGGCTTGAGTGCAGTTGGCGCACGAGTTCTCCGTAATCCTACGTTGTGCTCATTTCTGAATTCCCCGGACCTTTCGGCCATCCTCTGGCTGACTGGTCCGGTTTTTTCTTTTTCGACTTCATTTTCCGTGCATTTTCCGCCGTGACAGGGTTTTTCTCCGCTGTTACCGTTTCCCCTTAATTTTTGCCATGGAATATAAAGATACCTTGAACCTGCCGCGCACGGACTTCGCCATGAAGGCCGATCTCGTTACCCGCGAGCCGGAACGTCTGAAAAAATGGGAAGCTGCCAATCTTTACGTGAAGATTCAGTCCTCACGGGCCACGGCTGAGAAATTTGTCCTGCACGACGGTCCGCCGTTCGCCAATGGTGATGTCCATGTCGGCACCGCGCTCAACAAGATTCTCAAGGACATCATCATCAAGTATCAGACCTTGCGCGGCAAAAGCGCGCCCTACATTCCCGGCTGGGATTGTCACGGCCTGCCGATTGAATTCAAAGTCTCCCAGGATATGCGCAAGGCTGGCGATACGTCGGCCGATGCCGCTACCATTCGCAAAGCTTGCGAAGCCTACGCCCGCAAATACATTGATCTCCAGCGCGAGCAATTCAAACGTCTTGGCGTTCTCGGCGATTGGGAAAATCCCTATCTCACGCTGAACAAGGAATACGAGGCCGATGAACTGCGTCTGTTTGCCGATATCGTGGCCAAAGGTTTTGTCTATCGCGGCAAGAAGCCTGTGTATTGGAGCATTCCCTGTCGCACCGCGCTTGCTGAAGCGGAAGTTGAATACGCCGATCACGTCAGCCAGAGCGTATTCGTGAAGTTTCCCGTCGTTGGCCGCGAAAAAACTTTCATCGTGATCTGGACGACCACGCCATGGACGTTGCCTGCGAACCTTGCTGTCGCTTATAACGAAAAACTGCAATATGTCACCGCGAATGTCGGCGAAGAAAAATTCATTTTGTTTCGCGGGCTTTTACCTGCCGTTGCGGAAAAATGCGGTTGGGCGAATTACACTGAAACGCCTTACACCACTGAAGAACTTGCGAAACTGCAATACCAGCATCCGTTCTGCAATCGCACGGGCAAAGCCTTCGCCGCTGATTTTGTCACCAGCGATACCGGCACCGGCTTCGTTCACATCGCGCCCGGCCACGGTCTGGACGATTATAATCTGGGCCGGCAAAATGGACTGCCGATTTATTCGCCTGTTGATGATGATGGAAAGCTGGCTTACTCAAATGAACTGCCCGTCGAGCAGCAGATGCCCGTCGAAATGGTCGGCAAATCCATTCTTGAAAAACACGGCAAAAGCGACGCCAACGAAGCCGTGCTGCACGAGCTTCGCGTCCGCCACGCGCTGTTGCATCAGGAAAATTATCACCACAGCTACCCGCACTGCTGGCGCAGCAAAACGCCCATCATCTTCCGTGCGATGGATCAGTGGTTCATCAAGATTGACCACGACAAGTTTCGCAAACAGGCCGTCGCCGAGATTGACCGCGTAAGCTGGATTCCCGACTGGGGCGTGAATCGCATCAAGGGCGCGGTGCAATCGCGTCCCGACTGGTGCATCAGCCGCCAGCGCACCTGGGGCGTGCCGATC
>CAIOUK010000201.1 GCA_903861445.1 uncultured Verrucomicrobia subdivision 3 bacterium
AGTGCGCGGTAAAATACATAACTCATCATTTGCAAAAACATTTTCGCAATCTGTGGATTGTTTGGGGCACGCTGGCCCTGATTGTTTTTCTTTATCCCATCAACAGCCTTCCGCTGCGCGTCGGGTTGCTGGGATTATCATTGGCGGCGTTCGCCAGTTTCATCTGGCGTTTTCGCAAACAGAAATGGTTGTTTCGTGGTTCGGTTGCGTTGGTGGTTTTGGTGGTTGCATTTCTGATCTGCCCGGGTCGTAAAACCGACCCTCAATCACTTCGCAATGCGTATTTACACTCGCTGCGCACTTACGAAGGCAGCCGGTTCGTCTGGGGCGGCGAAAATAAATTCGGCGTGGACTGCTCCGGTCTGGTTCGCGCCGGCTTGATCAAGGCCAGCGCGGAAGAAGGCTTTCGCACGCTCAATCCGGAACTGGTTCGTTTTTCGCTGTCGCTTTGGTGGCACGATTGTTCTGCCAAGTCGCTCGGCGAAGAGTTCCGCAACCAAACGCGACATGTGCTCGACGCCAAAAGTATTAAAATGCTGCAGGAAACAAGCATTCTGCCAGGCGACCTTGCCGTTACTGCCAATGGCATTCATGTGCTTGCCTTCTTGGGTAACGGCCAATGGATCGAAGCCGATCCCGCGTTCGGAAAAGTGATCATTGCCGGGATAGCCACCAAAGGCAATGGATGGTTTGACCTGCCCGTTCGTATCATGCGCTGGACTGAACTGGAAGCGAAGTAAGGCAGCATTGCCATTATTTCATTTGTGCGCCACACTGTCGTTTCGACAAATGAGCAAACGGTTTTACATCACCACCGCGATTGATTACGTCAACGGCCAGCCGCATCTCGGCCACGCCTACGAGAAGATCATTGCCGACGTCATCGCGCGCGCCCGCCGCAGCCTCGGTCAGGAAGTTTTCTTCCTCACCGGTCTCGACGAACACGGCCAGAAAGTTCAGCAAGCCGCGCAGGCGGAGAAGAAAAATCCGCAGGAATACTGCGATGCGCTCGCCGCCGACTGGCAGGCCTTTGCCAAGAAACTGGAACTGACCAACAATGATTTCGTCCGCACCACGCAGCCGCGCCACAAGGAATTTGTCCAAGCCACGCTCGCCAAACTCAACGATGCCGGACAATTTTACAAAGCGGGCTACACCGGTTTTTATTCAGCGAAGGAAGAAACATTTCTCACCGAGAAAGATCGGTTGCCCGACGGCAGCTTCGACGCGAGCTACGGCGAAGTGGTGGAGCTCAAGGAAGATAATTATTACTTCAAGCTCGGCGCGCACCAGCAATGGTTGATTGATTACATCGAAGCGAATCCTGATTTCATCGCGCCGTCTTATCGTCGCAACGAAGTCCTCGGCTTTCTCAAAAACAACACGCTCGAAGACTTGTGCATCTCGCGGCCGCTGGCGCGGCTGAACTGGGGCATTCCCCTGCCCTTCGACCCGGAGTTCGTCACCTACGTCTGGTTCGATGCGCTGGTGAACTACACCTCGGTCGCTGCCGCCCACGGCGACCCGGCACTGGGCTATCAACCATCAACTCTCAACTCTCAACTCTCCCTCTGGCCCGCCGACATCCACGTCATCGGCAAGGACATCGTGAAATTTCACGCCGTCTATTGGCCAATCATGCTCAAGGCGATGGGACTCCCGCTGCCGAAACAGATTCTCGTCCACGGCTGGTGGCAGAAAGACGGCGCGAAAATTTCCAAAAGCACCGGCAACGTCGTTGATCCGATTGCAGTCATCAACGAATGGGGTCTGGACGCCTTTCGCTTTTACGTTTTACGCGAACTCGACATCGGCCCGGACGGCAACTGGACGGATGCCGGTTTCCGCTCGCGTTATCAGGCGGAATTGGCGAATGGCCTCGGCAATCTCGTCAACCGTTCGCTCTCAATGCTGAAGCGCTACCGCAACGGCGTGGTGCCAGCGCGGTCAAACGAGCTTTCTGAAGACGTGTCGAAGGCAGCAGAGTTATGCAAAACTTCGTTATTACAAAACGAATTGCAAGCAGGCCTTGAATGGATTTGGAAAGCTGTCGCCCGCGCCAACCAATATGTTGACCAAACCGCTCCGTTTAAGCTGGCGAAGGATCCGGCACAAGCACAACGGTTGGATGAAGTGCTCTACAATTTGGTTGAGACTTGCCGTGTGCTGGCCGTTGCCCTCTGGCCATATCTGCCCGGCACAGCATCGAAGATTTATGCGCAACTTGGCTTGAACGAATCGCCAGACATATTTTCCAAGGCGAAATGGGGTGGATTGCAACCTGGTCAAGTGATTGGTGAACTCGCACCACTGTTCCCGCGTAAGGATGTTTGATGACTAGCACAACCACCCGCTTCGTAAATTTCAACTTTTCTTTAATTTAGCTTAAGTCGAGTAAGACTCATTTGGGCGTCTTCATTCCCTTGTGCCGCTGCCATGCGAAACCATTTTTTTGCTTCTACAAAGTTCCGATCTACGCCATAGCCGTAATAATAGTCCCTGCCGAGTGCATACTGCGCTTTTGCATCACCACGTTCTGCATCAGTTTTACAGAACTGGAAAGCTGCTTCCTCTATGTCGGCCTGACTTGGCAATGAACCCCAATTTATTCCGTAGGTCTTGCCGGTAATGGAATTTGTTATATTACAGAAATACCTATACTCTTTCCCAGGTGTTTCTTTCAAACTACCATGGACAATTTCCATTCCTGATTGTGCCGATTTCCCATTTTCTTCCATTTTCCAAAAAAATAATCCAGCCAAGATTAGAAGTAATGCCGCACTTCCGCCTGTCAAATATGGGTGTTGTTTGACAAATCCTTGTTTGCTATCTGTGGGAGACATCAACGCACCATAAAATCCCGCTTCTTGCTTGCGTTCCTTCTGTTGCTCGGCAGCCATCGCGGCCAATTGTGCGACACGACTTTTTATGTAAAAAGCTCGCGCCTTGACTTCATCGCCGTCTGACTCGGCGTAAGCCTTTGTCCAAAGTCCAGGAATGATTGTTTTCTCCTGAATTTCAATCGCAACTTGGTCGTATAATCTATCATCTATGTCTGTTTGAGCCTTTGAACCCGGTGAAGTTGCATTAAGTCGGTTTGCTCGGCGATTGGCCAAAATTCCGCTCACCCAGTAGTAAAGAATGCCTGCCAACGCTGCTGGCAATAAACATCCAAAAATATAGGCAGCTGGTTGTTGCTGGTAAGCAACGCTCGTTGAATGCACTGCCCGATAGACGCTCATGCTGCCAGAAACAACTGTAACAATGCAGCTTTGAATGATTCTTTGTGAGCGTTTCATATTTTAAAAAGGCAAATTTTCTGGCCTCGAATTACAACAACTCCGGCTGTTTCATCAGCGCCGCGATGCGTTGCAGCAAGCGTCCCGCCGCGCCACCGTCGAGCACGCGATGGTCAAAGCTCAAGGTGAGATATGCTTCCGTCACCGGCACAAATTGTCCCTTCGCCTCGTCCCAATGCGGCATCTTGCGTCCCGCACCGAGACCGAGCACCAGCGTCTGTTCCGGCAGCGGAATCGGCGTGGCCCAGATTAGACCGAACGTGCCGAAGTTCGTCACGGTGGCGACGGAACCGCCGGTTGCGTCCGCCGGCAATTTTCTTTGCCGCGCGAGTTCCACGAGTTCGTCGTAGCGCACAACGAGTTCCTTCAACGATTTTTTGTTTGCCGCGCGAATGACCGGAACGAGCACGCCATCCTCGGCTTCCACGGCAAAACCCACGTCAATGGAGGACGGATGCACGATGTTCGTGCCGACGAGCCGGCCGGCCACGGCGGAATTTTCCGCGAGCGCCAGCGCCAGTGCGCGCAAGGCATAAAGCGCGGGGCCGGGCTTGGGATTGCAGGATTTGCGGTGCGCGAGCAAGGCATCCAGCGCGACCGGCAGGCCGACGGTCGCCAGCGGACGCGTCCAACTGCGGCGCATGGCGTCCGCCACGGCCACGCGCATGGACGAGGCTTTGGTCAGCTTTTGCTGCTCCAGATTCGCCATGAATTTTTCAAAGTCTTCGACCGTCACGCGCCCCGCCGCGCCGCTGCCGGCGATGCCCGCGAGGTCGGCGGCACTCAAACCGAGTTCGTGCATCCGCGCTTTCAAACGCGGCGACATATAACTCGCACCGGTGGCATTGGCGGGCACGGGCAAACCGCGAATGGTTGGCTCCACGCGCGAACTTTTGCCGGTCGGTTGTTGTTTGACGATGCTTTCGGTGTCGCCCGTTTTTTCCGGCGGCGGAACGTCTAGGCCGGCGCGTTTGGCTTCCTCGGCGGTGACTTCAAGTTTACCCAAAACGTCACCGACGGCGTAACTTTCATTAAGCTCTGCGGAAAAACTTTCGATCCGCCCGCTGCACGGCGCGGTGACGGTCATGGTGGCCTTGTTGGTTTCCACCTCGATCAAGTCCTGGCCGCCTTCAACCTGCGCGCCGGGCTGGACGAGAAAACTGATGATGGCGGCCTCGGCGATGGATTCGCCAAGCTGCGGCATGATGATGGGAATCTGCGGCATAAAATTAGAATCGTAATAGTTTTCTGGCGGCAGCGGCCACGCTGCGGGCGGTCGGACGATGGGCGGCCCAGAGGTTGGGATGATACGGCACGGGCGTGTCTTTGGCGTTGAGCCGTTGCGGCGGAGCATCGAGCAGACCGTAACTTTCGGCGGAAACACGAGCGATGACTTCCGCCGTCACCCCGCCCCACGGCCAGGCTTCGCCGACGCAAAGCAACCGTCCGGTGCGGGCGACGCTGGCGATGACGGTGTCGGTGTCGAGCGGTTTCACGGAACGCAGGTCAACAACTTCAATTTCCCAGCCTTCGGTGGCGAGTTCCGTCGCGGCGGCCAGCGCTTCGTGAACCATCGCACTGTAAGTCACGATGGTCAGGTCGCGGCCTTCGCGGGCGATGCGCGCTTTGCCGATGGGCAGCGCTTCGCTCGGCAATTTCTCGGCCTTGAGATGGTAATAAAGAAATTTGTGTTCGCAGAAAATCACCGGGTCGTTGGTCGCCACGGCGGCGAGCAGCATGGAGTAAGCGTCTTCGACCGTGGCCGGCGTCAGCACGATGATGCCGGGATAATGCGCGTAAATCGCCTCGATGCACTGGCTGTGGAACGGCCCGCTGCCGGACGTGCCGCCGAACGGCAGCCGCACCGTAATGGGACAGGAAACATTGGTGCGCCAGAACAAGGTGGCGGCCTGATTGACGACTTGATTGAAGCCTACTGTGGAGAAATCGGCGAACTGCATTTCCACGATGGGTCGCATACCTTCAATGGCTGCGCCGACCGCAAGGCCGACCATCGCATCTTCGCTGATGGGCGAATCCAGCACGCGCCCAGGAAATTCCTTCGCTAGATTTTTGGTGGCCTTGAACGCGCCGCCAAACGCGCCGATGTCCTGGCCGTAGATGAACACGCGCGGGTCATCGCGCAAGGCGTGTGCCTGAGCTTCGCGGATGGCTTCGAGATAGGTGATGCTCATGGCGGGAAATTATTCGCGTCCTTCGGCCAGATTTTCCGTAGAAAGCGCCGTCCAATTTTCGGCAAATGGATCCGGCGCAGGTTCGCGCTGAACCTGGGCCACGGCGTCTTCAATCTCGCGAATGGCTTCGCTGCGCCAGACGGCGAGTTGCGCGGCGTCGGTGATTTTTTCCTTCAGTAAAAAATCTTCGGCGAGTTTCAGGCAATCGCGGCCAAGTGGGGAATTTTTTAATTCCGGCACGATGTAACCGGCATCGTCATGTTCGCCATGGCCGCAAAGCCGCAGGAGATTGGCGACGACGAGCTGAGGCCCCTGCCCGGCGCGCGCGCGGGCAACGGCGGTGCCCACGACTTTGAGACAAGCCACCAGATCATTGCCGACCACGGAATGCGCGCCGACGCCGTAACCGGCGGCTTTGTGGACGAGATCGTCGCAGGCAAACTGCCGGTCGTTCGGCGTGGAGTAGGCGTATTGATTGTTGGCAACGACAAGAACGAGCGGCAGTTTTTCGACGGCGGCCTGATTCAACGCTTCATGAAACGAGCCGGTGGAAGTCGCGCCTTCGCCGAGACAGGCCACGCCGACGATGCTGGAAATTCCTTTCATTCGCCGCGCGAACAACACGCCATTGACGACGGAAATCATCGCGCCCAGATGGCTGATCATCGCCAGATAACCTTCCTGCGGTTTGCCGCGATGGACGTTGCCATCGCGCCCGCGCATGGGGCCGAGCGCGGAACCCATGTAGGTGCGGACGGCGTCAAGGATGGTTTCTCCAAACGCAAGCCGACCCGCCGCGTCGCGGATGAGCGGGGCAAAAACGTCGGATTTATTGAGGTGAACGCCGATGGCAGCGCTCAAGGCTTCCTGTCCCCGGCCTAGAAAAACGCCGCCGTGGATTTTCCCAGCGCGATAGAGCGCGGCGAATTTTTCGTCCAACAGCCGCGCCCGCAGCATGAAGCGGTAGGCGGCCAGTTGCGTCGTGCCGATGGACTCGCGTTCGGTGACGGTTTGCAGCATCGCGGCAGTTTATCGCCGGCGGTGCAGACCAGCAATAAAACTTTCGGGCGCGGAAATGAAAATTCGTCTAGCTGGCGGCGGGGAAATCTGTTAAATCCGCTTCAGCCAATGAGCCAAAAAAAATCCCAAGTAGTGCTGCTGGGCACGGACGCCAAGTTGGCGGAAGTCATTTCCCTGCCGGTGCGGCTGGACGGCGGCATTGTCAGTTGCACGGGTAACTACGCGGATACCTTGCGCGCTTTGCAGGGCGGCACGACGGATTTGGTTTTGCTTGATTTGAAATCCGCCGAAGCGGACTGCCTGAACCTGCTGCGCCAGCTCAAGCATCATCCGTTGTCCAAGCCGGTCTTCACCATCGGGCTGGGCACCGGCACGGAAACCACCGCGTTGCTGCGCGCGTTTGACCTTGGCCTGAATGCGAACCTCCAATTGCCGCTGGAAAACAGCCTGTTCCGCGCGCAACTGCACAGCGCACTGCAACTGCGCGACCGGCTGGAGGAACTCACGCGCCGCCAGCAGGAACTCACCGAGGCCTGTCGCACGGCAGAATTAAATTCGCGCACCAAGTCGGAATTTCTCGCGACGATGAGCCACGAAATCCGCACGCCCATGAACGGCGTGATCGCGATGGCCGGCCTGATGATGGAAACCCCACTCACCCCGGATCAACGCAGTTACCTCGATACGATTCACAACAGCAGCGAATCGCTGCTGGGCATCATCAACGACATTCTCGACTTTTCCAAAATCGAAGCCGGCAAAATGGAGCTGGAACGGCGGCCGTTCGACGTGCGCGGCTGCATCGAAGAATCGCTCGACCTGCTCTCGGCGCGGGCGTTTGAAAAACAGCTCGACCTCGGTTACGAGGCGGATCCGGCCATTCCCGAATTGATTGAGGGCGACGCGCAGCGTTTCCGGCAAGTGCTGGTGAACCTGTTGAGCAACGCGCTGAAATTTACCGAGCGCGGCGATGTTTTTGTCAAAATCCAGAAGGTTGCGGCACCGGCGGACGAGCCGGAAGAAATTACCGGCATCCACCTGCACGTTTCCGTGCGCGACACGGGCATCGGCATTCAAGCCGACCGGCTGGCGCGGCTGTTCCGCGCCTTCTCGCAGGCTGATGTTTCCACCGCCCGCAAATACGGCGGCACCGGCCTCGGCCTCGCCATCAGCCGGCGCTTGGTCGAACTGATGGGCGGACGGATGTGGGCGGAAAGCATTTCGGGCGAAGGTTCGACGTTCCATTTCACGCTGGCCGCCCAGGTGGCACCGGATTCCCAACCGCCGGCACACAGCGGGCGCCTGCCGCGCCTGACCGGCTTGAAAATTTTGATTCTCGACGACAACGCCTCCAGCCGGAATGCGCTGTTTGAATTGTGCCGCAGCTGGGGTATGCAACCCAAGGCGGTCGAAGCCGCGCCGCAGGCGATGGAACTGCTGCGCACCGGAAATAATTTCGACATCGCGCTGGTGGATTTGCATTTGCCCGGTCTGGACGGCCTCGCGGTCGCGGCGGAAATGCAAAAATTTCCAAATGCCTCCATGCTGCCGATTGTGCTGCTGATGCCGCTCGGCAAAAATGATTCGGCCGATGGTGCACGCGTGATGTTTGCGCACACCTGTCCGAAGCCGGTGAAGCCCGCGCAGTTAAGCGCCGCGCTGGAACGCGCGCTGTTGAGTCCGCGCATTCCCACC
>CAIOUK010000202.1 GCA_903861445.1 uncultured Verrucomicrobia subdivision 3 bacterium
AGCCGGAGGCCGTTGTCCTTGAAAGATTTTATCGTGTCGTAATCGAGGTTCGCGCGGCTGTTGCAACTCCAATCCACGCCGAGCGGCCCGAGCTTTTTGGCGATTTCGCGGGCGCGCGGAAGATTCGCCGTGAAGGTGTCGTCGTCGAAGAAAAATTCGCGCACTTGCGGGAAAATTTTCTTCATGTAGGCCATTTCGTCCGCGACATTTTGCGGCGAACGCACACGATACTTGTGTCCGCCAATCGTCTGCGGCCAGAGGCAAAAACTGCACTGCGCCGGGCAGCCGCGACCGGTATACATCGAAACGTAAGGATGCTGGAGATAGCCGATGAAATATTTTTCGATCTCGAGATCGCGCTTATAAACGTCGGCGACCCACGGCAGCACATCCATGTCCGCAATCATTTCGCGTTCGGGATTGTGGATGATTTTTCCGTCCTGATTTTTGTAGGACAAACCGGCGATGGTCGAGAGGTCGCGGTCTTCGGCGACTTCCTTGCAGGTGTAATCGAATTCCTTGCGGCCCACCCAGTCAATCGCGGGCGAAGCCTTGAGCGTTTCCGTCGGCAACACCATCGTGTGCGCGCCGATAAAGCCGATTTTCGTGTCCGGCTTCTGCGCCTTGATGGCCTCGGCGACTTTGCAATCGTTCTTCAGCGACGGCGTGGACGTGTTGATGATGACGTGGTCAAAGTTCTTGGCCTCGGCCAAACATTTGGCGAGGTCAATGCCGTGCGGCGCGCAATCCATCAGCTTGGAATTGGGCGTGAGCGCGGCCGGTTGCGCGAGCCAGGTCGGATACCAATAGCTCGTGACTTCGCGCCGCGCCTGATACCGCGCACCCGCGCCGCCGTCAAAACCGTCAAAACTGGGAGGTGAAAGATAAAGTGTTCGGCTCATGGCTCATGGAAATAATTTATTGCACCACGCGAATCGTCCAAAAATCATCTGCCAAATTATTATCCGTAACATAGGCGTAAGGCAAAGTGAAATAACCTTTCATGCCCCAGGAATTTCCCCACGAGTTGCGGACGATGAACCATTGCTTCGCATCGTCGTAGCCGACCCCAACGACCGCATGGCCGCCGACGGATTGCTCGCCGGATTTCGGCAATGGCGCATGGCCGCTTTTGGCGACGGCGGCGCTCTCAAAACTTTCATAGACGGTGAAGCCAAAAACGAAGGGAAAGCCGGACGCCAGACAGCCTTTCAACTGGCTCAGCGTCTGCGTCACGCGCTGATAGGAAACGGCCGTGTATTTCAGCGCGTCGGCATAACATTTCGCCGGCGGCTTGGTTTTGAATTTGGCAATGACGTAAGGCCATTCGGTTTCCGGGCAATCGCCGAGTTTGCCGACGCTTTTGATGCCGTCGCGAATCTGCGCGCCGCTGTCCAAATCCACCGTGTGCTCCATCGCGCGCTCGTTGTAATAAATGAAAAGGCGCGAGGGCGCGAAGTCGGAAATCTTCTGCTTGAGCCGGTCAAATTCAATCGCCCCGGCGAGGGCGTTGGCCGTGCAACTGCCGAGCTGTCCCTGGTCATAAACCGGCGGGCATTGCGTGCGCAAATCAACCTTGGCCGGAATCACGCCAATCATTTCCACCGGCGCGGCGTAAAGATGGTCGCGATGATCCGGCAAATCCGGCTGCCAGCCGTAGCGGGCCATTTTACGATGAGCAAGAATGTTTTTTGTATTCATGGGTTTTGGTTGTTTGTTGTTTGGTTAGTTTGCGCCCGGCCGGTGGCGGCACGGGTCTTCGGGAATTTGCGATTTGATTTCGTTGACCATATCCTCGTGTGCGCTTGCGTCCTTGATGAAACTAAAATGGTAAGATGCACTGCAATAATCCTTCATCTGGAGATATGCTCTGGCCAGATTGTAATGCGTATAAAAATCGTCCCCATATTCACTGACTTTTTGGTAATACTCCAAAGCCTTCTCCGGCTGGTGAAGTTCCAAATAACAATGGCCTATCCCATACCAAACGGCGGTTTGGTTCAAAAGGTTGAAATCCCATTGTGGCGTTGCATGATCGCGAACATATTTTAGCGATGCGAGATAATCGAGCAGCGACGCTTGATATTGCTGAAGGTCGAACTCGTCATCGGCAATTTGTTTCCTCACCTTCAAATCCCAAGGGCATAAAAAAAGATATTGCCGATACAAAGGCAACGCCGTTGCTTTATCCTGCTGCTCCGCCTGTTCAAGCACGGCTTTTGCCTTGGATGACGCCTTGTGTTCAGGATAATCCCATGCCGGTGGCACGTCAGGATCGGGCAGATGTCGACAAGCCGTGAACAAGCCCACAAGCATCAGACAGCACAAACCACTGACTCGATGAACAGCCTTGTTCATTGTTGCGCGGCAGGCTTAAGCCCAAGTGGTATCGACCGGAATCCCAAATTCCGCCGCATATTTGGGATCATTGTTGGAAACGTGGTAATGTTCTTCGACTCCGTCTTTACGCCTTAAAAGAACGGTTTTCTTTTCCTCCTTTACTGTGAAGGTGGCTTTAACAGTTTTGCTCCCGCTGCCACAACTCGAATCAACCGCACGAACCGTTGCGGTAAGCGTATGTTGGTCGGCTTTTGTCACAGCCCCAATGTTTATAGTCGTCTTGATGGATTGTTTTGAATTCGCTTTGATTGTTGGCACATTCACCTCTTTGGTGATTTTTCCGAATCTAAACTTCACCACAAGCTGAAAAATATCCACGTCAAACGGATTTGTTCCTGTCCAAACTCCTGTTACTGCACTGTCACCTTTATCTGCTGCGGAAGGATTTGCCTTAAGGCTGGTGAGTTTATCCTGCTGAAGCCAAATGCCGGCGCAACCTTGAATGCCTTCAGGCACTTTATACGCCTTGCCATTATGAAATGCACCAATCAGCGCGGAATCTGTGGTGTAATTGGACAAATGTTTCCCGACATTTGAAATATAATTTGCATCTCCACCTCCATTATATGCTTTTACCGCTGGCATCACACTTCCACCAGAATCACAAAGACAATGATGCAGGTAATAAATGCCGCAATGAATATTAGCATCAATATCACCAACATTGCCGCTGGCATCAAAACCATAACATGCAACCACCTGTTTTATGGCTGTCTTGGTGACTTGCATCAGCCCATCGCTGCCAGCAGGATCAAATCCGTTTTCTTGTTCTAACATCGCATAAATAACTGGAATGATTGAAGTCAGTCCCCTGTCCGCAGCCCATTTGTTGACTGAATCAATAATCTGTTTCGCCACTGCCGGAGTGCGCTTATATGTTTTGGTGATTATGTCAGCAACAGACGGAAGCGTCGCTTTTTGAATTTTCTTTTTGATTTTTGTTTTCATGGTTTTTATTTTATTCCGATCTATTCAATTTTCTTCGCGTCTTTAATTTTCGCCAGCAACTCGTCGCGTTCACTCGTATCGGTCGTGCCGCAATGCGTGCCGACGTGCGCCTCGTGATTGTGCGCGGCCTCTTCCTTGCGGGAGAACGCCGCTTGCGCGCCATTCATCGCGGCGCGGGGAGAATTCAACACGGCCTTCGCCTCGGCCAGATGGCCTTTGCCAATCGTCACGCCGTTGAAAGCGGTTTTGACGAGTTCCGCCGACGCGGGATACGGCTTGGGTTTTGAGCCGAAGTTGTAGGCGAAATTTTTCCAGTTGTCGCCGCTTTGGTAATTCGTGCCGAGCGCGCCGCTCGGATCGTAGCCGCAATGCACCATGCAATGTTCGCAGCGCGGATCGCGCGCGACGCCATTGACGACGCCGTATTTTTCCCATTGCACCTTGGACAACATTTCCTGATAGCCGGAATAATGGCCATCGGTCATCAAGTAGCACGGCGCTTTCCAGCCTTTGACGTTGTAAGTCGGAATCGCCCACGCGGTGCAGGTCAATTCGCGTTTACCCGCAAGAAATTCCTGATACACCGGCGTGCCAAAAATGGTGAACGCTTTGCCCCAATCCTGAATCTTTGCGAATTTCTGGCGCGTCATGTCGCGCGTGAGGAAGAATTGTTTCGGATCTTTGCCGAGGCGGGAAACCATGTCTTTCTTCGCGGCATCATAATCGTAACCGGGCGAAATCGTGTGGCCGTCCACTTCGAGTGAGGAGAGATATTTGAACATGTCCTCGATTTCCGCGACGTCGGTTTCGCGATAAACCGTGGTGTTGGTCGCCACTTGATAGCCGCAAATCTTCGCCATCTTGATGGCCTCGACACATTCCTTGAAGACGCCTTCACGTTCGACAATCAAATCGTGAGTGAATTCCAAGCCGTCCACATGGACGTTCCAATACATCCATTGCGTCGGGCGGATGACGACTTTCTGCTTCGCCGCGTCGTCGGATTTGCGAATGACGTCGGCTTCCTTGTCCGTGATCAATTTGCCGGCGAGCAATTTTTTCAGCATCGGCTCAATGGCCGGCGAATAAATGGCCGCGAGGTAGTCGCGCATTTTTTTGCGCATGAACATGCCGTTCGTGCAGATGTAAAGCACGCGGCCTTGTTCGAGCAGGCCGGCGATAAGTTCCTCGATCTTCGGGTAAATCAGCGGTTCGCCGCCGCAGATGGAAACCATCGGCGCTTCACATTCCGCCGCTGCCGCCAGACATTGCTCCAGCGGCACCATGTCTTTGAGCGACGTGGAATATTCGCGGATCCGCCCGCAGCCGGTGCAGGTCAGGTTGCAGGTATGCAGCGGTTCGAGCTGCAAGACCATCGCGAACTTCGGCGTCTTGCGGAACTTGTGTTTGATGATGTGGCTGGCGATTTTTTTCGTCAGCGCGAATGGGAAGCGCATAATTTAAACTTGAACGGTTTTCGGTAGCGGGTCGGTGGGATATTGGGGAACAGGTGTCGGTTCAGCCTGGATGATACCCGGCAACAAAAAGTCCAACGGTGAAACTGTTTTGGACGCGTTGATACCACCACACCCGGTCGTCAGCAAAACGACCGTGAGCAGGCTCAAGGGCAGAAAGTTCCAGTTTAATCTCACTTGCCGATTATAATTCACTACGTCACGATGGCAACCGCTAATTCATTGCATCATGTTGCCAAAACCTGCCAGCCGCGCCGTTGTTGCCGGGATATTTTTTTTATCCCTCATCGGTTGTTCGGCGGCGGCGGCGGAAACCAATCGGGTTTTCTATCTGCGCGCCGAGGCGGCATTTCACCGGGCGGAAAAGAATTTTTCCAGCCCCACCAATTTCCCTGCCGCCGCGCTGGAGCTGGCCCGCACCAGCTTTGATTTTACGGAACTGGCGACCAACACGACTCAGTGCGCGGAAATCGCCAAGCGCGGCATCGGCGTCTGTCGCACCTGGCTCGCGCGCGACCCGCAAGCTGGCGCCGCGCATTATTATCTCGCGATGAATCTGGGCAAGCTCGCCGAGGCCGAGGCGCCTTCGCTCGGGGCTTACAAGCTGGTTCACGAAGTCGAGCATGAATTCACCACGGCGGCGGCGCTGGACGTGCATTTTGATTTTGCCGGCCCCGCGCGGAATCTCGGCGAACTGTATTTTCAAGCCCCCGGTTGGCCGTTGAGCATCGGCAGCAACCACAAGGCGCTGGAATGGTTTGAGCGTGCCGTCACGCTCGCGCCGGATTATCCGGAAAACCTGCTGAACCTGGCCGAAGCCCGGCTCAAGTGGCATCAGACCAAGGAATTTCTGGCGGTGATGGAAAAACTGGAATTGCTCTGGCCATCCGCCCGCACCCGTTTTACCGGCGAACACTGGGAGCGCGATTGGTTGGACTGGCAGACACGCCGCGCACCGTTGCTGGCGGAACTGGCCCGGCTCAAAAAACCACAGCCGTAACACCGCCAGATTTCAGTGGCGTGCTGCCGCCCGCTTAAATTAGACTCCGCCCACAGCTGAAAATCATGGCTCGAAAACTCATCGCCGCCCTGGCCGACTCCACGGTGTTTTTGCGGGAATGGTTCGCCAACCCGCAGCGCACCGGCTCGGTCGCGCCCAGTTCGCCGCAGCTCGGCGCGGCGATGGCGCGCTGGCTGCCGCGCGACCCGGAAAGCTTCGTCCTCGAACTCGGCCCCGGCACCGGCGCCGTCACCGATGCGCTGCTCAAATATGGTTTGCGCGAAGACCGGCTGATCGCCATCGAACACAATCCCACGCTGGCCAAACTGCTCCAGAAAAAATACCCGCGCGCCACCATCATCGCCGGCGACGCCTGGCAATTGGATGCCTTGCTGGCGGAACTGCCGGTGCCCGTGGTCACCGTCGGCGCGGTCATTTCCAGCCTGCCGCTGCTGAATTTCCCCAAGGAACAAGCCGACGCGCTCGCAAAAAAAATTCGCGTTGTCCTCGAACCACGCGGCCGCCTCGTGCAATACAGCTATCATCTGATCAAGAATCGTAGCCGGGGCGCGGATGATTTCCGGCTGCTCGCCTCCAACATTGTCTGGTGGAACCTGCCACCGGCGCGAGTGCACGTTTTTCAGAAATAGCCACACTGGCCGCACCTCATGGCATGGTGGCTGTCCGCAAGGACCACTTTAGAATTATTCTAAATCTTGACTTGCGGCAGCGGCGCGGTAAATTTTCTCCGCGATGAAACCGCGCAGTCATCATTCCGAAGAACAGCACCTGACCGAATCGTTGGGCGCGACCGGTTTGCGCCTGACGCCGCAGCGCCAGCAGGTTTATGATGTGCTGGTTCAAAAGCGCGATCATCCGACCGCCGAAGAAGTTTTCATCCGCGCAAAGAAGGCGATGCCGGACATTTCCCACGCCACCGTCTATAACTGTCTGGATGCGCTCGTGAAAAGCGGCCTCGCGCGGCAGGTCACGCTGGATCGCGGGGCGACGCGCTATTGTCCGAACATGCACGAGCACGGCCATTTTCATTGCGATACGTGCCAGACGGTTTTTGACGTGGATCTGCCCGCGCAAGCCATGCCGTTGCCCAAGGGTTTTGCGGCCGAACATTTTGACATCGCCATCCACGGCAAATGCCCGGATTGCGCACAGAAGAAGTAAATTTTACGAACGATGAGCACTGCCACCGAGACAATCGAAGATTTGGTCAAGACGGAATACAAATACGGCTTCGTCACCGATGTTGAAACCGAATCCACGCCGCCGGGATTGAGCGAGGAAACCATCCGCCATATTTCCGCGAAGAAAAAAGAGCCGACGTGGCTGACCGAATGGCGCATCAAGGCCTATCAATATTGGCTGAAAATGCCGGAGCCGACGTGGCAGTTCGTGAAGTATCCGAAAATTGATTTTCAGGACATCAGCTATTTTTCCCAGCCGAAGCCGAACGCCAACGCGCCGAAAAGTTTGGACGAGGTTGATCCAAAACTTTTGGAGACTTACGAAAAGCTCGGCATTCCGTTACGCGAACGCAGCCGGCTCGCGGGCGTGGCGGTGGACGCGATTTTTGATTCCGTATCCGTCGGCACAACCTATCGCGAAGAGCTGGCGAAGAAGGGGATTATTTTCTGCTCGTTCAGCGAAGCCGTTCACGAACATCCCGAACTCGTCAAAAAATATCTCGGCTCGGTCGTGCCTTACACGGACAATTATTATGCCGCGCTGAATTCCGCCGTCTTCACCGACGGTTCGTTCTGCTACATCCCGAAAGGTGTGCGCTGTCCAATGGAGCTTTCGACTTACTTCCGCATCAACGCCGCGAAGTCCGGCCAGTTCGAGCGCAC
>CAIOUK010000203.1 GCA_903861445.1 uncultured Verrucomicrobia subdivision 3 bacterium
GTTCGCTAAAGCGGTGGGGTAGGGCGCGTCACTCCGTGCGCGCCGGACTTGGTCAGGCAGACGACGGTGCGCACGGAGTGGCGCGCCCTACCGGCCATCCGGCCTGCGTCACCCTTCGGGGTTGATTTCCGGCGGCAATTGAGGAAACTGACGGACTCAATTTTATGGCCGAACCGAAAGAAAATTTGCAGATGGAAAAAATCGTGTCGCTGTGCAAGCGGCGCGGCTTCATTTTTCAGTCGTCGGAAATCTACGGCGGCATCAACGGCTTTTGGGATTACGGCCCGCTCGGCGCAGAACTCAAGCGCAACGTGAAGGAGCTGTGGTGGAATGCGATGACGCGCCAGCGCGACGACGTGGCCGGACTGGAGGCGACCATCATCATGTCGCCCGCGATTTGGAAGGCTTCCGGCCATGTGGACACATTCAGCGATCCGATGTGCGATTGTAAAAAGTGCAAGAAACGCTTCCGCGCCGACCAGCTTTGCGAAGATCAGGGACTAACGCTGATTAAAAATGCGAATGGAAAATTTGCTTTGCCCGAGGGAACGAAATGCACGAGCTGTGATTCCAAGGATTTGACCGAACCGCGTCCGTTTAACTTAATGTTCAAGACCTACGTCGGCCCGGTCGAGAGCGAAGACAACGTCGCGTATCTCCGCCCGGAAACGGCGCAGGCGATTTTCGCGCAGTTCAAAAACGTGCTGGAAACTTCGCGCCAGAAAGTGCCGTTTGGCATCGGGCAGATTGGCAAGGCGTTTCGCAACGAAGTCACGCCGCGTAATTACACCTTCCGCTCGCGCGAGTTCGAGCAGATGGAACTGGAATTTTTCATCCAGCCGGACGAAGTCATCGAGGCGATTCACGGCAGCGTTTTCGCGCCAACTCCCAACTCCCAACTCCAATCTCCCGAACCAAACTGGGGCTGGCAGGCGTGGCATCAATACTGGGTCGAGGAGCGTGTGAAATTTTACGAAGGCATCGGCCTGTCGCGCGCGACGCTTGGTCTTCACATTCAGGCCAAGGAAGAACTCGCACATTACGCGCGTGCCTGCACGGACATTTTGTTCAAGTTCCCGTTCAGCAAAAAAGACGAGCAGGGCAACGTGAAGGGCGACGAACTGGAGGGCATCGCCGCGCGCGGTGACTTTGATTTGTCGCAGCATCAAAGATTTTCCGGCAAGCCGATGGGCGTGTTTGACGAGGAGTTGCGCGCCGCTTGGGGCAAGTTGCCGAAGGAAAAGCAGGATAATCTTTGGAAGCGTTATTACGATCACCGGAAAAATTATCTGACGAACTGCGCGAAGCCGGACGAAACGGCCGAGCAAATTTCGCAGCAGGCGACGGAGGACGCGAACGGTCTGGCGAAGGGGCAATACATTCCGCACGTCATCGAGCCGAGCGCGGGCGTGGATCGTTTGATTTTGGCGCTCATCGCCAATGCGTATTCGGAAACGACGGAGACGGATGAAAAAGGCAAGAGCCTGACGACGTATGTCATGAAGTTTCATCCGCGCGTCGCGCCGATCAAGGTGGGGATTTTCCCGTTGTTAAAAAACAAGCCGGAGCTGGTCAAGAAGGCGCTGGAAGTCCGCGACCTGCTGCGCCCGTGGCTGAATGTATTTTACGATGACAGCGGCAA
>CAIOUK010000204.1 GCA_903861445.1 uncultured Verrucomicrobia subdivision 3 bacterium
CCTACATGCACGACGGCCGGTTCACGAACCTGGCGCAGGTGGTGACGTTTTACAATTCCGGCATCGTCAGCGGCCCCAATCTTTCGCCGCCGCTGATCGGACCGGGCGGCCAGCCGTTGCGTCTTAATCTGACGACCGCGCAGCAGGCCGCGCTCGTCGCGTTTCTCAACACGCTCACCGACACGAATCTTGTGACCGACGCCAAGCTGTCCGATCCGTTCAACTACGGGAATTGAGCGCACGGTCATGACGAATCCTTTTGTGGAAATTCATTCAGCCAATTGCAAGTAGGCTTGAGAAATTGGCCAGCTTAGCCTATTCTAAAGCTGGTTTTGGCTGGGCGGAGAATCGCTCCGGGCGCAAGTCCGGGGAGGAAAGTCCGAACTCCACAGGGCGCGATGCTGCGTAACCCAAGTCTGTTTGATTGGGATACACGCAGGCGGAAAGTTGAAAGACTTTTCGACGGACAGTGCCACAGAAAATTAGACCGCCAGCGGCGCAAGCCGTCGGTAAGGGTGAAAAGGTGCGGTAAAAGCGCACCGCGTGAAGCGCAAGCGACACGGCACGGAAAACCCCATCGGGTGCAAGGCCAAATTGGAAACCGAGGAGCGGCCCGCTCCGCGTCCGCGAAAGCGGACAGGTTTCGGGTATCGGTCGCTAAGACAAATGATTCTCTCCGCTCGCAAGAGCGCAGACAGAATTCGGCTTACAGCCCTGCCAAAACCACTTCGCCCTTTTGCCCGCAGGCAGAAGGTTGAAGGCAGAATGCGGAAACAAACCATCTTTTTCAGCGGTCTCAAATCATGAAATTCCACCTAATTGCCGCGTTGCTCGCCTTCACGACTATCGCGCAGGCAGCCAATCGGCCGAATGTATTATTGATTATCACAGACGATCAGGGCTGGGCCGACATCGGCTACAATAATCCCGATCATGTCTACACCCCAAATCTGGATCGGTTGGCGGCCAGCGGTGCGAAATTTGAAAACCATTACGTCATGCCGCAATGCACGCCGAGCCGCGTCGCGCTTTTTACCGGACGCTATCCCGGACGATTCGGCCGGGCACCGTTGGTCGCCACGAGCAATAAATGTTTCCCGGTCGACACGCCGACACTGGCGACCATGATGAAATCGGCCGGTTATGAAACGTATCTGGTCGGCAAATGGCACATGGGCGAGGATTCGGGGGACGGCCCGAACATCCATGGGTTTGATTACAGCCATGGCTCGCTGGCGGGAGCGGTGGGGATGTATGACCATCACTATCGCAAGGGCCAGCATTATGAAACGTGGCAGCGCAACCTGCAGTTGATTCCGGGCGCGGAAAACGGGAAGCACGTTACCGACATCGAAGCCGAGGACGCCGTCCGGATTATCAATGAAAAGCATGACAAACCATTTTTCATGTATCTGGCCTTTCACGCGCCGCATAATCCGCTGGATGAACGGGGGCAATTCACCAACCAGCCGACCCGGCTGGATCCGGCGAATCCCCAGCGCTGGCAGCACGAAGATCAGATCAAATGGTTCAACGATCCCGCTGGCAAAATCCAAAAAGAACCCAAGCCAGACAAGCGGTTGCTGCTGGCCACCGTTTACCACCTTGATTCCGCAATTGGTCAGGTGGTTGAGGCCTTGGAAAAGAGCGGTCAGCGCGAAAATACTTTAATCCTGTTCACCTCGGACAACGGGCCGCCGATGAATTGGGCGGGACACGCCTATCCCGACGATTTGAAGTTATCGAATTTCAACCAGCCGATTCCGATGCGCGGGCAAAAAACGGATGTCTGGGAAGGCGGCATCCATGTTCCCGGCTTCGCCAACTGGCCCGGACATATCGCGCCGAAAACGGTCACGGAGCAGGAGCATATCATTGATTGGTTTCCCACGCTCGCCCACTTAGTCGGCGCGTCCGCTCCAACGAATCTTGATGGTCGGGATATTTCTTCACTGTTGTTTGCCGATGACGCGCTGGCGAAGCGGGATTTTTATTGGATTTGGAATCCGAATATCAACCGCTGGGCCTTGCGTTATGGCGACTGGAAAATTGTGCATTACGGCACGAACCAACCAACGCCCGCCGATTGGCAGCTCTACAATATTCCGCGCGACCCCAAAGAAGAAAACAATGTGGCTAGGCAGCACGCGGAAATCGTCGCGCAATTGCACGGTCTGTTTTTGCAGCAACGGGCAAAGGACCGGACGAATGGCGGAACCGACCCAAGCAACCGCAGTGGCGACTGAAGCCGCCACGATGACGCGCCCCGATTACTTCAACTTCGCTGCCCCATGCGCGGATTCCGGCGGTGAATTTTTCCCGGCCGTCCACCGCGCCGGCTCGCTCAAGTTGCCCAGCCGATCCACGGCACGCAGGGAAACCGCTTCCGGATTTTCGTTGTAAAACGTGTGGGCCACTTCGCCCTCCGGCAAAATTTCTGTCGTCCAGCCATGGTTGGTGGAGAATTGCAGCAGCCACCCATGCGTCTTTACGGTGCCCGGGCTGGAATTTTCCCATTGGAATCGCCAACCCGTCCGGCTTTCGGTCTGATAGAGCTTCGGCGGGGACGGCTGCGTGGCGCTGTCCAGCCACGGCGTCGCGGGCACCAGCGCGGGCTGGGCATATTTCGCGGCGACGGTTTTGGCGAGACAGGAATTCTCCAGCAGACTCCGGAGATGATAGTGGACTTCGCCGCTGTTGCTTGATTGCGTGCGGACGGCGTCAATTTGCCGGCCAATTTCGTCGCTGGAAAATTTCTTGCCGGATTCCGCATCGTTCAACGCGGCGAAGACATGGCGGCTTTTGGGATTTTGTTGCCGCCACCATTGGAAGAGCGTCGTGAAGCTGTGTTCGCGCGGGGCGATGGGCCAGTAAAGTTGCGGCGCGAGATAATCCACCCAACCGTTCCGCAACCAGAGCGGCGCGTCGGCGTAGAGCTTACCGTAGGCGTCGAGTGCCTTGGCGTCAATGCCCGCCGGCACGCCGGGTCGCCAGATGCCGAACGGACTGATGCCAAATTGCACCCACGGTTTCGCGGCGTGGACGGACGATGAAACTTTTTGGATGAACTGATTGATGTTGTCACGGCGCCAGTCGTCGCGAGTAATTTCAATTGTCGAAGAAATAGATTTTTTCTTCCAACTCGCATCGTCCGGAAAGTCCATCACCTTGCCGCTCCAGTTTTTTTCTGGATACGGATAGAAGTAATCGTCGAACACCACGCCGTCCACGTCGTAGCGTTTCACCACGTCGAGCACGGCGGCGAGCGCGCGGGACTGCGATTCCGGTTCACCGGGATCGAACCAGATTTGTTTGCCGTAATGGCGGATGAGTTCCGGATGCGTGCGGACGGCGTGATTGAGCGCCGGTGGCGACTTGGCTTCCGGATGGCCGGCGCGGAAGGGATTAAACCACGCGTGTAGTTGCAGTCCGCGCTTGTGCGCCTCAGCAACGGCCAGCGCGAGCGGATCGTAAAACGGTGACGGCATTTTACCCTGCACACCGGTGAGATATTCCGACCACGGTTCGAGTGGCGAGGCGTAAAGCGCATCGGCCACGGGACGGACTTGGAAGAAAATAGCGTTGAGATGCAACTGCGCCGCCTGGTCGAGGAGTGAAATCAGTTCTGCCTTCTGCTGCGCTACCGGCAGGCCGGGTTTGGACGGCCAGTCAATGTTGGCGACGGTGGCAATCCACGCGCCGCGTAGTTCGCGTGCTACCGGCGGCGCGGAAATACTCGCGCCGGAATTCATTTTATCCGTCGCGTGCAATCGCGCCGCTAGAAAAACCCCGGCGGCGGCGCAAAAAAGTATTTTCTGATTCATGCCGTTGGTCAATGAGACGCGGCAGACGACATTTTGGCAACGGTTTTTTCGTAAATGTCGCGCGCAGGCCGCGACGGTTGTGAAGGGAAATTCCCTCCTTCATTTTCTTCACGCCCTTCGCACGCCACCACCGCCAAATTGACACGGCGCAGCAAATATGATTTACTGATTTCGTTGCAGCCGAAGTCCGGTTTCCTTCCTGAAGCCGGGCGCGGGAGACCCAAATTCCCAGCGATGGGACGGGGCGAACGAAGTCAGGCAACTGATTTCAAGGCCACTTTCAAGGCCAAGCCCGACAGCTAATCTCGTAGGCAATTGGAAGGGCGATCCTCTGGAACCGCAAAGTCTGCGGCCTCCACGTTCCCCAAAATTAAAACGCAAAAAAGAAAGTTGTCTATGAATGTGTTTCGTTTGGTAAAAGACGTGGTGATTGGCCGGGCGCGGAATTTTTCCGATAAACAATTATTCCACAAGGCGTCGCTCATTGCGATGTTCGCGTGGGTCGGGCTGGGGGCGGATCCAGTCTCGTCGTCGTGCTACGGTCCGGAATCGGTGTTTGTCGCGCTCGGCGAACATACTTACTTGAGCCTGTTCGTGGCGCTGATGGTCATCATCACCATCATCGTCATCTGCATGAGCTATTCGCAAATCATCGAGCTATTTCCGTCCGGCGGCGGCGGTTATCTGGTCGCGAGCAAATTGTTGTCGCCGACCGTCGGCATGGTCTCCGGCTGCGCGCTGCTGGTGGATTATGTTTTGACCATTGCGACCAGCGTCGCCGCCGGTGCGGACGCCATTTTCAGCATGTTGCCGCAAACCCTGCTGGCGCATAAAACCGAATCCGCCGTGGTCTGCGTGATTTTTCTCACGCTCATCAACCTGCGCGGCGTGAAGGAATCCGTGATGATCTGGGTGCCGGTTTTCCTGCTGTTTATCTTCACGCATTTTTTCGCTGTCATCTACGCGCTCGTTGCGCACGGCGCAGAAATGCCGTCCATCCTGCACGGCGTCGCGGCGGACACGCACTCGACGTGCAATCAGGTCGGCATCTGGGGATTGCTGGCCATCATGATGCGCGCCTACAGCCTCGGCGCGGGCACTTACACCGGCATCGAAGCCGTGAGTAATGGCATGCCGATTCTGCGCGAGCCGCGCGTGCAGACGGGCCGGCGCACCATCATTTACATGGGCACCACGCTGGGTTTCCTCGTCGGCGGACTCTTGCTCGCGTATCTACTGTATCACGTCCAGCCGCAGGATGGCAAAACTCTGAACGCCGTGCTGATGGAGCACATCATCGCGTCCTGGCCGGCGGGCGTGGGAAAAGCCTTCGTCATTTGCGCGCTCGCGTCCGCCGCCCTGCTGCTCATCATCGCGGCGGAAACCGGTTTTCTCGACGGCCCGCGCGTGATGGCCAACATGGCCGTGGATCGCTGGATGCCGACGCGCTTCGCGACGTTGTCCGACCGGCTCGTCACACAAAACGGCGTGCTGCTCATGGGCGTCGCCACCATCATTGTGCTACTGTCGTGCAGCGCGGCGGTGGACACGCTCATCGTGCTTTACAGCATCAACGTGTTCATCACCTTCAGCCTTTCGCAGCTCGGCATGGTGCGGCATTGGTGGCAGGAGCGCGGCCAGGAGCCGAAATGGAAACGCAAGCTGCTCATCAACGGCCTTGGCCTGCTGATGACCGGCGGCATTTTGATTTCGCTCGTTGTCTTCAAGTTTTTCGCCGGCGGCTGGGTCACGCTCGTCGTCACGGGCATTTTGATTGCGCTCGCATTTTGGATTAAAAATCATTACCGCCAGACGCAGAAAAAATTGTTCCGTCTGAACGAACTCGTCGCCGCCGCGCTGGCGGACGACGCCATCGTGCAGGAAAAAACGCCGCCGCCCTGCGACCCCAATGCCCGCACCGCCGTGTTTTTGGTCAATGGTTTCAACGGCCTCGGCCTGCACACGCTGCTCGCCGTGGTGCGGATGTTTCCAAAAGTTTATACGAACTTTGTCTTCGTGCAGGTCGGCGTGCTGGACGCCGGCAATTTCAAGGGCGCATCTGAGGTGGAAAACCTCCGCGAACATTCCAAGAAAGAAGTGGACCGCTACCTCGCCTACATGGGCAAGCGCGGCTATTACACCGAGGCGCATTGTGCGCTCGGCACGGACATCGTGGAAGAGGCGGCCAACCTGTGCGCGGTCATTGCGGAAAAATTTCCGCAGGCGCAATTCTTTGCCGGCCAGCTGGTGTTCAAGGATGAAAGCCTCGCCACGCGCTGGCTGCACAACCATACCGTCTTTGAACTGCAACGCCGGCTTTATCAAAACGGTCGCGCGATGCTCATCCTACCGATTCAGGTGTGAATCGCGCTTAAAATTGATTGGACAGGAACTGGCGGGCAAAATAGAGTCGAACCATGAAGAAAGATGGTCTACATAGACCATCTTTCAGTGTCTGTTAGCGAAACTTGCCAATGAAGCCGCCTCTTACTCAATCTGCTTGGGTGTCGCTCGTCTGTGGTGCTCCATGCGCGCTTCTCACCATCTACACGGCGGTTCTCTACTTCTTTGTCGCGCCTTACAGTAAGAAATATTCTGAGGATATCATTACCTTGGGCATGGTTTCACTTTGGTTGTCGCCAATTGCCCTGACCGCTCTGGTTCTGGCTTGTTTTGCACGAGGACAGAGGATTCTTTGTCTATCAGTCGCATGCATTTCATTCGCCGGTTGGGCACTCATCGTAATTTGCGATTTGTGAGGGGGCAAATGGTAGTTCCTGTTGCTAATATGAGAATAGGTCACACTGCCTAACTGCTGAAAGTTTCAAAAACAAAACCGCCCGCAGCCAATGGCCACGGGCGGTTTTTGAATTTCAATCGGCTTACGCCGCCACTTCCGCGCCTTCGAGGAAGCCCTGCAAGTGCCGCACGCGCGTCGGATGACGCAGCTTGCGCAGCGCCTTCGCCTCAATCTGCCGGATGCGTTCGCGGGTGACCTTATACATCTTGCCGATTTCTTCGAGCGTCCGCTCGTAGCCGTCGGCCAAGCCGAAACGCATTTCGAGAATCTTCCGTTCACGCTCGGTCAAGGTGGTCAGCACATCACCGAGTTTTTCCCGCAGCAAACTGTAGCTGGTCACGTCGGACGGATTTTCCGCCGACTTGTCCTCGATAAAATCGCCAACGCTCACATCGCCGTCGTCGCCCACCGGCGCGTGGAGTGAAACCGGCTGCTGCGCCATCTTGAGTAGCGCGTGGATGCGCGCGACGGGCATGTGCATTTCGTCCGCGAGCTCTTCCGGCGTAGGTTCGCGGCCGAGTTCCTGCGTGAGCTGCTTCTGCGCGCGCCAGAGCTTGTTCATGATTTC
>CAIOUK010000205.1 GCA_903861445.1 uncultured Verrucomicrobia subdivision 3 bacterium
GCGGCCCCGGCGGCCCGCGCCGCGCCAGTGTAGAAATTCACCTTCACAATGCCGTCGCAGCCCACCGCCGCGATGCGGTCGCCCAAGCTCGACGTGCCGTGCAGCACGAGAATGTTGCCATTCTCGGCGCGGAGACGCCGTGCCAGCGCGGTGCGGTAGCGGATGGATTCGCCGGGCAGACCGCGATGTTCCGTGCCGAGGCTCGGCACGACGAGATCCACGCCGGTGCGGCGGACGAACTCGCGAACCTGCGCCGGCTTGCTCAACGCGGAATGTTTTTTCAAATCGGTTGCCGCCTGAATTTCCGCCTGCGATGCGATCTTGTCCGGGCAGCCCTCGACGACGACGCGCGAGCCGAACCGCGCCACATACGCGGCGGTCAGCTTCACATTTTCTTCAAAGGGCAGCGCGCTCGCGTCGAAGAAAATGATGCCCATGCGTTTGACCAGCGCGGCGTTGGTGAGCAACTGCGCTTCCAGCGGCACCCAACCGTGATCCCAAAACGGAATCACTTCCACGCGATCAAACCACGGGTCGCGCGTGTAGGAATCCAGCCAGTCCAGCCAGCGCAAGGCAACCGGCAGCAGTCCGCCAGCCGGTGTGATGGCATCCGGGAACGCGTCCTGCCAGCGGGCCAGCGGATGCAGGCGAACCAATTGCGGATGATCCGGGTAGGCCGCCGTGATGCCCATGCCCATTGTCACGCGGGCGGAATTGGTTTCCACTGCGAACTGCTGCGCGGCCAGCAGAATGGCCTCCATTTCGTCCGGGGTTTCCGCGTTTGGTGAGAGAATGGGCACCTGGCGGTTCCGCGCCTCTTCCAAGCGGATCAAGACGGCTTGGCGATCGCTGATTATTTTCACAAAACTGAGGGAGAGGGTATTGCGTCCATTGTGCGAATGAGAGCGCGGGGCTTTGGGCCAACCATGTCGGTATTCTTGCCTGAAAGTTCTTTACCGGATGGCATCAAAGAAGATGAAGCTGGCGTCGCAGCCAGTTTACGCACGACTGCACGAGTCGCGGAGGTGAGCATATCGGTGTTCCGACTGGCGAGCTCCTGACGGGATGGCAGGTTGGTGCGTCCGCCGAGAGACTTCGCCACCTCGGCCGCCAGCCAGGCACCGAATTCCATGCGCATGCCGAGATCCCAACCTTCGAGAACCCCGACAATATAACCACCATGGTAGGCGTCGCCACAGCCGGTGCTGTCCACGGCGGAAACGCGAAATGCGGGCTGATGGCGAATGTCTTGTCCGTCGCACGCCCAACTGCCGCGCACGCCGTCGGTGACGAGGAGGTTACCTTTCGTCAAAGTGCGCAGCACCGCGAGCGCTTCGCCGGGTTCTTTTTTTCTGGTGAGCTCCCTGGCCAAGCCCCACGGTAGAATGCTGTCGGTGGCTTTGGCAATGGCCTTGCGGATGCGGTCGTGATCTCCGTGTTCCAGATCGAGGATGGTGCGCACCGGAGTGCCGGCGACCGCGTCGAGCGCCGCCAGCGTGGCGTCAATCTCGAAGCTGTCGAGCAGCAGCGTCCGCGCTTTGCGCAGCGTCGCGACCGGCAAATCCGCCGCCTGCAACTGCTGATACCGCGAGAGGTTGTAATAGACCGTGCGCTCGGCGGACTTCGGATCAATCTGCACCAGCGCAAAAGCTGGCTCGGCGTTCGGCGCGTTCACGAACAAATCGGTCGAGACGCCGCGCGCGGCAAATTCGTCCCGGGCGATGTTGCTCAAAATATTGTCGCCGAGCCGAGCCAGAAAACCGGCGCGGTAACCGAGCATCGCCGGACCGCACGTGCCGCTGCCAGCGGGCGCGCCGCCTTGCATGATCAACTGTGGCGTGTTGTTTTTCTCGCCGGCGCGGGCGTTGGGCGGCGTAATCCAGAGGATGTCCACCGCCACGAGGCCGACGCCGATCAAGTCGTAGGATTGGTTCATATTACCACGCTTGGATATCGTATTTCAGATACTTGGTGAACGCCTCGCGCACCGCGCGTTCGACGTAACCAGGCGTCATGCTGACGTGATGCCGGTAACCGCTCTGACCGATGACATGCAATTTGTCCTGCAGTCCCGCAATTTGGGCAACGCCGGCGCAGCCGAAAAAGTCTTCGGCAATCTTGTCCTGGGTGATCTCACCCTGGCCGAGGTAGAAGGTGAGTTTGCCGTTTTCGGTCTTGCAGCTCGCGTAAGTCATCGGCATGGGCGCGATGCGGCCGACGTTTGGCCCCCAACCGCAGCCGGCACCGAGCGCTTTCGCGAACATGGGATGGTCGACGACCTCGCCCTTGCCGGTCATCAACGATTGCGGCACGGGACCGCAATGGAAGAGGATGCACTTGTCGGCCTCGTCGCCGTAGTTGTTGTTCCAGTCAAGACAGGTGGCGGCCTTGCCGGAAGCGAGCCGCAGCGCGTGCATGGCTACGGCGTTGCAGACGTCCACTTCGCAGGCGCAGGGGATGAGCCGGTCGTTGATCTCGCTGACGAGCAGGCAGGGGGCAACTTTCAATTCGAGTTCCAATTCGAGCCAGCAGCGGATGGCGAGTGCGTCGAGCTTGAGGTTGACGATGATGTCGTCCAGCACCACGCCGAGTTTGGCCATGGTGAGCATGGCGGCGGGAGGCACGTTGCTGCAATTGGAATAGCCTTGCAGTAGTGCGGACTTGGTGGCGACGCGCGCGTCGTCGTCTTTCACCCGCCGCACGGCACTGATGACGCTGGAGAGATCGAGCGTCTCGCAGGTGATGCCGTGGCGTTGCAGGGTGAGTTCGTCAAAGCGCACGGTTTTGAAGGCGGTGGTGCGCGCGCCGATGGCGCCGACGTTGAAGTTTTTCATGCCCTTGACGACGCGGCAGACGCAGGCGAATTCCTGGGCCTGCGCGGCGAAGGTCTCGCTCTGCGGATGCACCGTGTGCGGCGGGAACGTCGTGAACGGAACACCATATTGGCAGAAGACATCCATGACGGAGAATTTGCCGCAGAACGCATCGCGGCGTTTCCTGAAGCCCATCTGGTCGAGTTCGTCCGGGTAGGCGTGAATCCAAATCGGCACGCCGGCATCCTTGAGCGCGGCCACCGCGCCGGTTTCGTCGCCAAAATTCGGCAGGCAGAGAATCACACCGTCGAACTGGCCGCGCTTGGTGGCCAGCCAATTGGCGTATTTTTCACCTTCCGCCGCTGACTCGACCGCGCCGTGCGGCGTGGCGTCCGCCGGCATCAGGATGGTGTCGTAGCCGAGCTGTTGCAAGCGGGCCTCCATTTCCTTCCGCGCCCCGGCAATGAGGGTTTCGGGGAAAAACCCCCGGTTGCCGAAAAATAATGCGAATGTGTTTTTGCTCATGACGATCCTTGTTGTTTATTATGTTGTTAATTCCAAAAATGGGCCGTGCCAGCAACTTCCTAAATCTTCCCGGATGGGTGCGGGTGTTTGGCCAGGGGCGGCACGAGCGCGGCCACGGCTTTGGAAGGGGTGCCGGAACGAGAAAAGATGGTTTGTGATTTCATGCTGCAGACCA
>CAIOUK010000206.1 GCA_903861445.1 uncultured Verrucomicrobia subdivision 3 bacterium
GCGGAGGTTTACGCGAAGGCGTGAATTAATTATTCAGCGCGGACTTTGCTTCGGAGCACTTGCTTGTAAAGATGTGATTAAATGAAAAATCTCTTTGGCATGAAGCATCTTTTTCAAATCAAGATTTGAAACAAAGTTCTGACACTTCGTTCCTTTTCTATAGGTCTTTCCAAATGACTTAAACAACTTTGAAAGGTCGTGATGTGTAAACCGATAATGACATTTGAAATTACTTGGTTTACGGGACTGCTTTGGCGCTCTGAGAAACTTGTAAATGCCATCAATGTCCAAAAAGAACAATGATTCGCACATTAGGACAGCAACAACTGGAATAAGAGATTTGAACTGTGGATGTTTTTTAAGTTCTGACTCGCAAAGAGTGTGGTTGTAAGCAGGACATCCTAATCGTTCTTGGTCGATGCAAACATAAACATCAAATTCTCGGTCAGGATTATTATTTGCGTATTGGACTGATGCATCGACGATTTTCTTGTTGATACTAAAATTGCCATGCAAATTTTTGATATGCTTTGGGTGCGAACGGCAATGGTGATGAATTAGCAGCGAGTAAAATTCTTCTTCGGTTTCCCCTTCCACTAAAATTAGCGCAACGCGACTCATCTTTGATGGTTGAACATTTCCCCGCTTTTATTTTGTGGCGTAATCAGTTTGTAACAGATCCCCGAAACTTAAAAAGCCTCTGTTTAGTGCATCAAGCGCCTCTTTAATGTCCGAAACATTCTTGGTAGTGACAAAGCCATCGCCAACCGATCTCATTACAGAAACCTCCTCTGGTTTCATGGAGTTGAGAGAAACGGGGCTGTGAGTTGAGAAAAGAACAGTGTGTTCTTGGCTGAACTCGCGAAAGAGCCTAACGAGTTCAACTACAGCTTTTGGATGCAAGTAGTTTTCTGGCTCTTCGAAAAGAGCTGCACCTCCCTTTTTTAGAACTGTAAAAAGGACTGTTAGGTATCCAAGAGCCACGGATGCACCCATTGACAGTTCCCCGTATGTTAACAACCGCCCATGTTGCTTAGCCCAAATAAACTGTTTTCTTTCGACTGGACTTGCTACATCGGATTTTTTGTCTGGTTCATCTTCATATAGTGTTACACCGTCCAAGTCTACCAGTTGTTTCAACCACTGTTCGAAATCATCCCACTGAACCTTGTTTTTCTCGATTTCGCGTAAGAGATGGTAAGGGTCATACGCGGAAATGATCGAACCCGGTTGTTTTTCGGCGAATGGTTTGCGACGGAATTGGTAAATGTATTGTCTGAAAGACTCCGAATCTAAACGCACCAAATCCGTTGTTAGCAAAGCTAGTCTGAATTGTGCTAGAACTGGGAAAGTATTCCGAAACTCGTCTGCTTCCCTGACTTCGAGCGCTTGGAGGGCAGACATGTCTGACTTGCATTTGAAAGCGGTTTTAGTTCGCGGCGTTTTTCCGCCGAATACATTAACTTCTGCATCACCATTTCGCGTGAGCACAGTTTTCACTATGCCCGATGCGCCTACTACTTTAGTTCGGATTGTCTCTGATGCTATTTTTGCGCCTTGAACTTGAAAAAAAGGTTTTTCATCAATAGCTATCGGATCGAGTCCGAGACTATATTCTACAAAATGTTGCACGCCTTCAATGGTAAGAAGACATTCAATGGTAAACCGAAAAGGTTTAATTCTATCTTTGATTTTTGAAATAGGAAACCAAAGCCCATTTGGGCACGCCCCTACGTTTAGAATATTAGTTCGTTCTTCATCCGAACCAGAGTGAAGACCAGCAACAAACGGCAACACCTCCAGAAGGTTGGATTTGCCAGAACCATTGCATCCCGTGATTGCATGGACTTTATTTGGGGCAAAATCGCAATCCAAAAGGTTCTTGTAGCCGCTGATAAAAAGTCGGGTGATAATCACAATTTTACATTATTTATGCTTTGTTTGCCGGAAACCTTGTCAATTAATACTCCTTTACCGGATGAATGCAACAAATATCGCGTCGCATTTAGATTGACCTGCGCTTGTGGCAGCCCAAAATCAAGAACATCATGAAGAGTAATAAAACGGAATTGTCCCCCAAACAACGCGACGAGTTGCTGGCCGCGTTGAAAGCCCGGTTTGAAAAGCACATGACCCGTCACCCAGGTTTCGTGTGGGCCAAGGTGCAGGCGCGGTTGGAGGCCAAGCCGGACAAGCTGTGGTCGCTCGCGGAAATGGAACGCACCGGCGGCGAGCCGGATGTCGTCGGTCAGGATAAAAAGTCGGGCGAGTTCGTCTTCATGGATTGTTCCGCGCAAAGTCCCAAGGGCCGCGTCAGTTTTTGCTATGACCGCGCGGCGTTGGATGCGCGCAAGGAACACAAACCCAAAAACTGCGTCATGGATATGGCGGCGGACATGGGCGTGGCGGTGTTGACGGAGGAGGAATATTTCACGCTGCAAAAGCTGGGCGAGTTCGACACGAAGTCGTCGAGCTGGCTGAAAACGCCGGCGGAAATCCGCAAACTCGGCGGCGCGATTTACGGTGATCGCCGTTACGGTCGCGTCTTCATCGGTCACAACGGCGCGGAGTCTTATTACAGCGGCCGGGGTTTCCGGGGTTCGCTCAAGGTTTAATCGCAGACACGAATGGCACTAATTAACACGAATTGAATTGGTGGAAATTCGTGAAATTCGTGTCTATCCGGCGGGCGGGCGGTTCTATTCCACTGGCAAACCAGTAAAATCCCCAAAAAACGCAAAAAATCGTCATTTTGGGTCGTTTTCACCCAAGACCATGAAGGTTTGATATTAAAGTGTCATACTTTGACATCAAACCACGATACTTTGATATCAAAGTGCTACGGTTGGACATCAAACCATGACGGTCGGATATCAAAGTGTCTCGGTCTGGTATTGAACCGACGACTTTGACATCAGACCATGACACTTTGATGTTCAAGTATGACGGTTTGGCATCCAACCGTGAGGGTTTTGTCTTCAAGGGGCACGAAAGGATATTCAGGTATTACGGATGAGTGAAATGGAAACCTCCACCTTTTGGCGCAAGGTCATGCCCTGTTTGATTTCAAAACAGCAGCTTGAGCGCGGCCAAAATGGTGAAGACCAGCACCATGATTTCAAAGGCTGATTGGTTGATATGCTTCAGGATCACCGGTCCCAACAACGCCCCCGGCACCATGGGTAGCAGCAGAACGGCATCCATCCGGAGCGAGTCGGCGGTGATCAAGTCCAAGTGCAGACTGAAGGGGACTTTGAAAACATTGACGAGCAGGAAAAACCACGCGCCGGTGCCCACGAGCGCAAGTTTCGGCAGGCCGACCGCCATTAGGTAAAGCAGCATCAAGGGGCCAGCGGCGTTGGCGGTCATGGTCGCAAAACCGGCGACGATGCCGGTGAGCGCCACAAACCACCCGGTATGCGGCAGTGTGGCGGCCAGATCATCCGATTGGCGACGACGCCAAAAATGCAACGCCACCATGACGAGCAGAATTCCGCCGATGGATTGTTGCGCATCGGTGTTGCTGAATTTGCCCAGCGCAAAACAGCCCAGAAAAATTCCAAGCACTACCCAAGGAAATAATTTCCAGAGCTGACTCCAGTCGGCGTGCTTGCGAAAGAAAGCCACGCCAAAAAAATCCGCGCAGATGAGCAGCGGTAGCAAGGCACCGGTGGAATCGCGCGCCGGCAGCGCGTTGGCGAACAGCGCCACAGGCAGGATGCCCAGACCGGCGATGCCCGTCTTGGATAAGCCGGTGAAGAAAGCGCCGGTGGCCAGCAACGCCCATTGCCAATTTTCCAGATGCACAGGCCGTTATCTTGCCAAGCTTCGGGAAGTCAGTCCCGTAGAATCTGCAGATGAGGTCAGCCCCAAGCCGCGAGAATTGCTTCCGCCTTCACGACTTGGTCCGGCGCGCCGGTAAAGTTGAAGAGGAATTTTCCTGAGCGGCGGGTGACCAGAATCTTGATGGTGTCCAGACCGCTGGCAGTCATCCGGAAGCGGAGTTGTTTGTTGATTTCACGGAATCCGTGTTGTTGGAGGCTATTGCGCATGCTGGAGCTTCAGGGCAGGGCGACCACATAGCAATGTTATACGCCGTTTATTTACTTACGGCACAGATGATGGCAACAGCGCGCAAAACCAATGTTGCAATTCACGATCTGCGCAATCTGCGCTTGCGGTCATTGTGAACTTTCTGATAGCTTTTACGTTCGTTGGTAACGCATAGTGCTGCTTAATTCAGGTTGCACCCATAGCTCAATTGGATAGAGCGGCTGACTACGGATCAGCAGGTTAGAGGTTCAACTCCTCTTGGGTGCACCACTTCAAACCCTTTGTAAATCAATGATTTTATGAGGACTCCTAAAATCTTCTGAATCCCTGAAAAAAGCGCTTTAGTCCATATTTTAGTCCACGACTATGTGTCCTTTTTCCTTCGTCCATCCGAAATGGACTGGCGGCTGGAATTCCTCGCAGGGGAAAAGCACCGGTTCTTTTTTGGAAAACTTTTAGAGAAATCGGCGAGGATTTAAAAACAAAAAAAGGTTGCTATTTACCAAAATGCGGAATAACAATGGCACACAATTCAGAAGTTGTCCGTAAAAACGTTTCAATCAGAGGTAAACGAATTTTTCAAACACACAGGAGCTGTCTTATGACGTATCGTAGCCGTTTCGGCACCATTCTGGGGTTGGTTTTTCTCTTGCAGTCACTCGCCAGCCAAATCGGTTCGGCCCAAACCACCCGCACCCAGACCATTCAGTTGCACCAAGGCTGGAATGCTATATTTCTCCAAGTGAATCCGGCCACGCCCGTGCCGGCTGATTGTTTTCAGGGCACGCCGGTTACCATGTCGGCGGCTTTTACGGGAGCCGACAAGTCGCTCCAGTTCAGCAAAAATCGCTCCATCGGCAACTTGGCCTCGCAAAACGGCTGGGATGTGTGGTATGCCTCCAGCCGACCGGACGCGTTTCTCACCAGTTTTTTTCAATTTGCCGGCGGCAAACCTTACCTGATTTACGCGAGCAATAATTACACATGGACAGTGAGTGGTAGTGTCGTGCCGGCCACGATCAAGTGGCGCCCCAATGCCTTCACTCTGGTCGGTTTTTGTTTGGATGCCAGTTCCCCGCCGACGTTTGACCAGTTCTTTGCCGGTTCACCAGCGCATCATCCCTACCAGATTTTCCATTTGGTGAATGACGCTTGGGCCAAGGTGGACAATGCTCAAACCACGCAAATGAATTCGGGCGAAGCCTATTGGATTTACTGCAATGGTAGTTCTGACTATCAGGGACCGCTGACCGTCAGCGCGCCTAATCCCAGCAATTTTTCCGTGAACGGCACAACTTCGGCGGGCATCCTCTTGCAAAATAATTCTCCCAATCCACTGAACGTGCAGGTGAAAAACCTCGCCGGCGGCGCCCAACTGCCGTTGGCGTATCAACTGCGGGCAGTAACGGACACGAATGTCGTGACCACCACACTTGATCTGCCGGATACTTATGCGTTGCCGTCCTTCAATGCCGGCGAGAAGCGCGGGCTGTGGCTGACGGTGCGGCCGGAACGGATGACGACCGCAACCCGGACCGGGCTCCTCGAGATAACGACTGATTTGGGGACACAGTTCTGGTTGCCGGTGACGGCCAACCGTTCCAGCACCCAATAGGCCGTGAACAACAACCTTCAATAAATCAAATCATGCGCACCGCATTCGGAATCACCACTGGTTTGGCAATTTTATCACTAGCCGCCACCATCGCCGTGGCAGACACCGCGACCAACCCCGCTGCCGGCCTGTGGGTGGGTGAAGTGGTGTTGAAAAACGTCAATGAAACAGTGAGCGGCGTGAATGCTGCCAACCAAGTGGTTTCGCCTGATCCCACAGTGACCACGCCGGTTTTAACACCGGCCCGACTGCGCATAATTTTGCATGTGGATGCCGCCGGGAATGTGCGGTTGCTTAAGGGCGTCGCCATGGTGTCCGCCACTTCCACCAATGGCAACACCACCTCCACCAACATCGTGTTGTTGAGCAACCCCAATCTTTATTCCCAATACGGCAATCAGCCCGGCCAGCGGCTGTCGGCTGTGGGGTATGACTTTGGTGACGGGCCGGCGGCGCAAAACGCGTTGCAAGCTGTCGCTGCCGCCGCTGCGACCGCTGCTGTGAACAGCTTCGGCGCCTTGCCGGCCATGAAAGCCGCCGCACTAGCAGCAACGCAGACGGCCATGGCTAACTTGCAAGCGAACATCCCGTCAGGTTCAACGGCCGGCTATTCAAATTTCGTTCAATCCACCAGTTTTTCCGGCATCGTCAATAATGTAGCGACCAGTGCCGCCAACAGTTTGAATGGCGTGGATGCTTCGGTGCCGACCAGCCGCAAAATTGAAATTGCTACGTTGGCGGCGTTGCAGAATCTGACCGCCGCTGGCGTCTTCACGGTTGCCGATGGATTGACTCTGAACGAATTGCCGCTGACGAGTTCTGGCGGCTCACCGGTGACGGATCTCACGGGCATCCAACTGACGGGAACGATTTATCTCGGCGCGGATCATCCGACCAATCCGTTCCGGCACCGATGGAGTCCGATCGAGCAGCACGGCTACGCCATCACCCGCAAGATTGCCATCACGTGCGCCGCGACGAATTCGGCGGGCATTCTGGGTTTCGGGGTGGATCACATCACGGGAACTTACGGGGAAAACATTTTCGGTTTGCACAAAGCACTCGGTCCCAATCAGGACGTGGGTTTGAAAACGGACGGCACCATCAAACTTGACCGCATCAGTCCGATTGCGGTTTTGAACCAATAATCTTATTTCCACAATGAATACCAGCGTGATTTTTACCAGCGGAGTTGGCCGGCTTGGCCGGCTCGCGTGCCTATCATGGATGCTGACGATGGCGATGCCGGCGCTTGCAGCTGGCCTGACCGACGGCTCATTTGTCAATGGCTTGCTGACAGTCGGCTCCCGCACCGTGGACATCCAGGTGGACAACTCGGTGGGAACGCCTTGGTCTGGCACCACTTATGTGTTGGGCCGGAACGATTCAGGCAATGCTTACCTGACGTTATTGGATCAGAGCGGGGCGCAAATTGCCACTAATGTCATCTCCGGCATCGCGCCGACCGGAATGGCCGTCGTGCCGGGCACGAATGCGATTTATCTCGTCGGCGGCAGCAAGGTGTTTCTCGTCAATGCCACCAATGGCGCCATTATTGCGCAAACCGATTTGCTGCCGAGCGCCTCCGGCTTGAGCCTTAAAGGCGTCTATTGGGACAGCGTCAGCAATGCTGTTTACGTTTGCGGCAATTACAACGGTGCCGGCACCACGGATGCGTTTGGCGGAACGTTGACCGTTCGCGGCGGGCAGGCTGCTGTCGCCATCGCGTTGTCACCGGATTTGTCTCAGGAACTGGGCAGCACCACGTTTGGTTGCACCGATAGCAGCGCGCAGAACACCGCCAATTCCATCGTGGTGGACGAGAGTGGCGACGTGTTCGTGGCCGGGCATTTGGGAGCCGGCGATTTCCAGTCGGATTATCTCAATGCCAACGCCTTCAATCTGACCGAGACCTATATCAGTGCTTGGCCGTGGACGATCAATACCTGGATAACCAGCATACAGGCGGCGATTAATTTGGTAAACTATCCGAGTGAATACGGCGGCGGCACCGCGACGACGGTCAACACGTCGGCTTCAACCATTGATTTTTCCGGTGCGCCGTCTAACGATGCCCGGTATTATTCCGGCTATTTTTTTGCGCCCTCGGCTGGCCAATACATTTTCTTCAACAACTCGGACGACGGGGCAAGGTTGTTGATTGATGGCAACATCATCATCAATGACGATGCAAACCATCCGCCGCTCACCACGGCATCAACCAATACGCTCGCCGCCGGCTTGCATTATTTACAATATATCTATTTCAACGGCACGGGGGGTAGCGTTGGCCAAGTGAAATGGCATAAACCCACCGATGCCGGAACTGATTTTGCCACTGCCACCGATGTGCCGGCGGCCAGCTTCGGTTCTTCAGAGGGTTATGTGCTCAAGTTGTCGCACGGACTGAATCAGATTAATGGGTTCTATTCCTCGTCCGCCGCCTCCAATCAAGGTGGCGAACTCAACGAGCTGTGTTACAAGAAGGGCTTCGTTTACGGCATTGGCAATTGGGCGGGACAA
>CAIOUK010000207.1 GCA_903861445.1 uncultured Verrucomicrobia subdivision 3 bacterium
GCATCGTGCTCGTGGCGGGCGCGACCGGTTCCGGCAAATCCACGACGCTCGCGGCGATGATCGAGCACATCAACGCCAATTTCAAAAAACACATCATCACGCTCGAAGACCCGATTGAATTCGTGTTTGAGGACAATCAATGCGTCATCGAACAGCGCGAAGTCGGTCTGGACACCGGCTCGTTCCATCAGGCCTTGAAACATATTTTGCGCCAGGATCCGGACGTCATCATGCTGGGCGAAATGCGCGATGCCACCAGCTTCGGCGCGGCGATGAGCGCGGCGGACACTGGCCACTTGGTTTTATCCACGTTGCACACGACGACGGCGGCGCAATCCATCACGCGCATTCTGGAATTTTTCAAGGCGGACGAGCGCGAGCAGGTGCGCCGCCAGCTCGCGGCCACCTTGCGCGCGGTGGTTTGCCAGCGCATGGTGCCGACCGTGGATGGCAAAATGACACCGGCGCTGGAAATCATGATTAATTCGCCGCTCATCAAAAAAATGCTCGAGGAAAACCGGCTGGAAAAACTCACCGCCGCCATCGAGACCGGCGCGGACGACGGGATGCTTACCTTCAACCAATCATTGTTCAACCTCGTCAAAGCCAAGCGTATCACCGAGAAGGAAGCGCTGGCCAAGGCCAGCAATCCGCAGGCGCTGGAGATGAATTTCAAGGGCATCTTCCTCAACGAAGGCGGTCGGATTGTCGGTTGAGTCCCGCTCGGACGAAAATTACCCGGTTGACTTAAGCTCGACTGGTATTATCGTCATTAGATGCGTGTTTCAAAAAAAACCGACTACGCCTTGCGCGCCCTGTTCACGCTCGTGGATCATTACGGCGGCGCGCCTATTCCCATCCGCGAACTAGCCCGACGCAATGATGTGCCCAAACGTTTTTTGGAGCAGATCATGCTCGGTCTTAAGGCGCAGGGCTGGGTGGCCAGTTCGGCGGGAATTCGCGGCGGATATTTTCTGGCAAAAAGCCCTGGAAAAATCACCATGGGCGAGGTGGTGCGGCATTTTGACGGCATTCTAGCGCCGATTGATTGCGTTTCCGTCACCGGTTACAAACGCTGTTCACAGGAATCCGTCTGCCGGTTCCGCCGCGTTTTTTATGACGCGCGCAATTACATTGCCAGCCTGATGGATCGGGCGACGCTGGCGGAAGTCGCCAAGGGCTTGCCGGTTTCCCGCCAGGAAGTTTCGTCGGGCTTCATCGGCGGCGAAGGCATCTGATAATTTTTTATTTGGCAATTGACAAAAACGGCCTGCTGGAGATAATGACGACTCAATAAGTCGTTTTATATTTTGGCGCTGGCGGATTCAAGCAACCAAGATTGGCAACCAAAAAAATTAATGAAAAAGACCAAAGCACATTCCGGCCTCATTCTTTTTGGGGTTGCAGGGTTGCTTGCAAAAACGCACGGCGCAGACACCCCGACGGTAAGCAGTTTGAGTTCGGTGGACTGGCAAAAGCCAGCCTGGCTGACGGATTTATCCTTCGGGACCAAGGAAAGCTACGACGACAATCTGTTGGCCGTTTCCGGTAACGGCCTGCCGAAAAAAACTTCATGGATCACGACTCTCTCACCGAAAGTTGGCTTCAATTTCGCATCGCTGTTGGGCGCTCAAAAGACGTTGCCGACGCTGGCGTTGACTTACGCGCCAAATTTCAATTTTTTCCATGACGATCCCGCGCAGGATTACACCGCGCACAAGATTGGCAACACGATCAAAGGCCAGATGGATGATTTTTCCTTCCTGTTGGATAATGCGTTCCTTTACAACGATGGCAACCATCAGGCGCCGATTTATGCCTTGAATCAGGGCGCGGCGGCCGGACAGTATGACCAATTCCGCAATAATTTCGGCCAGAGCGTCGTCCGCGAGCGGCTGGCACAAACGCAGGACCGGCTCAACATCGTTTTGCGCTATGACTGGGACAAATTTTTCGTCCGGCCTACTGCGGCGTTGCTGGATTACAATCTGATGAGCGACTGGCACAACACCAGTGCGGCACCTTGGAAGGGTTATCAAAATTACGTGGATCGGAGCGACGTGAATGGCGGTGCGGATTTGGGCTACAAGCTGAACTCAAAACTGGCGGCCACGCTGGGGTATCGCTACGGGTCAACCTATCAACAGCAATTTCCAGCGGCCATCACTTCGGACTACCATTATTCCTCCAGCGACTATCAACGCGTGCTGTTGGGATTGGAAGGCAAACCTTGGCATTGGCTGGACGTGAAACTCGCGGGCGGGCCGGATTTCCGTAATTTCAATGCCTTGGCTCCGGTGGTTGACCACAACCCTGTGAAATATTATGGCGAAGCTGTTTTGGCCGCGACCCTGACGGATGGTCAAACCTTGACCTTCACTTACAAGCAATGGCAATGGGTTTCCAGCACCGGCAAAGCACCGGAATTCGACAGCAGCTACACCCTGGCTTACCACTGGAACGCGACCAAACAACTGGCCTTCGATCTGGGCGGTAAAATTCTGGAAGCCAAATACGAAGGCAATGACTATTTGGGCATCACCCAACCCAGCCGCCGGGACGATCTGGAATACGAGCTTTCCGCCGGCGTGAGCTACGCCTTCACCGCCCATTTCAGCGCCAGCCTGTCCTATATCTACGATTTGGGAGCCAATGGTCAGGCCGACCTGCCCGCCAATCTGCAACCCAGTTACCGCGAATTTGAACACCAAGTCGTTTCGCTGGGTGTGCAATTCAAGTTCTGATTCAAATCCATTTTATATCCTATGCCCGACAAACATTATCGCAGTCTCGTCAAAGCCGTTTCCTGGCGCCTCACCGGCAGTGTGGACACGGCCATAATCACCTGGCTCATCACCCATCAATGGAAATTTGCGCTCATGGTGAGCGGCGTGGAATTGTTCACCAAGATCGGCCTGTATTACGCCCACGAACGCGTCTGGGAAAAACTTTCGTTTGGCCGCGTCAAGGAAGCGAAGAAGCCGAGCTTTGATATTTAAGCGAATGCGTGGCAGTTCAAATTGGGGTGGACAACCGGCGGCGGCAGGCGCAATTTCGGGCGCGTGACCGGAAGCAACAGCGGGGAAATGCGGAAGACAAAAGCGTGAACCGTTACTTGCGTTTTGGTGGATTGGCTTTTGTTCTCTGCCAACCAATCAAATACTCAAACATAATTTTTGTCGCCTTAATAAACGCTTCCGTTGCTTCTTCAAAAAGCTCATCGTCCTCGATGTTGCAGCCAACGCGAATGCCCATCTCTTGCGTGTTCTTCGTTGCCTGTTCTTTTGTGGATTCCAAGAATGTGTTAAAAATATGTCACCGAGCGGATGAAAACCGGCCAGAGGTGAGCGATTCAAAACCGGCCACTCTGAAGTAAGGGATTCATATCATTTCTGGTTTTTCAATCAAGGGATTTTTGCTGCAAGTTAAAACGAGCAGAACCGGGTAGCGAGCC
>CAIOUK010000208.1 GCA_903861445.1 uncultured Verrucomicrobia subdivision 3 bacterium
CTTCAGGAAGTCACCCGTCTCGGCCAGTCGCGCATCTCCACGCACCTCGGCCTGCTCGCGGATTGCGCGCTCGTGAAATCGCGGCGCGACGGCAAGCGCACCTTTTACAAACTGAATCCGCAGGCCGATTCCGTCGCCAGCGAATTTATCCAACTCGCCATCCGCGGTGCGAAGGAACTGGCTGAACATTCCAGCGACCAAATAAATCTCAAACGCGTCCTCGCCCGCCGCAAGGAACAGGCGCAAGTATTTTTCAACCAGGTCGCTGGCCGTTTCGACCGTGTTTACGGGCCGGGCCGTTCATGGCAGGCGTTCGGGCATCTGCTGCTGCGGATTTTGCCGCCACTTGTCGTCGCCGATCTTGGCGCGGGCGAAGGATTGTTGAGCGAACTCCTTGCGCGGCGTGCGAAAAAAGTCATCGCCGTGGACAACTCGGAAAAAATCGTCGCGTTCGGCGCGGCCAAGGCGAAAAAGAACGGCCTGAAGAATCTCGAATTCCGCCAAGGCGACTTGCAGAACCCGCCGATTGAAGCGAACAGTGTTGACCTGGTAATTTTGAGCCAAGCCTTGCATCACGCCGAAGACCCGGCAGCGGCGCTGGCGAGCGCGGCAAAGCTGCTCAAGCCCGGCGGGCAGATTTTGATCCTCGACCTGCTCGCGCACAAATTTGACAAGGCGCGCGAACTTTACGGCGACCGCTGGCTGGGGTTTGCCGAAAGCGATCTGCACCGCTGGCTCGAAGCGGTCGGATTCAAGAAGATAGAAATCAGTATCGTCGCCGCCGAGGAACAGCCGCCGCATTTCCAGACCATTTTGGCGAGCGGCGAAAAATAAACCGCGAAGCACGCGAAATACGCGAACCATTCCAAACGGAATCCCTTTTCGCGTATTTGGTGTATTTCGCGGTAAAAATTTTCAACCCACAATCAAATTCACCATCCGCTTCGGCACGATGATGACTTTCTTAATCGCTTTGCCCGCGATGAACTGCTGAACTTTTTCGGAAGCTTTCGCCGCCGCCTCAATCGTCGCATTGTCGGCATCCACCGCCACCTTGATGGTGTCGCGGAACTTGCCGTTCACCTGCACGGGCAGTTCGATTTCGCTCTCGACCAGCAGCGCCGCGTCAAACTTCGGCCACGGCGCGTAGGCGAGCGAGATTGCTGTCTGACCAAAGGTGGAATGCAGCCGCGCCCACAATTCTTCCGCGATGTGCGGCGCGAACGGCGCGAGCAATTGCAAAAATGTTTTCATCACGGACAACGGCTTCGTCTGCCACGTCATCGCCTCGTTGATGAACATCATCATCGCGGAAATGGCCGTATTGAAACGCATCCCATCCAAGTCTTCCGTGACTTTCTTGATGCACGCGTGCAGCGCCTTGAGTTGCGCCGGCGTGGCGTCCATGTCGGTTATGCCGCCATCGAGCAAAATCAAATCGAGCAATTCTCTGTGGCTCTGTGCCTCTGTGGCCAATGTTTCGGCCTGCTCAAACGCGGTTTCGGCTTTCTCATCCACAAACAAGCGCCACACGCGGCCAAGGAAACGATACACGCCCTCGACGCCTTTGGTGTTCCACGGTTTCGTGTCCTGCAACGGCCCCATGAACATCTCGTAAAGCCGGAACGCATCCGCGCCGTATTCCACCAGCACGTCGTCGGGATTCACCACGTTGCCGCGCGACTTGGACATCTTCTGTCCGTCCTCGCCGAGAATCAGCCCTTGATTGACGAGCTTGAAAAATGGTTCCGGCGTCGAGACGTGGCCAAGATCGAACAAAACCTTGTGCCAGAACCGCGCGTAAAGCAGATGCAACACCGCGTGTTCCGTGCCGCCGACGTAAAGGTCAACGCCAGCAGCTTTGCCATTTGAGGCCATCCAATAATTGTCCGCATCCTTGCCGACAAACGACTGCGCGTTCCTCGCGTCGGTGTAGCGCAGATAATACCAGCACGAGCCGGCCCATTGCGGCATCGTGTTCGTTTCGCGAATCGAGCCGTCGGGCAGATTCAACCAATCCTTCGCGCGGGCGAGCGGCGGCTGGCCATCGGCGGTGGGCTTGTAATCTTCGAGCGATGGCGGCAACAGCGGCAATGCACTTTCCGGCAAAGCTTCGTGATACAAATTCCCGGCGGCGTCCTTTTTCCAAACAATCGGAAACGGCTCGCCCCAGTAACGCTGTCGGCTGAACAGCCAGTCGCGCAGCTTGTAATTGATGGTCTTGCTACCATCTTGAGTCTCTTCCAACCGTTTAAGCATAGCATTTTTCGCCTCTCTCGTAGGAAGCCCATTCAGAAATCCAGAATTAACTGCAATTCCGTCTTCGGTAAAACCTTGCCAATCTTTACCGGCGGGTGGCTCAACGACTTGCACAATCGGCAGATTGAATTTTTTGGCAAACTCGAAGTCACGCGTATCATGCGCAGGCACAGCCATGATTGCACCAGTGCCGTAACTCGCGAGAACATAGTCAGCAATCCAAATTGGAATTTCCTGATTGGTAACAGGGTTTGTGGTGTAACTGCCGGTAAAGACACCGGTTTTTTCTTTCGCCAGCTCTGTGCGTTCCAAGTCGGATTTCTTTGAGACTTCAATTTTGTAGGCTTCAACCGCCGCACGTTGAGCATCTGTTGTCAATCCATTGACATGCGGATGCTCTGGAGACAGCACCAAGTAAGTCGCACCGAATAAAGTATCAGGACGCGTGGTAAAAACTGACAGGAGCAGTGTCGTGTTTGGATTCCTTTGCTCTGTCGCATCAAAATGAACAAAAGCCCCTTCACTTCGACCAATCCAATTTCGCTGCATTTCCTTGAGCGAGTCCGTCCAATCAATTGTGTTGAGGTCGGCCAGCAATCGCTCCGCGTATGCGGTGATACGAAGCATCCATTGACGCATCGGTTTCTTTTTAACTGGAAAACCACCAACTTCAGATTTTCCATCAACAACTTCTTCGTTGGCAAGAACAGTGCCGAGTTGTTCGCACCACCAAACCGGAGCTTCAGTCACATAAGCCAAACGCAATTCATTGATCCGGTCTCGTTGATATTGAATTTTGCCAGCCGGACTTTCCTGAGTCCATTTTGCATGAAAAACTTGCAGCGTTAAATTCTTTTCCCATTCAGTTTTGCGCTTTGGGTTTTCAGAAAAAACGTCTTCGAAAATTGTGATTGATTCAGCTTTTTGCGTAACAGGATTAAACCACGAATTGTAAAGCTTCAGAAAAATCCATTGCGTCCACTTGAAATATTCCACATCCGTCGTGGCGAGTTCGCGCGACCAGTCGTAGCTGAAGCCGAGGCTTTTTATCTGGCGCGTGAAGTTGGCGATGTTCGCCTCGGTGGTCACGCGCGGATGCTGGCCGGTCTTGACGGCGTATTGCTCGGCGGGCAGGCCGAACGAATCCCAGCCCATCGGATGCAGCACGTTGAAACCGCAGGCGCGACGGTAGCGCGAGAGAATATCCGTAGCCGTGTAGCCTTCCGGATGGCCGACGTGCAGGCCCGCGCCGCTCGGATACGGAAACATGTCGAGGATATAAAACTTCGGCGGCAACTGCGTTGCGGCCACCTTGCCGGAAAGTTTATGGCGCGTGGCGAACGGATGGTTCTTTGGAATTTCTTCGCCGGGATTAAACGCGCGAAAAGCCTGCTGTTGCTCCCAAGTTTGCTGCCACTTGGGTTCGATCAGATGAAACGGATATTGTCGGCGGCTGCTGGCCATAGAGCGGAAGATTCTACGCAAAGAAACGGCGGACTCAATCGCGGAATGTTTGTTTACTCGCAACTTTCTGGCAATTTGCGTTTTAATACTCTTGTGCCGAACGCCAACGAACCAACCACCCAGCCACACTGGTTTCAGACAATGCTGATTGGTCGGCGGCCACGGGCGACTTTGGTGCGCATCTTGGCGCTGGTGGTCGTCTGCTTCGTCACGTTCGAGTTTGTTCTCCTGCCCATCCGCATTGACGGCATTTCCATGCAGCCGACCTATCACACCGGCCAGATTGACTTAATCAATCGCCTCGCTTATATCCGCCACGAACCGCAGCGCGGCGACATTGTTTCCGTGCGTTTGGCCGGCACGAGCGTCATGTTCATGAAACGCATCATCGGATTGCCCGGTGAAACGGTGGAATTTCACCACGGGCACGCCTATATCAATGGCCAACTGCTCAACGAACCCTACGTCAAATTCGCCTGCCAATGGGAACACGCGCCAATCGTGTGCGATGCCACCCAATTTTACGTTGTCGGCGATAACCGTTCCATGGCTTTCGATCTCCACACCCATGGTCGCGCCGAACGCGAACGCATTGTCGGTAAATTATTTTTATGAAAATCACCATCCGCCTTACCCTACTGGCCGCCGCCGCCGTGCGCGGCTTCTGGCTCTGGACCGTATTCTTTCCCAGCCCGGAAAAAGTGGTGCTCCAGAAAATCGCCCGGCTCGCCGCCACCGCCACTTTCAGTGCCGACGACAGTAGTTTGATCCGGGCCGGCAAGGCCGGAAACCTCGTCGGCTTTTTTGCCGACGACGCACAAATCATTCTGGATGCGCCCGGCCAGGCTGCCCGCACTTTGTCTGGACGCGATGAAATCCAGACGGCGGCTCTTGGCGGATTCGCCAGCTTACCCCAGTTGAAAGTCCAGTTCCTTGACGTGACCGTCCGCATCGGAGCCGACCGTCAAACCGCCGAGGCGACTTGCACTGCCAAGGTCAACGCCGGTGACAGCAAGGATTTCGGCGTGCAAGAAATGCGCTTTCAATTTCGGAAGACCGGAAGCGACTGGCTGATTACCCGCGCCGAAACGGTCAAGACGCTCTCCTGAAAATTGTCGGCCATCATTTTGCCAGCCACACCAGCCGCAAGCCTTCGAGCGTCAAATCCGGTTCGACGGCAGAAATTTCCGGCAACTTGGCCGCAATCAGTTTGGCGTAGCCACCAGTGGCGACGACCGGCAGTTTTTTCACGCGCAACTCGCGTTTCAATTGGCCGATCAATTCGCGCACGAGCCCGCGATAGCCGTGCACCGCGCCGACGAGCATGGCGTGTTCCGTGCTTTTGCCGATGGCGGATTTGACTTCACGAATCTCAATCTTCGGCAACAACGCGGTTTTCTCGTGCAAATAATTGGTCATCGCCGCCAGCCCCGGCGCGATGATGCCGCCGACGTAATCGCCCTTGGAGTTGACCACATCAAACGTGACCGCCGTGCCGAAATCCACCACCACGACAGGCGCACCAAAATGAAACTTCGCCGCCACCGCGTTCGCCAGCCGATCGGGTCCGATGGATTTCGGCTTGGGATAATCAATGCCCACGCCGCGAATCGTGGTCGGCGTCAATTCCAGCGCGTCCAATTTCCAAGTCGCACGGACAAATCTTTTGACTCTCGGCGTTACGCGCGGGACAACGCTGCACAAAACTGCGCCGTCAATTTTCGCTGCGCCGATAAATTTCTTCACCTGCGCCGCCGCGCCGCCGCCCAACCAGGCCAGCGTGGAAATGTCCGTCTGTTTGATCACGCGCTTCCCGTCGGCCAAGCCGAGGTGCGTGTGCGTATTGCCGATGTCGAAGAGAAGAATCATTTTTCCAAAGTGACGTCGCCACCGATGACGCGCTCCAGATGGCCGTGTTCGGTGCGGACGAGCAGCGCGCCGTCGTCGTCCAGCGCCTCGGCGGCACCGCGAATCAGTCGCGTGCCCATTTGCACCGAGACATTTTTGCCAATGGTCGCGCAGCCGGCTTCCCATTCATCGGCTACGTCGGAAAATTTTCCGCCGCAAATCCGCGCGTAATCAAAATCCAGTTCGCGCAAAATTTCCACTGCCAGTTCGGCGCGGGAAATTTCTTCGCCCGCCTCGGCTTTCAGCGACGTGGCAATGGCGCACAGTTGCGGCGGAAAATCGGTCTGGTTCACATCCACGCCGATGCCGAGGATGACATGGCGCACGCAATCCACTTCTGCGCTCATCTCGGTGAGGATGCCAACGACTTTTTTTCCGCCGATGAGCAGATCGTTCGGCCACTTGATGTCCGGCACCAGCCCGGTGACGTTTTTAATTGCGCGGCGCAGCGCGGTCGCCGAAGCGACCGTCAGTTGCGTCGTTTCCTGCGGTGTCAATTTTGGCCGGAGCAAAATGGAAAACCAAAGTCCCTGGTGCGTCGGCGACGACCATTTCCGGCCGAGCCGGCCGCGGCCTTTGGTCTGCGATTCGGCGAAAACGACAACGCCTTCCTTCACGCCGTCGCGTGCGAGTTTTTCAATCACGTCGTTGGTGGAAGTCGTTTCCTCAAAGACGCGAATGTCGCGACCAACGACCTTGGTTTTGCCGAGACGGGCGAGCAAATCGTCCGCGTGCAATGCGTCCGGCGAACCGGTTAGCTTGTAGCCAAAATGCGGACTCGCCTCGATGTCGTAGCCGACTTTGCGCAGGTCGTCCATCCGCGCCCAGACCGCCGCGCGACTGATGGCAAGTTGCTCGGCAAGTTGCGCACCGGAAACGCCATCGGGATTGGCGCGCAAGGCGGAAAGAATTTTGGCGTCGGTGGTCACAGCAGTTAATCCAAGCGATAACTCACTTGATACCAGTTTGTCCCAATTTGCTTTTCTAATGTCAAATCAACTGTTCCGATCGAAATTATCTTTTGACCGTAGTAATCCTTCTTTATTTCAGAATCGGCAAATGGTTGGGCGACAAAAAGAAATCCTTCCATATTGCTTCCTTTTCCGCGCCAGGTTTTGAAAATCAAATACAATTGATTTGTTGAAATTCGTGAAACTAACAATTCACCATCAACACTGGCTGCTTTGAATTCTGCAGGTAATTGAATTGAATTTCCAGAGTTAGTGGTCAGCTTACCCGCTTGCACTTGCTCAACAATTTTTTGAAATAAAAGCTCCTTGTTGTGAAATCCTCGTGAGGCGTCGCAGCCGGAAATAGCGGCGAAACTCAGCACAAATAGAATTTTTATTAAACTTTGTTTCATTTAATTCTCAAAATCCAAGCCGATGTCCACGGCGCGCGCCGAATGCGTGATGCCGCCAACGGAAATGAAATCCACACCGGTCTGCGCGATGCTGCGGACGGTTTTCAGATTCACGCCGCCGCTGGCTTCGGTTTTGGCGCGGCCACGGATAATTTTTACCGCTTGGCGCAACTGTGTGGTCGTCATATTGTCGAGCAAGATGATGTCCGCGCTCGCGTCGGCCGCTTGCGCGACTTGTTCCAGCGTGTCGGCTTCGACTTCGACTTTCAGTTTGGGAAACTTTTTGCGTGACCGCGTGACGGCAGCAGCGATGGCATTCGGTTTTTCATTTTGCAGCGCGACGAGATGGTTGTCTTTGATGAGCACCATGTCGAATAAACCGATGCGATGATTTTTTCCGCCGCCGCATTTGACGGCGTATTTTTCAAAGCGCCGCCAGCCGGGCGTAGTTTTGCGCGTATCGAGAATCTTGGCACGCGTGCCTTTGATAGCTTCGGCAAACTGTGTGGTGACAGTGGCCACACCGGAAAGTCGCTGGACAAAATTCAGCGCCACGCGCTCGGCACTTAAAATCGCGCGGCTGGAGCCGGAAATTTTCAAGAGCGTTGCGCCGGCGGCGACTTTCTGTCCATCGCGCACGAGTTTTTTAATTTGGATTTTCGGCGACAGTTCGCGGAAGGCGAGTTCCGCAAATTGCAGTCCGGCGACGGTCAGCGGTTCGCGCGCGTTCATGTGGGCGACCGATTGCGCGCCAGCGGGAACGGTGGCGAGCGTGGTCACATCGCCGCCGCCGAGGTCTTCGGCGAGCGCGGCGCGGACGGCGCGGCAGATTTCGGCACGGGAAAGTTCCACGCGCACAAGATGCGGGCTGGCCGAAATCCGCGAAAGCAAAAACTCCGGTTTAACCCAGCAATTTTTCAAACCTTGCCGCCGCCGCGTCCCACTGCGCGGTGTCCTGCGGCGTAAAAGTTTTCAACTCAAAAGAATTCCGCACAATTTCCCGCGCGGCTTCGTGCGACTCAATGTGGCCGAGCGCAATGGCCTGCACGAGAATGTTGCCTAGCGCGGCGCATTCGGTCGGGCCGGCGAGGACGGGAAGCTTGAGCGCATTGGCCGTGAGCTGGTTCAGCAACGCCGACTGGCTGCCGCCGCCGACGATGTGCAACCGCTCGATTTTTTTGCCGATGAGCCGCTCCATGCGCCGCAGGGTGACGCGGTAATACAGCGCGAGACTTTCGTTGATGCAACGCACACACGCGCCGATGTCCTTCGGTTCGGGCTGGCCGGTTTCGCGGCAGAAATCGGCAATCTTCTTGGGCATATCGTCGGGACTCAAAAAGCGCGGGTCGTCGGGATTGATGAGCGAGACGAACGGTGCGGACTTCGCGGCCAATTCTTCCAGTTCGGCGAATCCCAATTTTTTGCCGCTCTTGTTCCAGTGCCGCCGCGATTCCTGGATGAGCCAGAGGCCGACGATATTTTTGAGCAGGCGGACGGTGTTGCCGTAGCCGATTTCATTGGTGAAGCCGAGACTGCGGGCGTCGTCGTTGATGACGGGTTGCGGCCATTCGACGCCCATGAGCGACCAGGTGCCGGAACTCAAGTAGGCCCAATTTTCGCCGCTGGCGGGCACGGCCGCGACCGCCGCGCCGGTGTCGTGCGAGCAACTGGCGATGACTTCGATTTGCGGCAGGCCGGTTTCCGTCGCGAGATTTTTTTTCAACAGGCCGAGCCGCGTGCCGGACGGGCAAATCGGAGCGAACAAGTCCTCGCGCAGGCCGAGCGCGCCAAACAATTTTTTCGACCAGCCCTTCTGGACGGGATTGTAAAGTTGCGTGGTGCTGGCGTTGGAAACTTCGTTGCGCGCGACGCCGGAGCAAAAGAAATTAAAAGCGTCCGCGATTAGCAGCGCGTGTTTGGCCTGCGCCAGCCGGGCCGACGGTTCGGTGGCGATCTGGTAAATCGTGTTCAGCGCCATGAACTGGATGCCGGTTTCGGCGAAGATCACCGGCCACTCAATTTTTTCCTTCACGGCCTCGACGCCTTGCGCGGTGCGCGCATCGCGGTAGCACCAGACCGGCGACAGCGGCAGGCCGCGTTCGTCGTAGAGCACATAATCCACGCCCCACGAGTCGGTGCTGTAGCTGGCGATGGGCAGGTTTTTGGCGGCGGCTTTTTGGAGGCCGGCCTTCAACTCGTTCAGCAGGCGATCAAACTGCCAGTGCAGCGCGCCGGCGACCTTCGTGGCACCGGTGGGAAAACGGTGAAGTTCTTCGAGTGAAATTTTTCCGTGGTCGAGCGTGCCGAGGATCAGCCGGCCGCTGTCCGCACCGAGGTCGCAGGCGAGATAATGAGTTGCCATAAAGAGATTGGCTCGCAGTTTAAGTGAAAGGCTGCGACTGTCAAAAATTCTTCGCACCAAAAGATTTGCCTCCGGCCGTTCCCCACGTATTTTGGGCGCAGCCAATTTTTATGAATCAACTCGACCAACTGAAACAATTCACCACCGTCGTCGCCGATACCGGCGATTTTGCCTCGCTCAAGCAGTTCACGCCGCGCGACGCCACGACGAATCCGTCGCTCATTCTCAAGGCCGCGCAGATGCCGGAATATCAATTTCTGGTGGCCAAGGCCATCGCCGACAACCGGACCAAGTTTGCCGGCGCGGAATTGCTCGCGCACGTCCTCGACGACTTGACGGTTTTGTTCGGCCTCGAAATTTTAAAAATCGTGCCCGGCCGCGTCTCGACCGAGACCGACGCGAACCTGTCCTTTGACGCTGCTGCGTTGGTGGCGAAAGGAAAATTGTTCATCCAAAAGTATGAGGCCGCCGGCATTGCGCGCGAACGCATCCTCATCAAGATCGCCTCGACGTGGGAAGGCATCCGCGCCGCCGAGGTATTGCAACGTGAGGGTATCAACTGCAATCTCACGCTCCTGTTCTCGCTCGCGCAGGCCGTTGCGTGCGCGGAGGCGAAGGCGAAACTGATTTCGCCGTTCGTCGGCCGCATCATGGATTGGTATAAGGCGAAAGAGAAAAAAGATTTTGCACCGGCTGAAGATCCTGGCGTTTTGTCGGTGAAAGAGATTTATTCCTATTACAAAAAATTCGGCCACGCGACCGAAGTGATGGGTGCGAGCTTCCGCAACGTCGGCGAGATCCAGGAACTCGCCGGCTGCGATTTGCTGACGATCAGCCC
>CAIOUK010000209.1 GCA_903861445.1 uncultured Verrucomicrobia subdivision 3 bacterium
ATAATTATGCCGGCGGCACGCTAACGTTTGGCAGCTATGCGGCGGGAACGTTGACGTTGACGGGTGCGAACACAGGCAACAATGAAATCAAAGGCAGCATTCAGGATTCCGTGTCGGGGATTGCCGGTGATTCCAGTGTCGGAGTGCGCAGCTTGGCCAAGACGGGCACCGGCAAATGGATTCTTTCCGGCACGAATACTTACAGCGGCGTGACGACCGTCAGCGGCGGCACGCTGGCGCTGGCGGGTGCCAGTGCGTTGACCAACAGTCCGCTCATCACCGTGGCGGGCGGCGCAACTCTGGATGTGTCAGGCTTATCCGCTCCGTTCAGTTTGGGTGGCAGCCAGACCTTGAGCAACAGCTCGTCGGGCGCGGTCATCAGTGGCACGAACAATTGCAGCGCAGGCACGGTTTCGCTCGTTTATGACGGCGTCAATCCGTGTTTCATCCAGACCAATGGCGGTCTGACCCTCTCGGCCGCGACCGTCATCAAGGTCAATAACACCGGCGCAACGCTCGTCAGCGGCACTTACACGCTAATCGCCGACACCGCAACGGGCAATGTCGGCTATGTGGCCGGTGCGGTCACCACCAATCAAGTCATTGTGGCCGGTAACGGCTCGTTCGGTCCGGCGACTCTCGTTGTCACCGGCAACAAACTTGTTCTTACCGTCGCCCCGCCAATCATCAGCACCATCGGCACGCCGACGGCCCTCGGCACGACTTATGGCATGGCCAGTAGCGCCACGAGCTTCACTGTGTCCGGCCTCTACATGTCAACCGGCATCACCGTAACCCCGCCGGCGGGATATGAAGTGTCGTTGGCCTCTGGGAGTGGTTACGCCGGCAGTGGCAATGCCATCACCATCGGCAGTGCGGGGACAATTCCCAATACCACTGTCTATGTCCGGTTGGCAGCCACCGCGACCGCCGTCGGCTCGCCCTACACGGGCAACATTGTTTGCACCAGCACGGGTGCGACCAGCGCGACTGTTGCCACGGCGGCCAGCACTGTTGCCTCAGTCAACTTGACTATCACCGGCCTGACCGGAGCAGGCAAAGTTTATGACGGAACAATTGCGGCGGGCGCGACCGGCACGCCCTCTTACGTAGGTTTGCAAAACAGCGAATCCTTCGCCGTCACGGGCACGCCGAACTTCACGTTTGCGGACAAGCACGTGGGCACTGGCAAGGCGATCACAGTCACAGGTTACACCCCACCGAGCAGCAACTACACCGTGAGCCAGCCAACCAGTTTAACGGCAAATATCACCGCCAAGGCTGTGACGGTCAGTGCCGTAACGAGCAGCAAGACCTACGATGGCACGACCACTTCATCCGGCACCCCGACCATCAGCCCAGCGCTGGCCAGCGGCGACACGACGAGCGCGTTGAGCCAGACATTCGACACAAAACACGTCGGCACGGGCAAAACGCTGGCTCCCGCCGTCACGATCAACGACGGGAACAGCGGGAACAACTACAACGTGACACTGGCGAACAACACCAGCGGTGTTATCACCGCCAAGGCTGTGACGGTGACGGCAGTGACGGACAGCAAGACCTACGATGGCACGACCACTTCATCCGGCACCCCGACCATCAGCCCAGCGCTGGCCAGCGGCGACACCGCGAGCGCTTTGAGCCAGACCTTCAACACGAAGAACGTCGGCACTGGGAAGACGTTGACGCCGAGTGTGACGATCAACGACGGCAATAGCGGGAACAATTACACCGTGACGCTGGCGAACAACACCAATGGCGTCATCAACGCTATTGCCGTGACCGTCACCGCTGTCACTGACAGCAAAACTTACGACGGCACGACTGCTTCGACGGGCACGCCGACAATCAGTCCAGCGCTGGCCAGTGGTGATACGACGAGTGCGTTGAGCCAGACGTTCAACAACAAGAATGTGGGGACGGGTAAGACGCTGACGCCAGCCATCACCATCAATGACGGCAACGGCGGCAACAACTACAGTGTGACGTTGGCCAATAACACTACCGGCACAATTTCGGTGAAAGCGGTGACGGTCACCGCTGCGACTGAGAGCAAGACCTACGACGGCACGACGGCTTCGACAGGTGCGCCGACGATTACTCCGGCATTGATTAGTGGTGATACGACGAGCGCATTGAGCCAGACGTTTGACACGAAAAACGTTGGCACGGGTAAGACGCTGACACCGGCCATCACAATCAACGATGGGAACAGCGGGAACAACTACAGCGTGACGCTGGCGAACAACACCACCGGCGTGATTACCGCGAAAGCGGTTACGGTGACGGCTGTGACCGACAGCAAGACGTATGACGGCACCACGAGTTCGGTGGGCGTGCCGACGATCAGCCCGTCACTCGCGAGTGGCGATACGACGAACGCATTGAGCCAGACGTTTGACAATCGGAATGTGGGCACGGGCAAGACGTTGGCGCCGGCCATCACGATCAATGATGGCAACAGCGGGAGCAATTATAGTGTGACGCTGGCGAACAACACCACCGGCGTGATTACCGCGAAAGCGGTTACGGTGACGGCGGTCAGCGACAGCAAGTCGTATGACGGCACGACCAGCTCTGCGGGCACACCGACCATTAGTCCGGCCTTGGTCAGCGGTGACACGACGAGTGTGTTGAGCCAGAGCTTCAACACGAAAAATGTGGGGACGGGGAAAACGCTAACGCCTGCCATCACGATCAACGATGGCAACAGTGGCAATAATTACAGTGTGACACTGGCGAACAACACCAACGGCACAATTACGACGGTTGGTTTGACCATTACGGCGGTAGCCAACACGAAGACGTTTGATGGCACGAACAGTGCCGCTGCGGTGCCGATTTATGGCGCAGTATTCAGCCCGGACACGGTGACTGGTTTGGTTGAGGTGTATCTGGATGCGAACATAGGTTCTAACAAGACGTTGGTGGTCACCGGATATGTCGTCAACGATGGCAACAGTGGCAATAATTACAATGTGACGTTGGCGACCAACTTCAGCGGTGTGATCAATCCTCCGGCACAGGTTTGGTGGGACGGCGGGACGGTGAACATCACGACCAACGGCAACGGTGCCAGCGCGGGTGGTTCGGGCACATGGAACACCACGATTCAGAACTGGGATTTTGGCAGTGGGTTGGCTCACTTTGGTTGGCCCAACAACAGTAGTGCGGTGTTTGGCGGCACGGCGGGCACGGTGACACTTGGCGCTTCGGTGAGTGTTAATGGATTGGAATTCGACACGGTAAACTATGTGGTGACGAGCAACATGCTGACGTTGGGCGGAACGATTACGGCCAATGCGAACGCCACCATCAACTCGGTGATTGCGGGCTCGAGTGGATTGACCAAGGTAGGCAGCGGCACGTTGACGCTGGGCGGGACGAACACCTTCACTGGTGCGGTGTTGGTTTCGAGCAATACGCTTTCCATCGGCAACATCACTAACGGTGGTAGCGCAAGTTCTTTGGGGCAATCGTCGGCCTCGGCTACGAATCTGGTGCTGGGGAATGGGGCGGCCCTCGCCTACACCGGAGTCGGCGGGACTTCGGATCGTTTGTTCACCCTGAACGGGAGCGCGACCTTAAATGGTAACGGCACTGGTGCGCTCCAATTGACCAACCCCGGTGCGATTGCTTTCGGGGTCACCAATCAGGCCGTTACGCTGAGCTTGGGCGGGACCAGTGCCGGCACGGTCACCAACATTCTGGCCGCCACAATCACCGACAATGGCAGCGGGGCGGTCGCTTTGAGCAAAACCGGCACCGGTGCTTGGTGGCTCACCGGCACGAACAGTTTCACTGGTGGCGTTAGGTTTAACAAGGGGTTCCTGATTTTTTCGAGTGGCGCGTTGGGGACGAGCGGCGTCATTGGTTTCGATGTAAACAGCCAACCGCCCTTCGGACTCGTATGGGCGCCCGGCAACAGTGAAGACATCTCCAGCCGGTTTACCGGGGCCAATACCGCCAACGGTGGTAATGGCACGTTGGATACGGGCACCAATGATGTGGTTTTTGCCAGCGGGATTTCACCGGGGAAAAATCCTTCTTGGATTATAAAAGCGGGGACGGGGTCGTTGACCCTGAACGCTGCGAGCGCCTGGGGCAGCGCTGCTGGGGGTGCTACCACGCTTAATGCGGGCACTTGGGGGGCCAAAGTCCTGCTCAACGGCGGCAACAACGATTCCATCGGCGGGGTTCAAAGCGGTGCGCAATGGTTTGGCTTGCACGGTGGTGCCACGTTGAAATACACCGGCACCGGTTCAACGAACGACCATAATTTTCATATGTCCGGCAGCAACGCGATTGACGCCTCTGGCAGCGGGCCGCTGGTGTTCTCGCAAACCGGTGCCATCTCGCCGACCCCGGCGTCCCGGACGTTCAGCCTGACACTCAACAGTGCCACGACTGGGAATGCCCCTTCGACCTCAAGTGATCTGGTTGCCGGCATGGCCGTGACCTCAACCAACGGTATTCGGGCTGGCACCACTATATCTTCCATTGTCATTAACAGTCAGTTGACCTTTAATCAAACCGCGAGTAATACGGTTTCCTCTGCTCTCGTCTTTGGCGCTTACGCGGCGGGCACGCTGACGTTGACTGGCACGAACACGGGGAATAACGAGATCAAAGGCATCCTGAAAGATTCAGCCTCAACGTTCGACACTAATATCCTGAGTATCGCCAAGACCGGTTCGGGTAAATGGATTTTGAGCGGCGCGAACACCTACAGCGGCGCCACGACCATCAATGGCGGCACGCTCGCCTTGAATGGCTCGGGTTCGATCACCAATTCGGTGAGCATCATGGTGGCAAGCAATGCCATTTTCAACGTCTCCGGTTTAAGCAACGCCTTCACGCTGGCGCAAGCGTTGAGCTCACAAACATTGAGCAACAGCGCGCCGGGAGCCATCATCAACGGCACGAACAATTGCAGCGCGGGCACGCTGTCGCTGGTGTATGACGGCGTGAATCCGTGTTTCACCTTGACTAATGGCGGGATGAAGCTGTCGGCGGGAACCACCATCAAGATCAACAACACCGGAACCACCTTGGCGGCGGGAAGCTACACGCTCATCACCAACACCACGGCGGGTAATGCGGGCTTCGTGGCCGGCACTGTGACTAGCGCGGTGACCGTGGGTGGGAACGGGGCGAGCGGGACGGCTACACTGTCAGTCACCGGCAATCAACTGGTCTTGACGGTGGCGAGTGGTGGTATGGGTCCGATAAAGAAGGTTGCGCTGCAAACTACGCCGCAGGTCAAAGGCCAGTTCAGCACCCAAAAGACTGGGGGCAGCAAATTCATGGTCACGTATACCGGAGTGATTGGGCAGACGTATGTGGTGCAACGCTCAACGGATTTGGTGCACTGGGAAGATTTGACCACGCAGACGATGTCGGCAACCGGAGTGATGAGCTTCACCGATACGGCCCCGCCCCAGCCGCCGGTCTTCTACCGGGCAACACCGTTACCATAATAGGAACATAAAATCTTGTCCGGTTCGGCTCTGGCTTCTGGTCATCTGGTGTTATAAACGCTCGATGCTGCCTAACGTAGAAAGCTGAGCCACCGCCGACTCGCGACGTGAACCGCGATAGCGGAACGGCCAGCGCCAACGGCGGTTGGGTCAACTGTTGGGTATTGCACAGCGTTCCGCATCGGTTAAATATGACGATTCCAAGGAAAGATATAGCCGACGGAAGCTGATTCCTGTCAACCCAAAAACTCTGGGTGACCAGCTCCTTTTGAAACGCATTGAAGCCAGCCTAGATCAGAGGGAAGTGGCGCAAAGGGCGGGAGTTTCAGTGTGGACTGTGCGAAAGTGGGAACACGGCATTGTCTGCCCAACCGAGTATCATTGGCAGTTGTTGACGGGCATTCTGAACCTAGATTCCCCGCTCCGCACAGACTGAAGCCCATCGCCAGAGTGCTGCGTTGGCTTTCACACAAAAAAGAAAATGAATACTCTGTTTTTTTGGCTTTGACGCACACTCCGAAGAGGCATTTTGTGGACAACCCATTTTCAAATGTGGCATCCCAAGATTTAGATAATGTTGGATGCGATACATCAGCATTCCAAGAAATGACTCACTCGCAATAAATGGTTCGAACCTGATCCACGAAACCGCTTCCATCAAAGGTTTTGCCACCGTCCATAGCAGTGGGGTGCTGAAACTTGGAACCCGCGAAAAGTTTTACTGTGTCCTCCTCGCTTACTGCGGCGGGGCTGGGCCGATACTGTTGCTTGCAATAAATTTTGTTGGCACCAAGGTCTGTTTGATGTCACGCCGGCCACGGCTCACCGCCACCGCCCACCGTATGATGCGGGAAACCACTCGGCTTTCATCCCACTCATAATGAGCAAAAGGGGTCCCACACCAGCTAAATTGAGTGTGGTTTTCCGTGGAGACGATGGAAACTTGCTGTGGCACTCGAAATCCTTTTTCCGCTAAAAACTGGTAGGTCGCAATGAGAACATCAGGCTCATCGATAATAAACGCGGTGGGTGGCGTGACCCGGAACAACGAATTCAAAAGCTGCTGGAGTCCCAGTCTGGTCTCTTCCCATTCAGGCAGGTTATAATCGCCTGCCTTAATGCCGAGATTTTGGAGCTCATTAAGAAAAGCACTTTCAGGGAGGCCGGGCTTTGGCTGTCGTCGCTCCCGGCGGGATAGCATCACGATGCGACGGTGGCCGAGTTTGACCAGATGGCGGGTCGCAGCCATTTGAGCAACCCGATAATCCGGTCCGTAGGCGGCGATGGGTAGTCCTTCCCGGCGCCCAAACAGGGCAAATACCGGCACGGACTGGGTGCTAAACCACTTTAGCACCTCGTGTGATCCTCCCATCACCAGCCAGGCATCTGCAGCCGTTTGTTTGACAAAGCGGCTGACGCGGGTTGCGTCCATTTTTAACTCTATCAGGGTTTTGGTGGTGGCGACGACAGTATGCCCTGCATTTGTCAGCGCGTCGGGAAGTTTGATGATATATTTCCGCTGGTCATCTTTTTTTTCGTAAAGCAGAATGCCCACGCGCAATTGTCGGTCGGACATTCCATCTGGCCGGACAACGAGGCGGCGTCGGCGCGGTCCTTGCCCAATCAGCAAACCTTCTCGCTCAAGTTCCAGCAACGCGGCTTCCACTGTATAACGGTTGACTCCCAGATTCAGAGCCAGCTGGTCTACTCCGGTCATCCATTTGCTCCACCGGCCCCGAATCAAATCTTGGCGCAAGTGGGCGGCGACCTGGCTGGCGGCCGAAAGAATGTTGAACTTGGGCATTGGGTTAATCTGCCACTAAAATAGGGGTAGATGTCAATGGAGAAAAAATTTGTCGTCAAGGCGGTGTTGAACTAAATGAAGCATATAGTCAGCCGTGATGCCGAAGCCAAATGGGAAATATTAACTTTAAATCTATCCGCCGACCAGCAGCGATTATACTGGTTGAACTGCTGGTGGTTATCGCGATTATTGGCATTCTGGCCGTGCTGTTGATGCCGGTCATGGCCTGCTCGAAATTAAAACATATCAGGCTGATTAACCTCATATACGCCGAAGACGCAAATGACACGTTTATACAAGCATTTCAGACCATTGGCGGGAACAACTACACTTTTAGCGTTGAGCGCAGCATATGATTAAACTAAATCAGCCAGTCCATATCACCATGTTTGCTGGCGCGTTGCCGTTGTTGGTTGACTTGGCGATGCCAATTATAAACCCCGTCTGCCAATCTAGCTGCCATATCAAACTCCGTTGCTCATCGAGTGCCAATAAAAGTTCGACCCTCATGCTCACCTTGTTTTTAACCCTGTTGCTGGCTCTTGTCGCTGGTAGCGCCTCTGCTCAAACCGCCTATATCCGGCAGAACAATACCAATTTTCTCAACACGGCGGGTGCCTGGTCACCAAGCGGGCCGCCTGGTAGCGGCGATATGGCGCAGTGGGATGCAACCGACGCCGCTAATCTTTCGACGGTGCTCGGCGGGAGCGTGACGTGGGGAAAAATTCTTTTAACCAACACGCTTGCCAACAACGTCACCATCGGCACTACAGCAGGTGCCACGCTCACCTTGAACGGTTTGGGCAGTCCGGCGGTGGGCATTGATATGTCGTATGCGAATAAAACACTGACCATCAATGATTCAATTATCTTGGGTGCTAGCCAAACGTGGAACGTGACCAACACCTTGACTGTGGGCGGCTATGTCATCAGCGATGGCGGTTCGGGTTACGGACTGACCAAGGCTGGTGCCGGCACGATGGCCCTGAACGGAACCAACACTTTTAGCGGCCCGATAAACATTAGTGCGGGAACATTGTCGGTAGCCGTTATCTCGAACGGTTTGGCTGCAAGCGGTCTGGGGCAATCCTCGGCTTCGGCTACGAATTTAGTATTTGGCAGTGGCGCGACACTCACCTACACAGGGTCAGGTGCCACCTCCGACCGGTCATTTACCCTGAACGGCAGCGCGAACCTGAACTGCAATGGCACTGGTGCGCTGGGGTTGACCAATACCGCTGCGATTGCGTTCGGGACGCTCAATCAAGCCTGCACCTTGACTTTAGGCGGGTCTAGCGGTGCCACGATTACCAACATTCTCGCGGCGCAGATTGCCGACAATGGCAGCGGCAAGGTTGCACTCGTCCACGTAGCTGCCAATAATATCTGGTTGCTTCCGACTGCCAACACTTTTTCCGGCGGCCTTACGGTTGGCCGAGGCACGCTGATTTTTTCGCACGGAGCTTTAGGAACCGGAACCCTCACCTTGGGCGCAAACGGTCAAAATAACAACGTGTTGAAATGGGCACCCGGAAACGCGGATGACATCTCCAGCCAATGGATTTCAGGTTCTGGAGGCTATCTCACTCTGGATACGGATACCAACAATGTGACCTTTGCTTCGACAGTGAATTTGGGCGCGCAGAATGTTTACATTTGGAAAAACGGAGTCGGCACATTGATTTTGAACGGCAATCTTTCGTCCGGTGGTGCTCTTTTCCTCAACGCAGGCACCATAGCTGCCAAATATATGACCAACGGCGGTGTGGCCAGTTCCATCGGATCTTCGGCTAATGCGGCTACTTGGTTGCAGTTGAATGGAGGAACCTTGCAATACATTGGCGGGGCGACGGTGACCGATCATAATTTTAATATCGCCACGAACAGCACGCTGGATGCCTCCGGCACCGGGTTGTTGGCGTTCACCAATACTACGGCCATTTCGCCGACGCCATCCCGGGCGTCGGTTACGTTTGCCGTGAATGCTTCCTCGCTTGCCATTGGTAACACGGCCGAATTGCGGGTCGGTATGAAGGTGGGTGGGGCTGGCTTGGCGGCAAATACCACGATAACAGCGATTGGAGATAATAACTCAATCAGCATCAGTCCCAATGCCAGCGTCGGGCAGACAAATTCCCCGTTAAGCTTTGGAAATTATTCGCCTGGTTCAACCATTACATTAACACTGACGGGCACCAACACGGGCGCAAATGTAATTAAGGGCATCCTGCAAGATTCCCAGTCTGGGATTGACTCCAGTAAGTCGGCTTTGAACATCACCAAGACCGGAGTTGGCCAGTGGGTTCTTTCCAACGCGAACACCTACAGCGGCCAGACCACTATCAGCAACGGCACTTTGACGGTCAACGGTTCACTGTCGCCGGCTAGCGCCGTGACCATCAGCGGCGGCACGCTGGCTGGCAGCGGCACGGTTCAAGGCGTCATCACCAACAATGGCACGATTACTCCCGGTGGTGTAAATACGATAGGCACATTCACACTCACCAATGTGCTGACCGGCAGCGGCAACATTATTTTTGACCTGACCAACGCAGCCACTGCGGGCGTCACCTATGACCAGATCAACGGTGGCGGGACGTTGCAGATCGTCTTGTCCGGCCCGACCCCAATTCAGGTAAATCCTCTGACCGGCAGCTTCACCAACGGCACTTATTATCTGATTACCAACACCGCCAGTTTGACAGGAAGTCAGTTTGTATTTACCAACGGCCTGACCAGTATGACCATCGGTGCGTCGGTGCTGACGCTCACCAACAGCTCGACCGGCCTGATTTTGAATGTGGGTGCCACGCCGCCGACTCAACTAGTGTTTACTGCGGTGCCGGCCAATCCACAGACTGGTGCGCCCTTCAGCGTCACGGTCGTGTCACAGGACGCCGGTGGCAACCTTGACAATGTGACCACTAACACAACCGTGACCTTGAGCCGGGGCAGCGGCAGCGGCACGCTCAGTGGCACGCTTGCGGGCATCATTCCGGAGGGTGGAAACACGGCGACAATTTCTGGGGTGCAATATGATACGGCCGAGACAATGACGCTGACGGCGACAACTACGGCAGGTTTGAGCCTGACGGCTGCCAATACCAACCTCACCTTTATACCGGCACCGACGAAGCTGGCCATCACCTCGATCAACGGTGGCAGCAATCCGACGGCGGGAACAGGGTTTAATGTGGTGGTGCAATCGCAGGATGGGGCCAGCACACCGCGCACCGTGGTCTCTAACACGATGGTCAGCCTGTCGCTGAACACTGGCAGCGGCACGCTGAACACGCCCCTGATCAGCACCATTTTGGCCGGCGCGAGTTCCACGACCATCACCAATGTCATCTACACCAAAGGGGAAACCGGCGTGGTATTGACGGCGACCCGCAACAGCGGCGATAATCTAACGGCGGGAAACAGTGCGCCTTTCAATGTCCTATCCAATTCGGGTAACAGCATCCTGACTTTCAGCATTCTCGGCTACGCGGGGACGATTATCGGCACCAACATTACCGTGACACTGCCGCCTTACACGGTCGTGACCAATCTACCGCCGATCTACACGGTTTCGATTTATGCCACCGGATCGCCGGCGAGTGGCACGGCGCGAAATTTCAGCACGCCGCAGACTTATACCATCACCGCTCAAGACGGATCGCAGCAGGTTTATCTTGTAACCGTCACGGTAATGACAGCCAACGGATTTAATTGGACCAACACAGTTTCCGGCAATTGGAGCAGTGCAAGCAACTGGACGAACAATTTTAGTTGGCCCGGTGCACCCACTAATACGGGCGACGCCACTTATTCGCTGAACTTCAACAAAACCGGCACTTACACAGCAACCAATGATTTGAATAGCGGTTTCCTGCTCAACCAACTCAATATTGCTGGCCCCACCCTGACCCTGAAAGGAAGCGACTTAGCCTTTACTAACAATGGCATCGCCCTGCCACAGATCAATCAAAACAGCAACGTCACCGTCACGGTCAACAACAATGTTGTTTTCGGAACCAATTTGACCGTGGGTGGAACCGGCAGCGGGCAAGTGATTCTTTCTGGATTGATTTCGGGGGGAGGCACGTTAATCAAGAACAGCAGCGGCACCCTGACGCTTAACAATTTTACGAACACCTACAGCGGCGGCACGGTCATCAGTGCGGGCACCGTTACATTAGCGGCCGGCAACGGCAACGTTACGCCGTTCTTTGGAACGGGACCGGTGACAATTAACAGTCCCGCCACGCTCTCCTTGAGCCGTTCCTACCTGACGAACCGATTAATTTTTAATGGAGGAACAGTGAATTCAGCAAATAATACCATCTGCACTTTAGCCGGCCCGATTACTCTTTCAACTTCTCCCACCTTCAATATCACGACTGGGGCTCTTGGAATTACCGGCAATATGAGTGGCACAGGTGGCTTCCTCTTGACGGGCGGCACCACCGTGACCCTCTCCGGTTCCAGCACCTTTACCGGCCAGGTGATTGTCAATGCGGGCACCTTGTCGGTGGGCGAATTCAACAGTGTCAGCGGCGGCATGCCGGACAGTAATCTTGGGGCACCCACGTCGTCGGCCAACGGCACGATTTCTCTGGGCTCCACCACCAACGTCACTTTGCTCTACACTGGCCCGGGCGAAACCACCGACCGCATCATCCAACTAGCCGGCACCACCAACGGCATTACTCTGACGCAGGGCGGCACGGGTGCCGGCATCCCCGTCACGCAGGCCGGGCAAACTGGGTTGCTCAAGTTTACCAGCGACCTTTCAATTCCCGGCACGGCTGGAACTGACAACCGCAAGATTCTTACCTTGGCGAATCCTGAAACCGTCAACAGCGGCTATGTCATGGGACGCGGCGAGTTTGCTGGCAACATCAGCGACAGCGTGCTGGGCAATCCTGGCCAGTTGGCCACTAGCCTGACGATGGCCGGGACGGGTTACTGGACTCTCTCCGGTTCCAACTCCTATTCCGGCACCACCGAAGTGCAGGGCGGCATTCTTGTTTTTACCCGTGCCGCCGCTCTGGGCACCAATACCCTCGACATCGTCAACGGCGCAAAAGTGGAATTAGATTTTGTTGGCACCCGGCAAATCGGGGCCTTGACCTTTAACGGCGTCGCCCAGCCCAACGGCACTTACGGTTCGTCCAGTTCCATCGCCACCACAAAGGATGATACCCATTTCGCCGGTCTCGGCACGGTCACCGTCGGCTCCATCACGTCGCCCACTACCAACACGCTGGCGTTGACGAGCGGCACCAATCCATCCAGCGGTGGCGCACTGCTGACTTTCACCGCCACCGTGACCGGCGGCAACATGCCGTCCGGCAACGTGGTATTCTATGAAGGGTTGACGGCACTCAGCACCAACCCGTTGAACGGCGCGTTCCAAGCCAGCTTCAGCACCAGCATTCTGACGAACGGGACGCACACGATCACCGCGTTTTATGCGGGAAATTCCAGCAATGCCCCGAGCGCCTCCTTGCTCACACAGACGGTGACAGATACGCGTCCGGCGACAACCACAGCGTTGGCACTGACCGGCGGTGCTAATCCCTCTAGCGCGGGTGCTGCCGTGACCTTTACCGCCACCGTTACAGGTGCTGCGCCCACGGGAACCGTGATCTTCTATACTGGCACGACGGTCATCGGCTTGGCGACCCTGAACGGTTCCTATCAGGCCAGTCTCACGACCAGCAATTTGCCTAACGGGTGGAACAGTATGATGGCCGGTTATCTGGGCGATGCCAATAACGCGCCGAGTGCAACTCCATCGCCGCTATGGCAAACCGTCAAGCCACGGGCGGGGAACGGCAAACTCAAGGTTTTCATTCTTGCCGGTCAGTCGAACATGCAGGGCAAAGGCAGTGTTGAGATGGGCAGTGATCCGAATAATCCCGAAACCGGATCCGTTGCCGGCGGCTTGGGCAGTTTGCGCCGTATGCTGACGCTCAACACCAACAAATATGGTTATTTAGCAGACACGAATCCGGTGGCCAATATAACTAGCACCAGCATTCCCGGCTATACTACCACGCCGGGCTGGCGGGTGATGACCAACGTGTGGGTTTCTTATTATACATTGAATTGGACCACCGTCTCAGACATTACAAACACGGTAGAGGCACGCAAAGGCTACTTGGATGCCGATTACGGATTCTTAACTAGTTTGCACACAGGAAATATTGGGCCGGAGTATGGCTTTGGACTGGTCGTGGGCAGCCAGTTGGGTGATCCGGTATTGATCATCAAGACGGCTTGGGGCGGAACATCGCTAACGTCAGATTGGCGTCCGCCCAGTTCCGGCGGGACGGTCGGGGAATGCTATTCCACCATGTTGCTGAATGTCAGTAATACGCTGGCAAATCTCAATACCGAGTTTACCAACTTCAACTATAACGTCACGAACGGCTACGAGATTGTCGGCTTCGGCTGGCATCAAGGCTGGAATGACATCCACGAACCGAAAGAACAATATGAGACGAACTTGGTAAATTTCATCCATGACGTGCGCGCGGCACTCGGCGTGCCCAACCTGCCGTTTGCAATCGACACCACCGGCATGAGCAGCGCCAGCGGAGACCAGTTGTTGATTTGTGCCGCGCAGGCGGCCGTGGCTAACCCGATATTACATCCTGAGCTGGCCGGCACCGTCTTCACAGTGGACACCCGGCCTTTCGATTACGGATATCTTCTTGGCGCTGCCAATCAGAATTACCATTGGTATCATAACGCCCAGAGCTATTTCAACGTGGGTCAGTCCATGGGGCTGGCGATGATACAACTTTTGTCTGCGCAAGCATCGGTTACCAACACTCCGGCTGGCAGCATTACCACCAACTCGGCAGCCCTCAATGCCGGCGTAGTCTGGCCGCTCACCCCCTGCACGGGCGTGGTCTATTGGGACACGGCTGATCACGGCACTAATGCCGCCGCATGGGCAAATAGCGCAATCGTGAATGCTTGGACTAATTCAACCTTGACCTATCAGTATGGCTGGCCGGGTGATTATGTGTTAGCTGGCGGATCTCTAACAACCCTAGCGGCGACTAACTTGAGCTTTCCTGCCGCCGGGCTGACCACCAATACCACCTACTATTTTACCTTCTCGGCCACGAATCAAACGGTGTCTAGCCTGACGTTGACGAACGGAACCACGCTTTGGTTCACCAATGCTCAAATGCTTTGGGCACCGACCTCGCAAAGTTTCACGACTTTGTCGGCAGTCTTGGGAACGCCGCCCACGCCCGTTTTGTCGAGCGGTGCCATCACTCTGGCCGGCAATGTTCCCGGCTTTAATTTCGGGACCGTGTCGGGCTATAAATATCGCCTCGTCTTTAAGAATTCGCTGACGGACGCTGATTGGTCGCCGGTGATTGTTCCGCCGAATTATCCCGCGCCCGATGGCTGGAGCGCGGTGTCCACGGGTTCGCCGATTTCCCTGACGGATACCAACATCACGGGGCAGCCCCAGCGTTTCTACCGGATTGAAGTCGCGAATCCCTGACGATTTTCCAGCCGTCTGATATCAACTTTATCCTACCAATTAATGACACTGGTGATAAGAAACAAACCATGAAGAAACTCAACCTGATTTCGCCTGCGATAATATTCGGTATTCTGCTGTTTGGGTGGCCGGACCTACTTTCAGGTGCTGTCGCCAAGAAAAAAGACATTCACCTTAATCTCGATTTTACCCAAGGTGGGCAAAGAGATGAAAGCCACGACTGGAAGCTAGGGCCGACCGGTGCCCGGGGGTGGGTTTATGGCAGCGAGGCGCAAACCAGCGAAGCCCGGCAGATTTTGGTGACGGCGATGGCCAAGGGTTCGCCAGCGGAAGGGAAGTTGTTGGTCGGCGACGTGATTCTCGGTCTGGGCGGGCGGGAGTTCAGTGATGACGCAAACATTCAGTTCGCCTGCGCCAACGCCAAAAACACGTAACCAAGCTCAAGACCAAGCCATCCCCCATCATTAAGCATTTGAAAAGACCCAACGTGAAAAATAAAACGATTGGTTCCATTCTTGGATTTTTAGCTGCAACCTTGATTGCATCGGCTGAAACTCCGCCGGCATCAGTTGTTTCCGGAGTGATTCCACCGCAGCCAAACATCGTCTTTATCATGGCCGACGACCATGCCCCACTAGCCATTAGTTGTTACGGCGGGGAGCATCCGCTGGTTCAGACGCCCAACATAGACCGGCTGGCGAAGACCGGGGTGCGGTTCACGGACGCATTCGCCAACAACTCGATTTGCTCGCCTTCGCGCGCTGTGTTGTTGACGGGAAAATACAATCATCTCTGCGGTGTCGAAAAACTGGATGGACATTTTGACGGCGCGCAGCAGACCTTTCCCAAATTGCTCCAGAATGCCGGCTACCAGACGGCCATCGTGGGTAAATGGCATCTTTTCACCCAGCCGACGGGATTTGATTACTACTGTGTGCTGCCCGGCTTCGGCTCTTCTTTTGACAGCAAATTCAAGGAAACCCATCATCCGTGGGCAGACGGCTATGCGGGCGGAATCGTTCACAAAGGCTATTTCACGGATGTCATCACCGACCTGTCGCTGGATTGGTTGAAGAGTGGTCGGGACCCAAAAAAACCATTCTGCCTGATGATCCATCACCGCGCGCCGCATGAACCGCACGACCCCGCGCCACAGGATAAGAATCTTTTTCGTGAAACGGATTTTCCCACCCCGCCAACGCTGTTGGATAATTATGCGGGACGTGCGCCGGAAGTGGTCTCCAACCAATTGCTCTGGTCGCGGCTGAGCCAGCTTCCGCGTGGCTATCTGCGCGATGATCCGACCATCCGCAAGCAA
>CAIOUK010000210.1 GCA_903861445.1 uncultured Verrucomicrobia subdivision 3 bacterium
CGATGCTGCCGGTGGAACCGCGCTGGCGCGACAAGTGCGACCAGAACCGCGTCAATCGCGGCAAAAGATATTTCAACTGCGCGTGCTCGATCTGCAATTTGCCCTCGCGCGTGCGGGCGCGCTGGCCGAAAATTTCCAGAATCAGCGCCGTGCGATCCATGATTTTGCAACCGAAGATTTTTTCCAGATTGCGCGTCTGGGCGGGGGAAAGTTCATCGTCGAAGATGACCGTGTCCACGCCCAATTCCCTGCCGGCCTTGGCAAATTCCTCCGCCTTACCCGGCCCGATGTAGGTGGCGGCGACCGGCACGGCGATTTTCTGCACGCCTTCGCCGACAATCTGCGTGCCGGCGGTGGTGGCGAGTTCCTCCAGTTCGGCGAGCGATTCGCGGACATCGGCGGCGGTGCGGGACTTGAGTTCCACGCCGACGAGGAAAACGCGGACGGAGCGCGCGTTTTGAGTTTGGTGGATGAGGGCTTTCAATTTTTCGTGGCGCAAAGTTTAGCAAAACCGGCGGCGGACGAAAGCGCGGATTGCCGGCAGCGAATTCCATTGCCCTCCAAATTGAATCGGGCAGAATGTTGGCGCGGTGATTGAAGGCAAATTTAGTTTTGCCTGAAAAATGGCAGCCAGCGGCCATCTTCCACATTTCCGCCGCAGTATTGGTTCGGAGCGTAGCTCAGCCTGGTAGAGCACTTGCTTTGGGAGCAAGACGTCGCAGGTTCGAATCCTGTCGCTCCGACCATTTCTTTATTTCCGCCCCTTCGTGATACAACCCCTAAACCGGCGGTTTCTGCGAAGCAGCCGAAGCCCGGACGTTTGAAGAGAAAACCGGTGGAGTGGTGCGCGCGGCGGGGGTTGAACCCACAACCTTCGGCTTCGGAGACCGACGCTCTATCCAATTGAGCTACGCGCGCAGGGTCGCCACGATAGCTGCAAGTGCCGGTTTGCTCAATGAGAATCTCTAAAGGGATGCCGCCGAGGCTGGCACAATCAGTTTGGCAAAATAAAAAGGGATGGCTTTGGGCCATCCCTCGTGAAATTTTCAAACACCACTTATGTCTGCGGCGGAGCGCTGGGGGGAGTGCCGCCGCCGGAGCCGTTGTGGTGCGGACGCTGGCCGGGACCCATTTTTTCCCACTTGGCAAGCTGATCCGCCGTGAGCAGCGCCTTCATCTGGCTGACGGTGTCTTCATGGATGGCTTTCATTTTGGCCTTTTTATCTTCCGTGGAAAGACTGCTGTCAGTGTGCAGGGCTTTCATTTTTTCCATGGCGCCCTGCATGATGGCCTTGAACTTCGGCTTTTGATCCTCGGTCAGATTGAGGATCTGGGCGAAATCCGTATGACCGTGTTGGCCGACGGTGGGCGGCGGATTGGTGTTATTCTGGGCTGGCGCTGTGCTGGCCGCGAGCAGGCCACCGGCCACGATTGCGACCCACGCGAATGTTTTATTCAGTTTCATAGTTTCGTTGTTTTATCGGGTGTGAACCGCCGTTGTTTGGCTCGGCGGATTAAGTAGTCAGACGCAATGCTAGACCAAAGGTTACAATGTCCGCAAGACCTTCGCCGCCGCGCCGACCGTTTTTTCAATGTCCGCCGCCGTGTGCGCGGTGGAAAGAAAACCCGATTCGAATTGCGATGGCGCGAGGTAAACGCCCGCGTCCAGCATCCCGTGGAAAAATTTCTTGAACCGTTCGCGGTCGCTGTGCATCGCGTCGGCGACATTGTGAACCGGCTTGTCCGTGAAGTAGCCGCAGAACATCGAGCCGCACTGATTGAACTGCACCGGCACATTCGCCGATTTCGCCGCGTCCCTCATGCCGGCGGCGAGTTGCGCGCCGCGTCCTTCGAGCAAAACGTAAGCGTCATTTTCGGAGGGACGAGTTCCACGAGTCCCAATCAATTCCTCCAGATTTGCTAAGCCCGCCGCCATCGCCACCGGATTACCGCTCAACGTCCCCGCCTGATACACCGGACCAAGCGGCGCGAGGCAATCCATAATCTCCGCGCGCCCGCCGAATGCGCCGACCGGCAGTCCGCCGCCGATGACTTTGCCGAACGTGGATAAATCCGGGCGGATGCCGAACCGCTCCTGCGCCCCGCCGCGCGCGAGACGGAAGCCCGTCATCACTTCGTCGAAAATCAGCAGCGCGCCGTGCGCCGCCGTGATCTCGCGTAGGAATTCCAGATAGCCCGGCTGCGGCAGATACAAACCCGCGTTGCCCGGCACCGGTTCCACGATGATGCCGGCGATTTCATTTTTGTTCGCCGCGAAAATCGCCTTCACCGCCTCCACGTCGTTGTAAGGCGCGACGATGGTGTGCGACGTAAATGCCGCCGGGATGCCCGCGCTGTCCGGCTGCCCGAACGTCAGCGCGCCGCTGCCCGCGCGCACCAGCAGCGAATCCACATGACCGTGATAGCAGCCGTCGAATTTGATGATCTTGTCGCGCTTCGTGAACCCGCGCGCCAGCCGGATGGCGCTCATGCACGCCTCCGTGCCACTGCTCGTCATACGCACCTTCTGCACGCTCGGCACCAATTCGCAGATGAGCTTCGCCATCGTGACCTCGTGCGGATTCGGGATGCCGAAGCTCGTGCCCAGCTCGGCGGCGGCCTTGACGGCGGCAATGATTTTCGGATGCGCGTGGCCGAGGATGGCCGGCCCCCAAGTCAGCACATAATCAATCAACTCATTGCCGTCCACGTCCCAGACTTTGGAGCCGCTGGCCCGGTTGACGAAAAACGGATTGCCGCCCACCGCGCGAAAGGCGCGCACCGGTGAATTGACGCCGCCGGGAATATATTTCAACGCCTCGGCAAAAAGCTGGTCGGATTTGACGCGATTCATGCGGATAAATTAACAACGAAGGAACGAAGAAACAAAGCAGAATGAAAAAACGGTTTTCAGCAGCAGGGACGATTGCAGCCTATCGGGCTGTTAAGCGTCATATCTCGTCTTGCAATGCACGCAAAATTTACCACCTGAATATTTCGAAAACGGGTGCTTGCACACTGGGCAACGATAATAAAATTGAGATGCTAAAATCAAAACTACACAGCCAAAAAGCCAGCCACACACTGTCCAACCTTGCTGAACAAAACGAATGGTCGCATTGTCTGCAAAACTCTGCATCAAAATGGGGGGTAAAATCCAAACTGGCATGAAGATAATGGCAGCCTTGAAATAAACTTTTCTGCGGTGCTGAACCTGTTTGACCTGCTCTGAATTGGCTTGTGACATATCAGACGACCATGCCGTCTTATGTTGCTTGTTCTTGCTCCACCGCTGCAAGCCGAGAAACGCAAAAGCACCCACGACTGCAATGGCCAATCCTCCAAATATGTCTATGAATGTTACGTTACCCATACGTCTGTATGCTTTCTAACAATAATCAGGCCGCAGTTTTTGTGGCTAATCCAGTTTCATGTCGCCAACGGTAAGCGGGACGGGAAACCCTGTCCATCGGATTTTCGCCGCCCAAAGCGCCAGAGGGCTGGCGCACTCCAAGACGCTTCGCGCGGTTCGGTGGGCATCGGTTAACGCGCCAGCGTTCTGGACTGCGGTGGCCCTCCACCGGTTTTCCATCGCGCACGAAACACACACGCAATTTCAAACGCCCTTCGCCCCGTTCGTCCACCGCAAACTGCCTTTGGCCGGGTCTTTGCAGACGGCCAGTCTTTACAGACGGTCACCGTGACGCATGGCCAGTCATTGCCAATTGTTCAATCTGCAAACGTCGGTCGTCCCTGCGGGACTTGGAATATTTTGCGGATTTAACCCGGCGTTAAAACGCCGGGCTATTGTCATTGCGTCGCTTCGCGACCGGATTTGGCTCCATGCAAAAAAAAACGGAACGGCGGATGCCGTCCCGTTCGGGATGAACCTGTAATTTTTTGAATTGCCGGTTATTTTATTTTGACGGCATTCCTCCCGCTGAAATAATTCAAGCCGTCCGCACCTTGAAACTTTTCCACCATTTCGCCGGCAACATTCCCAGCGCGATGGAGGCCAGTTGGCTCACCACACATTCTCTAGGTGGAAGATCACTCCCCTACTTGACAGCCACCCCGCCGGCATGATTAACTAGGCGACGTAGGGCAC
>CAIOUK010000211.1 GCA_903861445.1 uncultured Verrucomicrobia subdivision 3 bacterium
CCCAACCACGATTTCGCTACGCGACCGGCTCGCGCCGAAGCGCGGAGCAAGGACAACTAGCGTTACGACCAGACCGGTCAAGACACTAGGTTTTACCACTGGCAGAGAGAAAGCGTCGCCCGACTGGGCGCTTTTTTAATTCAGCCGCGCCCACGGCGCGTCCAATCTGCGAACCGCATGGTAAGCTGGTTTCCCGATTCGGGTTTCAAAACCAGCCGCCATTATCTCGCCGGCGTGCCCCAAGCACTACTGCCGGTGTCACCACGTCTAACACAACCGGGACGTTTAAGGAGTGGCGGCTGATTCTGGCATCATGAACGAACAAAACCCACACATCATCATCGGCGAGGAACACGGCTGGGGTAATCCCCAGCCCTTTGGCATTGCTGCCGTGGACGAACGTCAACATCTCTACATCATCGGAAAGACCGGGTCTGGAAAGACCACATTGCTGCGAAATTTAATTTTGCAACACATCGCGCTGGGCCACGGCGTCGGGGTCATTGACCCACACGGCGATCTCGCCGAAGAACTATTGAATCACATCCCGCCGAAGCGGGCGGATCATCTGGTGTATTTCAATCCGGGTGATTTGGAATTTCCCATCGGATTGAATGTCATTGGCTCGGTGCCACCAGATAGCCGGCATTTGGTCGCCTCGGGCATCGTGGCGGCATTCAAGGGCATCTGGCGCGACTCGTGGGGGCCGCGATTGGAATACATTCTATACAATGCAGCATCCGCGTTGTTGGAATCTCGGAACCAGACTTTGCTCGGCGTGAACCGACTACTCACCGATGACCACTACCGCGAGAAAATCATCCGGCAGGTCAAAGACCCGTTCATCCGCGCGTTCTGGGCGGAGGAATATGCGAACTACGACGAACGTTTCAAACGCGAGGCGATTGCGCCGATTCAAAATAAAATCGGCCAGTTCCTTTTGAATCCAGTCGTGCGCAATATTCTGGGCCAGGTAAAAAAGAAAGTGGATATCCCGTTCGTAATGGATAACGGACGACTGTTTATCGCCAACCTGTCCAAGGGACAGCTTGGCCACGACAAGGCAAACTTGCTCGGTTCACTGTTGGTGACGCAATTTCAGTTGGGCGCGATGGCGCGTGCCAACAAACTGGAATCTGAACGCCGGGATTTTTACCTATTCATCGACGAATTTCAGAATTTCTCGACGGATGCGTTTGCCTCGATTCTGGCGGAGGCGCGCAAATACCGGCTCTGCCTCACGTTGTCGCACCAATACATTGACCAGCTTTCCGAACCGATCCGGCAGGCCGTGTTTGGAAACGTCGGGACACTGGTGGCTTTCCGCATCGGCTACACCGATGCGGAAGTGATGACCAAGGAGTTTGGCAAAACCATTCCGGCCACCGCGCTGGCCGACTTGGATCAGTATGAAGCCGTGGTGAAATTGCTCGTGGGCGGCACCAACCGCGAACCGTTCCGGGCAAAGATGCTGCCGCCGCTGGAAAACCGCGTTGGTCGGCGCGACAAACTCATCGCGTTATCACGCGAACGGTTTGCCATGCCGCGCGGGAAAATTGAGGCGAAACTGAAACGGTGGATGAAAATTGAAAATTGGAATGCCAAAAACTGATTGAGATTATTGGGCGGGTGTGCAAACTCGTGCTGGGAACGCTCAAACGACAGATGCCTGATCAAACTGCAACGCCTTCTCCTGTCGCACAACGGGATCTAACTGATCCGGGTGACGCTACTGGACGAAACTTTCGCTATCAATATGCTTATGGCGTAATTCTTTTGGCTGGCGCGGCGCGGCGCGTTCTTGACTACCAAGCCATCTGGTGCGAGCAGCATGAAGATTTCATTGGCGAGGTGAATCAAAACTTGTTTGATGCCTATCAGATAAAAACGCAGCAACCAGAGAATGGCTGGTGGCAGCACAACAGCGAACCCTACTCAAAATCAATTGCACGTTTCGTTAGACACGAGATAAATTTCCCGGGCAAAATTCGTCGGTATTGCTTTGTCAGCAATGCTAGACCGCTCGAAACCACCGATGAGAATAAAATTTACCAGTCCCCTTGCCAATTGCTCCGAGCTGTAAACACTGCGAATGACTTCGCGGACCTGACCGGTGAAAACAAACGAGGGTTTGATTATCTCATTGGCCAAGCCAATCTTAAAAACGATGACCGCGAGGCTCTGTTTGGAGTGCTTCGTCGTTTAGATTTTCCTGATGCTCCCGATCGCAGCACTTTTATCACCGCCGTCGCGCACGAGCATATCTCAAAATTAGATGATTGTGACCATCTGAATGCAACCCAGCTAAATCGCGTCGCCGAGCATTTGTTAAATCTTGTTGCTTCGGCTTCGGCTCTTGGAAGCCAAGACCCCAGCCGACACTACATGGCTTTAGCTAATCGCCAGCAACTTGATGTTCAGCTTCAGCACAAACGAATCAATCTTGACGAATTTTGTGCCGCTTATAGGCAGATTATTAATCCAGCCATAGCTTATCCCCCAGAACTCAGCACCGAACCACTTTCCGCAGACATAAAACGACTTGAAAAATTCCGACGTAAATTGAAACGCGGTGGGTTTGAAGATGACGAGATGGAAGCCTTTCGGCGACAGACAATTCTGGCACATGGAAAATTGTTGGAACTAGCAACGCGTGGTGCTGATGGTGAAGACATCGTGCGCGAAATTGAAAATCTCGTCCTCGACGAATGTAACGCAGCAAAAATTGCAACGTCCAACGCAAGCCAGCCTGCTGGTAAAGAAATGTATTTAAGACTGCGTCAGGAACTTCAAGCTATCGCAACCCAGCAGTCGCCCCGCGTGAAGCGACTTCCGTATGAGGTGCTTATGGGAATGGCCGGTCTTTTGACAGAAGATTGCACGGTCTGGTGGAGCGATAAATTTGATCTTACAAAAGATTCATGACTTTGCGCCTCATTAAAACTGCGGCTCGTATCGAAGCGTCTGATGAATTTCACGAGGCGCGACTGTTGCTTTTGCTTAATGCAGCGGGCGGGCGGGCCGATCAGCCCCGACCAGTTGATGGCATTATGAAGGTTGCCAAAATGGATTTTCTTTTGCGTTACCCCAACTGTTTGCAGCGTGCAATCGCAGCAATTAAAGACACCGATGTCCCTCGTTTTGTAAAGGCAGCACAAATTCCGGAAGAACAAATGAACACAATTGAGGGCCAAATGATACGGTATCGTTTTGGGCCGTGGGACAAACGTTACCGTCGCTGGTTAAGCATTTTGACTGCGAAACAACTTGCCACTGTTCACAAAGAAGGTCGGACGATAAAAGTCCAATTGACTGTTCGCGGCCGTGAAGTGGCTAAAAATCTCGCCGGCTTGCCAGAATTTATGCCGCTGGTGGAGCGCGCGCGTTTGGTGGTCGGAGCGGTGGGCCACATGCCAGCGACCCGCCTCAAAGATTTTATTTATCAAACTTTTCCGGAGATTGTAGGAATGTCGCTCGGGGAAACTATCAACTTATGAAATTTCGTTTAACGAGCCTTACCCTTACGTTCAAAAAAAGTAAGGAGGTCATCGAGTTTTCAGACTTTCATTATTTTTATGGTCAGATGGGAGCGGGCAAATCAACCATCGCCAGAATGATTGACTATTGTTTTGGCGGCGACCAAGAATTGACGCCGGCACTGCAAAATGAATTTGTCGCAGCCGGTCTTACGGCGCAGGTAAATGGCAATGAATTGTCAATCATCAGAAATCGCGATTCTGATTTAGTTCGGGTCCAATGGTTGCTACAGGGTGAGCCTTACGAAGTCATAATGCCTGCCCGCAAATCAGGGGAAGAAGTCGTTCCCAACTCCGGAATACATTTGCTGTCTGATCTACTTTTTATTTTGGCTGACATCAAGCCGCCGAAAGTCCGTCGCAGCAAAATCAAAGAGGATAGTGAGCTTGAACGGCTCAGTTTTCGTGATTTGCTTTGGTATTGCTACCTCGATCAGGACTCCATGGACAGCAGCTTTTTCAATCTTGAAGAAGAAGCAAACGTATTCAAGCGCCTGAAAAGTCGGGACGTGCTTCGGTTCATTGTTGGCTACCATCAAGAGGAGGTAGCTGCATTGGAAGCTGATATTCAAAACACCCGTGAGGATCGGCAGAAGGCCGAAGGCGGGGCCAAAGCCATGAGAGACGCTTTGGAATCTGCCGATGTGGCGTCATCTGAAAAAATGGAGAAGCTTCGCCAGAAAATTATAAAACAAATTAAGAAGGTTGAAGCTGACATCGCCGCCGCCAGAACCAAGGTTTCCCAGCATCGAACTGGCGACATGGAATCGCTTCAAGTGCGCGGTCAAAAAATTGCTAAAGCACTACTCGATTGTTCATCTCGTGAGAATGACGCACTCGATACGATTCAGGCTCTCAAGGCGCAAAGAAATTCGTTGTTGTCATTGAGCACGCGTTATCGCCGGGTTCAATCTGCCCGTGCCGTGCTTGGTGGAGTAACTTTTTCCGAATGCCCCTGTTGCAATCAAAATCTTCCTAAACGTGTAGAGGAAGTTTGTCCGCTTTGTGGCGTTCCGCCGGATAATGCACAGCAAAGTATAGGCGAAGAAACCATTGCTGCTGATATTAGCGAGCGGGTTGAAGAGTTGGACGAGCGGG
>CAIOUK010000212.1 GCA_903861445.1 uncultured Verrucomicrobia subdivision 3 bacterium
AGTCTCAACGATAACCCCGGAACCATTGTGAAAGAAGAAACCAAAAGCATGGAAGACGTCGTGATTCGCGGCGTCGCCCTCGACAAAAATCAGGCCAAAGTCACGCTCGTCGGCGTGCCCGACAAACCCGGCATGGCCGCGAAGATTTTCAAGGCGCTCGGCGATGCGACCGTGAACGTGGACATGATTGTGCAAAACATCAGTCATGGCTCCGGTGCCCCGGCCACCGATATTTCCTTCACCGCCGACAAGCCGGATTTGCTCAAGGCGCAGAAGGTGATTGACGGCTTGAAAAAAGAAATCGGTTTCCGCGATGTCATCACCACCGAAAAAGTCGGCAAGGTGTCCATCGTCGGCGTGGGCATGAAATCGCATACCGGCGTCGCGGGCAAATTGTTCGAGACGCTCGCCAAGGAAGGCATCAACATTGACATGATTTCCACCAGCGAAATCAAAATCTCCGTCGTCATTGACTTGGCCAAGGGCGAAGCGGCGGTGAAAGCTATCCACGCGGCGTTTATTGGCTGATAGGTTTTGTCCGCTCACACACCATCGCGTGTGGAGACATGAAACGATGCGAACACTGCGGTAAGCAATACGCCGACAAGGTTGATATTTGCCCAATTGACGGGCAGCCGACGATCAACCCGCAGGAGCAGCCTCGCTCCGTTTCGAGTTCCAGCATTGGACAAGCTGCGTTCAACGCCAAGATTGTTTCCCCGATGACGGCGGCAGGTTCCTACCGGATTTTCGTCCAAGGCAGCGATTGGGTTTTCATTCAGACCGAGGACGGAACCCACTCCGTTCTCAATGCCATCGTCCCTTTCCTCGGCCCGGCGGGCAACTTGCTGACTTTGGCCATTTGGCTGTTTTCAAAACACAAGGCCAAGGATTTTCAGGAACGGCTGCAATCGGACGCCCCGGAAAACCTACTCCACGACAGCGAAAAGAATTTTCGCCTGCACATCGCCGAAATCCGCCAAGCGGTGATCGAACCACCCCCGACTTTCACCTCCAGCGGTAAGGAAATCGGGCGCGCCACTTTGTCCATCCGGCATGGTGAAACACTCAAGCTGGCCTTTGCCACGCGCGAGGACTTGGATGCCGCGTGGCAACTGCTCGCGTCCGCGCTGGCTTCGGCATTGCAGGTGAATCTGGAGTGGAATGCGGAAAAGCAGCAATATCAAAAAATCGCGCGACAAAATTCGCGCCCGCCGCGAATTCAACCTTGACCGCCATCCGGCTTCACCTAACGTCAGGACAGTGAACATTGACGAAAAGCGTTTCACCGCCTCCACCGAAATCCAAAAGCCCGTTCCCACCAAGCGCGGGAAATCCACGACGACTTGGTTTGCGCTTTACGGTTTTCTATTCATCTCGCTGGCGCTGTTTGTGTATGTGACGAATGTGCTGCTCGGCCCGCTGCGGCTTTTATTATTTGACCCGCCGCTATTTCTGCGGATTAACGAGCTGGCCATCTGGTATAGCGGCATCCCGCTGGTCATCGGCACAGCCCTCATCAGTTGGGATCTGTTCCGCAACGTCACGCGCATCCGCGACGCGAAATTTGTCCGCAACGACCCGCCTGCGAACCGTTTTCTGACGGTCGCATTGACGGCTTATAACGACGAACGCAGCATCGGCGGCGCGGTTAAAGATTTCCGCGCGCATCCGTTGGTGAAGCGCGTCATCGTCATCAGCAACAACAGCCGCGACCGCACGATGGAGATTGCCGAACAAGCTGGTGCCATCGTGTTCAACGAAACCCGGCAAGGCTACGGCGCTTGCGTGCACCGCGCTCTGCGCGAGGCGCTGAAGTTCGAGGACACAGAATTAACACTGCTATGCGAGGGCGACCTGACGTTTCGTGCGGCGGACATTGAGAAGTTCCTCGCCTATATCCCGCACGCGGACGTGGTGAACGGCAGCCGCATTGTCGAGCAATTGCAGGAGCGCGACACGCAATTATCGTTGTATATGCACTACGGGAATTTATTCGCCGGAAAAGTTCTGGAGATGAAACATCTCGGTGCGGTGTCGCTCACCGATGTCGGCACGACTTACAAACTTTGCCGCAACGTGACGTTGCGCGAACTCATGCCCTTGCTCGACCCGCGCATCAATCTGGAGTTCAACGCCTACTTTCTCGATACGGCGCTGTCGGCGGGAGTGCGCATCATCGAATGTCCGGTCGCCTTTTATCCGCGCGTGGGCACGAGCAAGGGCGGCAACGTGAACAATCGCATCGCCACGCGGCTGGGCTTGCGGATGCTGTGGGGAATTTTCGTGGACTGGAAAGGTTTTTTCCATGACTGACGGAACCGGCTGGCCGCACCGTCACCGCAGTCTACTCACCGCGCTGCTGCTGATGCTGGCGGCTTGGGCCATGTATCTGCCGTCCGTGCGGTATGGATTTGTCTATTACGATGACGTGCGGATTTTGCGCATTCACCCCGAGCTCTACGGACAGGCGAAATTCACCGACAACTTGCGCGAAATTTTTGTGACCAGTTTCCCGCGCGAGGAGCCACTGCTGTTGCGGGATGTTTCGTGGGCGTTCGACAGCAAGGTGTTTGGGTTCGGAAACGCTTTCGGTTACCACCTCGGAAATGTTTTCCTGCACAGCATCGTCGTCGCGTTGATGTTCGCATTCCTGCTGGGAACCACGCGGCGCTACGGTTTCGCGCTGACGGTGACCGTGGGCTGGCTCGCGCTGGCGATTCACACGGAGCCGGTGGCTTGGATCATGGGGCGCAAAGATATTTTATCCACGCTCTTCATGCTGCTCGCGCTGTGCGCGCAGACGCGGCGGCTGGCGGCGGAAAATCTTTATGCCCAATGCGGCTGGTATTTGTTTGCGCTCGTGAGTTTCATGGCCGGGCTGCTTTCCAAGATCAGCGTTCTAACGTTTCCACTCGTATTGTTTCTGCACGCCGTTTTCCTGCCCTATCTGAACGGAGAACGCACGGTGTTTGAAAAGTTTTCGTGGGGCCGCAATCTGGCGAAGGAGATTTTGCTGATGCTGCCGGGCTTGGTGATCAGCGTGCTGATTTATGGTTGGTATCGTCGGACATTGACGCAAATGGGCATTCTCGACCGCGGCTACACGGCGCACGGCCTGACGCATCTGTGGAATCTGCTCATGGTTGATCCGTTCGTCGTCTGGGTTTATGTGCAACAGACGTTTATCCCCTGGCATCTCGGAGTTTTTTACGCGTGGCCGCAAATGCCGTCAGACTATCCGCGCTGGCAAATCATCAGCGCGCTCGCCCTGACGGCGACGGCAATCAGCCTCAGCTGGTGGCTATTTCGGTGGCGCAAGGATTTGTTTTTTTATTTCACGGCATTCGTCGTCATCATGATTCCGTATTTGAATCTGGTTTTTTCGGGCATCCTGGTGGCGGAACGCTATCTTTATTTTTCCGCGTTCTGCTTGCTGGCGCTGGCGGTTTCCGCCGCCATCGGGTTGGTGCGGTCGCCGCGCTCGCTGGTGCGCAGCGGTGTGCTGGCGGCCGGCATCGGCCTCGTCGCATGGAATTTGTATCAGGCATTTTCTTATCAGCCCGCCTGGCGCAACGGCGAGACCCTATGGCAATATCATCTCGCGCTGCCGTCGCCCGCAACGGCGGCTTACGCCAATCTGGCCGCTTACTATTACGCCGAGGCAACCGCCCATCAAGGCGTGCCGGAAATGGCCGTGGCCATGCGCAAAATGTCGGTCGTCGTGGATGCGGGTTTGGCGCAATTCTGGCCGGATCAAAAACAGTCGCCGCCGCCGGACACCTATTTTTTATTTTTCCTGAAATCCATCGTGCAGGAAGTCGCCGGCGAACCAGAAGCAGCGCTGGCCAGTTTGCTGACTGCCGACCGGCTGCGTCCAAAATTTGATTCCACCAATCTGAATCTGGCGCTTCTATATCATAAGTTGGCCGGCACCGCTGTTGATTCAGGTCAAAAACAAACTTTCGCCCGCGCCGCGCGGGATCGTTATGCCCAATACATTGCGTTGACGTGGTGCGGCCGGCCCGCCCCGAAGGAAATTCAAAAACAACTGGCGGAATTTACGGCTGACTGTTCCCACACAAATTTGCCGGCGGGGAAAAATTAATTTTCAGAGCCGGAACACGGCCAGATGATCGTCTTCATAAAACGGTCGGCCAAGAGCCTGATGGTATTTTTGCCAGAGCCGTTCCAAATCCGGCAACGGTTGCGCCAAGGCAGGCAAATCGGCCTCGAACCGTTTGTGCAAAATCACATACTCCACCCCGCGAACCCGCATCGCGGCCAAGTCATCCATGGAAATCAAATTGCGAAAATGCAGCCGCGCCGGGTCGGGCACCAAACTCAAAATCTGGTCAATGTAGGTGTCGCCAAAAATGTTGCCGGCGGCGAGCCCCTTGGGCATGGAAACATCACTCGCGTAACCGACGATCACCGGCCGACGATGAAAGTGCTGGTAATAATAGAGCGGATTGAAATGATCGCCGATCAACATTGGATACTCGACCACCGGCCGCGTGCCGGCTTCGTTCGCGAGCAAACCATAAAATGGGGAAATTTCATCCGCGCGAATGGTGGTTCTCAAAGTAAAGCCGGCGGGCGTCAGGTCGCTGTAAAACGAGCGCTGCCAGTCAATGTTCTCGTAGCGGTGTTGATACGCGCCGTGGTTGGTGAAATTGTTCGGCGACAAATAGCATTGCGGCAGCGGCCCGCCCAACGCGAGCGCCATCACGCTGGCAATGGCGATTAGTCGTTGCAACCTCGGCTGCACATTCGCACGCGAGGCGAGCGCCTCCAACGCACTTTGAATGCCGCACGCCGCCAGCAACAGGCTCACCGGCACCAGCGGAAGGCAATAACGCGTCAGCACAATGGCGCTCTGCGCGGAGTCCGGCCGCGACAAAACTAGCGCCAGCGCGTGCAGCGGAAACAGGCTCACCAGCATTCCCCCAAACCACGGATTACGGCGGCATTGCGCAATCGCGCCCGTGATTAGCGCGATCCAAAACAAGCCGACGAGCACCGGCTGGCCCGTGCCGCTGATTAATTCCGCCATGCGCGGCAAGGATTGCCAGCTGAAAGTTCCCTTCAGCGCGATGGTAAAAAACGTGCTGTGCAAGGAATGAAGCAACGCCGGCAAAACCAGCGCGGCGGTGATGCCCGCCATGACCAACGACACCAACCACCAGCTACGCAACGACAGTCGCGGGTTCGCATTTTTTCCAGAACGGCGTTGGTAAAAATAAAAGACCAAGGCCGTCAGCAACGGTGCCGCCACCGTGACCACGGCGAACAGGTGAAAATAAATGGCCAGCGCGCCGGTGACGATGTAGAGCGCCGCCGACCGACCGCCGCCGGTCTGCATCCAGCGCGCGCCCAGCAGCAGCGCGGCAAACGCCAGCAACGCCACGGCACTGTAAGGCCGACAGATCCGGCTGTAAAAAATCAGCAGCGGTGAAATCGCCAACAACAACCCCAACAATGAGGCGCGGCGGCGGCCGATAAATTTTTGCGCCAGCAGCGGCCCAACCACCACGCACAACCCGCCGCAGATCAGCGACGGGAGCCGCAGCAGAAATTCAGACCAACCCACCGTGGCGCCCAGCAGCCAAGTGTAGAAATTCAGCGGAATGCACGTCGCGCCGGGAATGGAGAAATGCGTCAGCAGCCACGCGGGCGATTTGCCGAGCGCATAATAGAAGCCGTGCCATTCGTCATCCGTAAAAACCTGATCGGCCAGCAGATAGCCGCGCAGCCAGAGGCCGGACACGCAGGCCAACGCAAGCGCGCCGGCAAAGGCTCGATTTTGTTTCCACCACCACACCAACTTCATCGGCAGAGGTTAGGCGAAAACCAACCAGCGTGGCAACCTTGCCGCCGTTGCCGAAATTCGGTTGACCCGGCGAAAGCAGCCGACTAGCTTGTGCGGGTGAATCACAATCTAAACCTGCTGCTTACGAACGCGCTGCTGACCAGCGCGGCAGTCGGGTTTTGATTTGTTTCAAAAATTTAACGAAACCCACTGCCGAACGGCGGTGGGTTTTTTGTTTTAACCTGACCGCCAGATGGCAATAATAAGAAAGCCAGACCATGCAAAAAGAACCGTCGAAAAAATACCAGCCGTTTCCACATGCGCCAAAGTTGACCGACCGCCAGTGGCCGAGCCGCACGCTCACGCACGCGCCGCGCTGGTGCAGCGTGGATTTGCGCGACGGCAACCAGGCGCTCGCCGTGCCGATGAACGTCTCGCAAAAATTGGAATTGTTCCAGACGCTCGTGAAGATCGGTTTCAAGGAAATCGAAGTCGGTTTTCCGTCGGCGTCGAACACGGAATTTGCCTTTAACCGTTTGCTCATTGAAAAAGGTCACGCGCCGGACGACGTGTGGTTGCAAGTGCTCGTGCAGGCGCGCGAGGATTTGATCGAGCGCACCGTCGAGTCGCTCATCGGCGCGAAGAAGGTTATTATTCACATGTATAATTCGACTTCGCCCGCGCAACGCCGCGTCGTATTCGGCAAGTCAAAGGACGAGATCAAGGCCATCGCGGTCAAGGGCGCGCAGATGATCAAAGACCGTTTGCATCGGCTCACGGCGGGCGGCACGGAAGTGATGCTCCAGTATTCGCCGGAAAGTTTCAGTATGACGGAAGTCGAATATGCGAAAGAGATTTCCGAAGCCGTCATGGATGTGTGGCAACCAACGCCGCAGCACAAAATGATTTTGAATTTGCCCGACACCGTCGAGGTAGCAATGCCGAATATCTATGCCGACCAAATCGAATGGATGTGCAAGAACCTCAAAAATCGCGAGTCGCTCATCATCAGTTTGCACACGCACAACGACCGCTGCACCGGCGTGGCCGCGACGGAGTTGGGAATGCTCGCCGGCGCAGACCGCGTGGAAGGCACGTTGTTCGGCAACGGCGAGCGCACGGGCAATTTGGACATCGTCACCGTGGCATTGAATCTCTACATGCACGGCATTAATCCGAAATTGGATTTCTCCAATCTCGCCGCAATCATTGATGTTTATGAGCGCAGCACCGGCATGACCGTGCCGCCGCGTCAGCCTTACGCGGGCGAACTGGTTTTCACCGCGTTCAGCGGCTCGCATCAGGACGCCATTAAAAAAGGTTTGGCGGAACGCGAAAAAATTCCGCACGCGCATTGGGACGTGCCGTATCTCACGATTGATCCGGCGGACATCGGCCGCGAATATCGCGAAGTCAT
>CAIOUK010000213.1 GCA_903861445.1 uncultured Verrucomicrobia subdivision 3 bacterium
CCATTGTGAAATTTTTCAGCGACGCGGAAAAAGCCGCGCTCACGACGAAGTTGAAAATCGAAGAAGGTGATTTGATTTTGTTTGCCGCCGATCAATGGCTGAACGCCTGCGAAATCCTCGGCAAGATTCGTTTGTATTGCGCCGACGTTTTGAAGACGCAAGGCAAGCTGACCATTCCTGCCGACCAGTTTAATTTTCTCTGGGTTGTAGAATTTCCGCTGCTCGGGTTTGACCGCGAGAACAACCGCTGGTATTCCAGCCATCACCCATTCACCGCGCCGGTGAAGGAAGATATTGCGTTGCTCAAGACCGATCCGAAAAAAGTTCGCGGCCAGCATTACGACATCGTCGTCAACGGCGTGGAGCTTGGCGGCGGCTCGATTCGTATTCATCAGCCCGACGTGCAGAAAACCATTTTCGAGGAGCTGCTCGCCATTCCGCCGGAAGAAACCAAGCTGCGTTTCGGGTATATGCTCGAAGCGTTTCGCTACGGCGCTCCGCCGCACGGCGGCATCGCGCTCGGCTTCGACCGGTTGATTGCGATTCTCTGCGGCACGCCGAGCATCCGCGACGTCATCGCCTTCCCGAAGACGGCGAAAGGCACTTGCATGATGACGGATTCACCCAGCCCAGTTTCGCCGAAGCAATTGCGCGACCTTTACATCGAGGTGAAAGGCAAGAAGCCGGAAGTGTTGGCGGTGCCGGCCAAGCCGCAATAACGTCGGCGTGATTATGTTGGACTGGAGAAAACTACGCCGGTCTTTTGTCCGCTTGTTGCAACTGTTTGTCATCGCGTATTTGTTCGTCCTTCTGGTGGTGCTAATTTTTCAGCGCCGCCTGATTTATATTCCGACCAAAATTCCCGGCAACGCGATTGAATCCGTCGCCGCCGAACATGGCTTTGCGCCGTGGAAAAATTCCGCCGGCGAAATCATCGGTTGGAAGATGCTGGCGAAAACCAACGCCACTGCCAGCGTGCTTATCGTCCACGGTAACGCTGGTTGTGCGTTGAGCCGCGATTATCTTGCGCAGCCGATTCATGACGCTGGAAACGTGGACGTTTTTGTCTTGGAATATCCCGGTTACGGTGCGCGCTCCGATTCGCCAAGCAAAACCAGTTTCATCGCCGTCGCCGAGGACGCGTTTCAACGGTTACCGAAAAATCTGCCGCGCTTTGTCGTCAGCGAATCCATCGGCGCAGGGGTGGCGTGTGAGCTTGCGAAGGCGCATCCGCAAGAGGTCGCGGGCATGGCGTTGTTTGTGCCTTATCACAATCTCGCGTCGGTGGCGCAGCGGCAGATGTGGTTTCTGCCCACTTATTTTCTGTTGCTCGACCGCTTCAATCCGGAGGAATGTCTGCGGAATTATCATGGCCCGGTGAAATTTGCCATTGCAGAAAAAGATGAAATCATCGGCGCCGCTTCCGGGCTGCGACTGGCAAACGGCTACGCCGGCCCGAAGGAATTACAGGTCTTCCCCAGTGCGCAACATAATGAAATTGCGGAACAGCCGCTGGCGTGGTGGCACGAGGTTTTCAACTTCTGGCAGCAGAATAAAAAATAGGCGCGACGCCGTTGCCGGCACCGCGCCTGTGAAAGAAGCCCCCGCTTATTTCTTCAACTTCAACGCGTATTCCGCGACGCGTTTGCCGAGAATTTCACCCGTCAGTTTGTCGCCTTCGCTCGGTGCCACGTCCGGCGATTCCTGGCCGGCCTGCGCCATCACGCCGCTGTTGCTGCCTAGGCGGTTGACGCCATTCGGCTGCAATGGCATTTCCGGTTGGCCAATCCAAATCATGCCTTGCTGCATCGCCAGGGTGAAAAGATAATGCAGCGTGCTCAACTTATCACCGCTCGGGCTCATCGAAACGGTGAAGCCGGCGGCAATCTTGTCTTTCCACGCCGAACTGAACCAACGCCCGGCAGTGGCATCGGCGAAGGCCTTGAATTGCGCGCTCGGTCCGCCCATGTAGGTCGGCGTGCCGAAAATAATGGCGTCGCTCGCGTCGAGTTGCGCGAACACGGCGTCGTTTTTGTAACGGCCTTTGACAATGTCATCACCGCTGATGGCGATGAGGTTGGTTTTGACGCCGGCGATGGCCGCCGCGCCTTGGTGAACGGCTTCGGCGAGTTTGGTGGTGTGACCGGAGCCGCTGAAGTAGATGATGGATACGGTTGGCATAATTTTATTTCTTTCTTGGTTTGGGTTGAGTCGGGCAAAAATATGGACGGTTTAGTTCTTAATCAGGCCGGCAAACGCGGCGCGCTTTTGCCACAGCAAAAACAGTGCAAGCACGGCGACGGTGCAAGCGAACGGCAGACCTTCGCGGTTCAGAAAAATGTGGAAGCACAAAATATTCACGATCACCGGGCCGAGAAATAAAAGGCCAAGCGCGGTGAAGCGTCCGCTCAACACCAGCAGTCCGCCGGCAATCTGGGTGACAGCCACGACGTAAAAGTAATGGCTCATGAACAGCGACTTCATGAAATCACCCGCCAGTCCGGCCGGCGGCGGCGGCATCGGGATGAAGTGCAGGAAGGCGTTGGAGCCGAACACGACGAAGACGAGTCCGAGCAGGATGCGGGCGATGAGGGTGATGGTTTTCATTTTTTATTTTTGTTGGTTGTTTAGTTTGTTTTTTCGGTGAGCAGTGAATTCAAATCCAGCGGCTGTGTGACCATCGCCAGCCCGCCGTCGGCGGTGCGTGGCCATTGGTTTTGTGGCTTGTCCCAGTAAAGCTCCACGCCGTTGCCGTCCGGGTCGCGGAGATAAATTGCCTCGCTCACGCCGTGGTCGGCTGCGCCTTCCAGCGGAATTTCCGCGTGGAGCAGACGTTGCAAGGCATCGGCGAGTTCGGCGCGCGTCGGATACAAAATGGCAACGTGATAAAGTCCGGTAGCGTTGGGCGGTGGTGGCGAACCGCCCGCGCTTTCCCAAGTGTTCAGGCCGATGTGATGATGGTAGCCACCCGCGGACAGAAATGCCGCATTGCGTCCAAAACGCTGCGTGACTTGGAAGCCCAGCACATCGCGATAAAACGCCAGCGCGCGTTCAAGGTCGGCCACTTTCAGATGAACGTGACCGATACGCACCTGCGAATTCGGCGGCAATGGTTTTTGCGGCTGGTTCATAGTCAATTCAGGTCGAACAGCAAAACCTGTGACGGTTTGCTGGCGGTTATGTTCAAAGATTTTTCTTCGCTCACGGCCACGGCATCACCGCCGGAAAGTTTCGTGCCGCTGACCGTCACTTCACCTTCCGCGACGTGCAGCCACGCGTGACGATCCTTTGCCAGCGAGTGATTCACGCTCTGGCCGGCGTCCAGCTTGCCGAGCAACAGCTCCGCGTCTTGATGAATTTCAAACGAACCATCGCGGCCGGTCTTGCTGGCGACGAGATACAGCTTGCCGGTTTCGGCCTTGGTAAAATTTCGTTCGGCGTAGCGGGGCTTCACGCCTTTGGTGTCCGGCTTGATCCAGATTTGCAACAGGCGCGTCGCCTCGGTTTTTGACGGGTTGAACTCACTGTGTTCTACGCCGGAACCGGCGGCCATGTATTGAAATTCGCCGGGCTTGATGACGCGACCGTTGCCAATCGAATCGCGATGTTCGAGCGCGCCGCTCAAAACGTAGCTGATGATTTCCATGTCGCGATGCGGGTGCGTGCCGAAACCCATGCCAGGCAGGATGAGATCGTCGTTGATGACGCGCAGGCTGCGGAAGCCGAGCCATTGCGGGTCGTAATAGTCCGCGAAGCTGAAGGTGAAATAACTGTCCAGCCAGCCGTGGTTGACGTGGCCGCGTTCATTGGAGCGTCGAATCGTTTTCATGCCGACACTATGCGCGCTGTTCGTGATTTGCGGAAATACCATGTTGCTTGCCTGACCATGCTTATTAGGCATACTGGAAAGCGCATGGAACTACGTCATCTCCGTTACTTCGCCGCCGTGGCCGAGGAAGAAAATGTTTCCAGGGCGGCGCTGAAGCTGCATGTTTCGCAGCCGGGCATCAGCCGGCAAATCCGCGATCTCGAAGCGGAAATCGGCTTTCCGTTGTTCGAGCGCAGCGCGAAAGCGTTGCGACTGACGGCGGCGGGCAAAGTTTTTCTGACCGAGGCGTGGGAAGTATTATTGCACGCGACGGCGGCTGTGAAAAAAGCGCGTGAAGTTGCCAAAGGTCGTAGCGGCGAAATCCACGTCGGCTATGCGCCGTCGCTCACGGTGCAGATTTTGCCGCTGCTGCTGCGGGCGTTTCAGGGCGAGTTTCCGCAGGTGCGCGTGGCGCTGCATGATTTGTCTTCGGAAGAAATGCTCACGCAACTCGGCAGCCGGAAATTGCAAGTCGCGCTCACGGTGCGGCCGCCGGCAAAACTGTTGCGCGGGCTTGCCTTTGTGGAACTGGCGCGTTACGCGATGGTCGTGGCGGTCGCGCCGGGACATCGGTTGGCGAAGCTGAAAGCCATCACGCTCGCGCAGGTCGCGCCGGAACCGTTGATTGGTTTGAACCGGAAGGATTATCCCGAATATCATGCGGAGACCAAGAAACTGTTTGCCGCCATCGGTCGCAAACCGAATTTTGCCGAGGAACACGAGGGCGGCACCGGCATCGTCGCCGCCGTGGAAGCTGGTCGCGGCCTTGCGCTGGTGCCGAGCAGCCTCGCGTGCATCGTCGGCACGCGGGTGAAATTGATTCCGCTGAAGCCGGCGCTGCCGCCGATTCGCATGGGCGCGTTGTGGCTAAAAGAAAACAACGCGGAATTGATGAAGAAATTTGTCGCAGCGGCAACCAGCGCCGGCTTTGATTCCAAACCAGTTTGATCTGGCTCGGGCGAAACCGCTGTGTCCGCTAAAATGTTATTGCCACTGCCCTAGTCTCGCGTATTATCCACGCTCCATTTCAACTGTAATGGCGGAGTTTCTTGTGAAATTTCCAAAAATACAAAGTGGAAAATAAATTTATGTCAGCAGACGCCAAACCAGCCAATTCGCCCAACCGCGAATACACCCTCGAACGCACCCGCAACATCGGCATTGCCGCGCACATTGACGCCGGCAAGACGACGACGACCGAACGTATTTTGTTTTACACGGGACTCATCCACAAAATCGGTGACGTGGATGACGGCAACACCGTGACCGACTGGATGGAACAGGAAAAGGAACGCGGCATCACGATCACGTCTGCCGCCGTCACCTGCTTCTGGACGCAGAAAACTGCGCGGGCGGGTGAAGATAAAATTTTCAAGGCGTTCAACAACATTCCGCATCGCATCAACATCATTGATACGCCGGGACACGTGGATTTCACTGCCGAAGTTGAACGTTCCATGCGCGTGCTTGATGGCGCGGTCGCCGTGTTTTGCGGCGTCGCGGGTGTGCAGCCGCAATCGGAAACCGTTTGGCGTCAGGCGACGAAATACAATGTTCCGCGCATCGCGTTCGTGAACAAGATGGATCGCATGGGCGCGAATTTTGAAAATGCGCTCAATGACATGCGCACGAAATTGAAGGCGTATGCGTTCCCCGTTTTCCTGCCGCTAGGTCAGGGACCGGTGGAATCCGAGGGCAAGCCGGTCGTTGGCGGATTTGAAGGCGTCATTGACGTCGTCAACCAGAAGACCATTTATTGGGGTCCGGGCGAAGCGAACGAAGGTCTCAATTACGAGATCAAAGACATCGCGCCGGAAGACAAAGAACGCGCCGAAGCCGCGCTCGCGGAATTGATTGATGCCGTTTCCAACAAGGACGACTCCATCGCGGAACTTGTGCTGGAAGAAAAGCCGATTACCGCGCCGGTTTTGAAGGCGGCCATTCGTCGTCTGACTTGCAAAATTGAACTCGTGCCCGTGCTGTGCGGTTCGGCGTTCAAGAAAAAAGCCGTGCAGGTTTTGGTGGATGCGGTCATTGATTATCTGCCCAGCCCGCTGGACATTCCGCCGGCGGAAGGCCATGAACTCGGCACGGATGTCGTCGTCAAGGTGCCGACGAACGACCACGAAAAATTCTGTTCGCTCGCGTTCAAGCTTTGGACCGATCCTTACGCGGGCAAGCTGGTGTTCTTCCGCGTTTATTCCGGTCACCTCAAAAAAGGCGACACGATTTACAATCCGCGCACGCGCAAACGTGAACGCGTTTCCCGCCTCATGGTTATTCAAGGTAGCGAACGCAAGGACATCAACGAAGTTTACGCGGGCGACATCGCCGCGCTCGTCGGTCTGCGCAACATCACCACCGGTGACACGTTGTGCAACGAAGACTTCGACGTGACGCTTGAACCGCCGACGTTCCCCGAACCCGTTATCTCGATGGCCGTCGAACCGAAGACCAAGGCCGACCGCGATAAATTGTCCGAAGGTTTGCAACGCCTTGCGGAAGAAGACCCGACGTTCCGCTGTTTCACGAACGAAGAAACCGGCCAGCTCATCATTGCGGGCATGGGTGAATTGCATTTGGAAATCATCGTTGACCGTTTGAAACGTGAATTCAAAGTGGAAGCCAACACTGGCGCGCCGCAGATCGCGTATCGCGAAACGATCACGAAGGAAGCGGAAGGCGAAGGTAAATTTATTCGTCAATCCGGCGGCAAAGGCCAATACGGTCACGCCTGCATCAAAGTTTATCCGAATGAAAAGGGCAAGGGCGTCGAAGTCGTGGACGAAATCGTCGGCGGCGCGATTCCCAAGGAATTCATTCCGAAGGTCATTGACGGCATCGAGGAAGCCATCAAAGGCGGCGTCTATGCTGGTTATCAGGTCATTGACATCAAAGTCGAAGTCGTGGACGGCAGCTTCCATGAAGTTGACTCGAAC
>CAIOUK010000214.1 GCA_903861445.1 uncultured Verrucomicrobia subdivision 3 bacterium
GGCGCCGAGACATCCTCACGGGCATCAATCATGGTAATCTCCGGGTTAATTTTTTAGAACTTATCCGGAAAGTTTCAAGCGAGACAGAAACAAACCGGGACACAAAAACCGTCAATTTCGCAGAAAAACGGGTTTTCCCTTAAAATTGAAGCTCCCCTACTAATTGGGGAACGGACGCCATCATGCTACCACCGGTTGTAGGTTTCAAGAAAATTTTACAAAAAAGTTACGCAAACGATATTCACAAATGAAATCAAGGTAATCGTCGCGACTGCATTGGAAAATCGCAACTTGTTCACCAGCGGAGAACAAATTTTAGCGCCGGCCTTTGGCGCGATTGCTGCCACGCGGATGCGCTTTTTTGCCGCGATTTTCACCGCGATTTTTGGGAAAAGCCGGTTTGGCTCCGCCCGCCGAACGCACAAATGGTTTTTCACCCGGCTTGACCGTTGGCCGCACGAAGGGTGTGCGCCCCGGTTTTCCGCCCGATTTTCCGCCCGGTTTGCCCGTCGGTCGGATATAAGTTCGCTGGCCAAATTTGCCCGGTGCGGTTTCGGTCTTCAGGAATTTTCGTTTGGGCGCGACGCTTTTCGGGCGCGCCTTCGGCACCAGCACAATCGGACAACCCTCGTAGCCAAACTTGGCGCGCAATTCGTTCGCGAGATTTTTTTTGTATTGGTCGGAAAACAGTTCGTCGCGGTTCACGAACAACAGAAACGTCGGCGGCGCCTGCCGCACCTGCGTGGCGTAAAAAAATTTCAGCCGGTGGCCGGCGGCGCTGACCGGCTGGCGGCGCTCCACGGCGTCATTGATGGTGCGGTTCAAAATCGCCGTGGGAATTTTCTGCTGCAACTGCGCCGCGACGTAGCGCACGGCTTCGAGCAGCCGGTCCAGATGAAAACCCGTCGTGGCCGAGGTAAAAATCACCGGTGCGTAATCGAGAAAAAACAATTTATCCTGCACCCACGAACCGAACTCGCTCAACGTCGTCAGCTTTTTCGCCTGGCCTTCGGTGCGCTTCTTCAGTTCGCGCGACTGGATTTCATCTTCGCGCGCTTTGCGGATTTCGGCGGCGAATAAATCCCATTTGTTGATGACGAGAATGCACGCGCGGCGCTGCTCGACGATGGTGTCGGCGATTTTTTTATCCTGCTCGGTGACGCCCACTTCGGCGTCAATCACCAGCACCGCGATGTCGCAGCGGGCGATGGATTCCTGCGCGCGTTGCACGCTGAAAAATTCCACCGAGTCGTCCACCTGCCGCGCTTTTCTCATGCCAGCGGTATCAATCAAAATATATTTTGACCGCACGCCTTCGGTCTCCACCTCGAACGGCACATCCACGGAATCGCGCGTCGTTCCGGCAATGGGCGAAACAATGACGCGCGTGGAATTGGTGAGCGCGTTAATGATGGACGACTTGCCGACATTCGGTCGGCCGACGATGGCGAGTTTCAAAGGTGACGGGTGACGGGTGACGGGTGACGGGATTTCCCCTTCGGCAGTCGCAGAGTTTTCCGTGTCACTCGCCACTTGTCCCTCGTCACTCGCCACGGGCATTGCCGGCAAAAACGCCGCCGCCGCGTTCATCAAACTTTCAATGCCTTCGCCGTGGATGGCGCTGACGGGGAAAACTTTCTCGAAACCGAGCCGGGCAAATTCCAGCGCCGATTCTTCCAGCCGGTGCGTATCCACCTTGTTGACCGCGACCAAAACCGGCTTGCCGCTCTTGCGCAGGCGTTGCGCCACTTCACGGTCGAGCGGCACGATGCCTTCCTGCACATTGACCACGAGAATGATGCAGTCCGCCGATTCAATCGCCAAATCAACCTGCTCGACGGCGGCTTTGATGATCACGTCGTTGGATTTTTCACCGCGCAGCAGGCCGATGCCGCCGGTGTCCACGAGCGAGTATGGCCGGCCTTTCCATTCGGCCTCCACGCTCACGCGGTCGCGCGTGACGCCCGGTTGGTCGTGCACAATCGCGATGCGTTTTTTGACGATGCGATTGAACAGCGCGGATTTGCCCACATTGGGGCGACCGACGATGGCGATGAGTCCTGACATGATGACAGCTTGCGCGATTCTACTGCTGACGGAAATCAAAATAAAACCGAGACAAGGCTTCGTATGTTAAATTGGCAGACAGAATGCGTTAAACAAAAGTGCTATCAACGACACTATAATTCCAATTTTAACCAGTAAGTTTTGATGGAAATATTTCCGAATTATCAAACCAATCACAATTCCAGCCAAAGCTAAACCAGATGCAGCTATATCTATGAGATGTCCAAATTCTCTAGTATTTATCGGCATGATTATGTTTATTTCTTTTTTCCGCAGATAAAATTCAGGAGCAATAACAGAAAGCAAAAGACTCAAGACACCACAAAGAATCGGGATATATATTTTTAGCTTCATGGATTCGGCTTGTTTTAAATTGTCTATTCTCAACATCACACATCAAGCTTCTTTTCCAGCATCACCTTTACTTGTGCTGAATAACAAATACCTACGAGAAAGCCAAAACGAACTGTCCGCTTGTTTTCAGGCCGGATTTTTCTGACAATCTGCGCGCCGCATGAACCAGACGTTGATCATCGTGCCAACTTACAATGAACGGGAAAACCTCCCGCGCATGGTGGTGAAGCTGTTGTCGCTGCCGGCCGCCGTGGACGTGCTGGTGGTGGATGACAATTCGCCCGACGGCACCGGCAAAATTGCCGATGAACTCGCCGCGCAGCATCCGCAAATCCACGTCCTGCATCGCACGGAGAAAAACGGTTTGGGCCGCGCCTACCTCGCCGGTTTCCAGTGGGCGCTGGGGAAAAATTATGAATTCATCTTCGAGATGGACTGCGATTTTTCACACGACCCGGACGAGATTCCGAATTTTCTCAAGGCCGCGCAAAACGCCGACCTCGTGCTGGGCTCGCGTTACGAAGGCGGTATTCGCGTCATCAACTGGCCGTTGAAACGGCTGATGTTGAGCCGGTTTGCGGGCAAGTTTGTCAAGATCGTTACCGGTATGCCGTTCAGCGACCCGACGGGCGGCTATAAATGTTTCCGCCGCCGCGCGCTTCAGGCACTCAACTTGGACAAAATCCATTCCAATGGCTACGGCTTCCAGATTGAACTGACGAACAAGTTGTGGCGGCAGGGATTCACGGTGGTGGAAGTGCCGATCACCTTCACCGAGCGCACGCAAGGCCACTCCAAAATGGCCGGCGGCATCATCAACGAGGCCTTCTGGCTCGTCTGGCGACTGTGGTTGCAAAACGGCTTGCGCCGCTGGCCGCGCCGGAAAAAATAATCAGCTTTTGATAATCGTCGCGCCGGCGGCGGGTCGGGAACTGAAAATGGTGGCTTCGATGCCCGTCTTGGCTTTGTAGTCAGAAGCAATTTTCTTCGAGATGGATTCCACGGCATCAGCTTTCACCAACGCCACGCAGCAGCCGCCAAAGCCGCCGCCGGTCATGCGGCAGCCATAAACGCCGCCTTTGTAGCCGATGTCTTCGGCGATTTCCACGACGGCGTCAAGTTCCGGACAGCTCACTTCGTAGTCATCACGCAGCGCATAGTGGCTGGCATACATGAACTGCCCGACGGTCGGCCAGTTGCTCTGGCGGATGCCTTCGGCGGCGTGCAGCGTGCGTTCGATTTCGCCGATGACATGGCGGGCGCGGCGGAAAACGACTTCGCTCAATTTGGCTTTGCCCCGTTCAAGCTGGTCAGCGGTGACATCGCGCAACGATTTCACGCCGAGCTTGGCGGCGGCTTCCTCGCACTGCGCGCGGCGTTCAGCATATTCGCCACCGGACAATTCGTGCTTCACATTCGTGTTGATGATGAGCAGCGCGACCGACGGATCGCTCATCGGCACGAGTTCCGTTTTGCGCGTGCGACAGTCGAGTAGTAGTAAATGACCTTCGCGACCAAGCGCGGAGATGAATTGATCCATGATGCCGCAAGGCACGCCGGCAAAATCGTGTTCGGCCTTTTGCGCAAGCAACGCTTTTTCCTCCGCATCAATGGCCTTGCCGGTGACGGCTTCGATGAGCGTGGCGGTGCAGACTTCCAGCGCCGCGCTGCTGCTCAAACCGCTGCCCAGCGGCACGGTGGAATGCACCAACACGTCCAGGCCGCCGGGATTGACGCCGCGCGCCTGAAAGCCGGCGAACACGCCGCGCGGATAATTGCCCCACTTGGGCGGGGCGGGCTTGATGGTCTGCGCCAAATCAAGCGTCGCCGTGTCCGGTTGCGAAGTGCTGCGCAAGGTGACGATGCCCGCACCATCCGGACGTTTGTCCGCCGCCATGACCGTGTAAAACTCAATGGCCATCGGGAGAACAAAGCCGTCGTTGTAATCGGTATGTTCGCCGATGACATTGACGCGGCCCGGCGCGGCGGCGATCCAGCGCGGCGCGCGACCGTAGTTTTTTTGAAATTCGGCGGCGATGTGGGCGGCGAGTTCTTTTAGATTCATAAATTTCAGGTCGAAGCATAAAAAAGGCGGCGGCCAACGGCCAGCCGCCTTTTGTCAATTTTTGTCCGCGCGCAAACTTAGGCGGCGGGTGGCGTCTTGCCGCCCTTGGCCGCACCGAGCAGCATCAGCACGCCAAACACCAACAGCACCGCGCCCCAGATGAGGTTGATGTTGATGCCGAGCGAGACAGATTCGGCGCCCTTGGCGAACCCGAACACGGCGAGGAGCGCGCCGATGAGCGTGAACATGAGGCCAATCGGCCAGCGGATATCGAGTCCCATAAATTTATTTGGTTAAGTTTGGATTTCGGTTTGCGGTTTGGTTCACCAGAAAATGAGGTTCAGAATGACGCAGACAATCAGCAGCACGATGCCGACGACGGCGGGGCGCTGATACACCGGAATATCGTTGTCCACGATTTTCGGCGTGAGCGAATAGACGAGGCCTTTCAGGTCGGCGTCGGTTTTCTGCGACTTGGTGGCGAGCGAAATGACCGCCGTGAAGGTGAAGCAGGCGATGAACGCAAACGCCGCGAGCCAGAAGTTCTGCGCCATCTCGCTGGGGAAAACCTGCACGACGTGAATGTATCCGCCTTTTGCAATATTGATGATGTGGCCGGTGGCGTCGAGATTGCCTGGAGTTGTCGTCAAGGCATGGAAAATTGCCGAGCTGCAAATACCACCAAACAAACCAATGACAGCACCCGTGCCGGTGGCACGTTTCCAGAACATACCGAGCAGGAACGTCGCAAACAGCGGCGCATTCACAAAGCCAAACACAAGCTGGATGACATCCATGCAATTATTGAACATGGATGCGAAATAGGCCGCGCCAATGCTTAACAGAATGCCGATAACCGTAATCACTTTGCCGGTCACAAAATAATGGTGGTCGCTCTTGCCCTTCGCAAAATACGCCTGATACAAATCATAGGTGAAAACAGTGTTGAACGCCGTGACGTTGCCGGCCATGCCGGACATGAAGCTCGCCAGCAACGCAGTGAGCGCGAGGCCAAGGAGACCGGGCGGACAATATTTTTTGACGAGCGAGAGAATGACGCCGTCGTAATCATTTTCCGCGATGCTGTTGTAAATGCCCTGCTTGATCTGCTCGTCGGTCAGCTTGCTCTTCGCGTTCGCCGCGATCAGGCTGGCGATTTTGCCGCTGTCAATGTTCTTGCCCACCGCGTCATGCACCGCCGTCACGGCGGCCGCCGGCATGGCGGCATTCACATTCTTGACGGCGGCCACGGCCTTGGCATAGGCCGCCTCGGAAACAATGGCCGGCGGAATGCGGTAACCCTTGTCCGGCATCGTGCAAAGGGCAGCGGCAATCATACCGGGAACGATGACAAGGAACGGGAAAAACATTTTCGGCACGGCGGCGACGAGCGGCGTGTTGCGCGCGGCGGTCATATTTTTCGCAGCCATCGCGCGTTGGACGACGAGGAAATTCGTGCACCAGTAGCCGAAGCTCAGCACGAAGCCGAGACCGAAGATCATCGCGAACCAATCCACGCCCATCGGGTTATGCGTCGAACCAGCAAGCACCGGCTGCCACGCGCTTGTCCAGGCGTTCGGCACGTAGGTCGTGCCGGCGTCCTTGAGATACAGCGCGGCGGGATTCGTCGCGACGGTTTGCAGCGACGTGGTCATCGAATGCCAGCCGCCCACATCCTTCAGACCGAGATAAACAACCGGCGCGAAACCGAGGACAATCATGAAAAACTGCAATACTTCCGTGTAAATGGCCGAGGTGAGGCCGCCTTTCAAAACGTAGAGCAAAACCACGCCGGAGCAAACCCACAGCGCGACGTTGTAATCCCAACCCAGCAGCGAATGCAGCAGCTTCGCCAACGCATTCATCGAAATGCCGGAGGCAAAAATCGTCATCACCGCGAAGGCCACCGAGTTTAGCGCGCGGACGCGTTCGTCGAAACGCATCTTCAAATATTCCGGCACCGAGCGCGCCTTGGAACCGTAATAAAACGGCATCATGAACACCGCCAGAAAGACCATCGCCGGAATCGCGCCCACCCAGTAAAAATGCGCGGTGCTGATGCCGTATTTCGCGCCGCTCGCGGCCATGCCAACGAGTTCGAGCGCGCCGAGATTGGCGGAAATAAACGCCAGGCCGGTCACCCATGTCGGAATCGAGCGCGCGGACGTGAGAAAGTCCGACGACGTTTTCATGTAACGCGCCAGCGTCCAACCGATACCGATGACAAAAGCGACGTAGGCGATGAGAATGGTGTAATCAATCCACTGGAGTTGGATGGCTTGCATAGGTGATGGGCGATGGTTTTAACTTTTTTTAAGGGAGATGTCAATTTGTTAGCAGGCTGAAAAAATAAATTCAACGAACTGACAAAAAAACAACAGCCGGGGTTGAGCCTTGCATAATTCATTTGGGGCATGGCCGGCGAAAACCAGATGTTCGACGACATGGATCCGGTGAAGCCGAAGGATTTGAAGTAGCCACAAATGGACACAACACAATTTTTTAGACACGGATTTCACGAATTTTCACAGATTAAATCCGTGTTAATCGGTGAAATCCGTGTCGAAGTTTTTTATCTGTGTTTCATCTGTGAAAATCTGTGGCCAAATATTATAATAGTGAATCGCTTCTGCGGTTGGCATTTGCATTTGGCGAGAAGATGTGGTTAATTGCGCGGCCAAAATATAAATTATTTATGTCCAACAAAGTTGAAACCAAGACCCGCGAACTCTGCGAAGCCCTCATCGAACACCTCCAGACCGGCGGCATCAAAACGCGCATTGACACTTTTCTTTCCGACGCCTCCGCGCGCGGCGCCTACGAGAGCCTGATGAGCAAAGGCCAGGCGCTCCAGGAAAAACAGCACGGCGGCGCGGCGCTGGAACCGGCGGAAATCTCCGCGTTTGAAGCCGAACGCGATGCGCTGCTCAAAAACCCCGTGGCCACCGGCTTTCTGGATGCCCAGGAAGAAATGCACGAATTGCAAAGCACGGTGAAAAAAACCGTCGCCAAGACCATCGAACTGGGTCGCATCCCGACGGCGGAAGAACTGTCCGGTGACGGCTGCTGCAGCAGCGGCGGCGGTTGTGGTTGCCACTAAAACTCGAATCTCCAAAAACCGTCGCCGGCCCAAACCGGCGGCGGTTTTTTTTATTTTCATGCCGCTTGCAATTTTTCCCACATCGGAAAAAATCAACTTGTGAACGCAAACTTCCAGTCTGCCATTGCCCGCTTTGACGCGGAAAATTCCCGCGACCCAAATTCCGAAAAAGGTCGCCCGCGCGAACTGCTCTATGCCGAACGCCTGACCGACTGGGTTGTGAAACTTTGCCCAGATGCCTCTGAACCTTTGCGGCTCGCCGCGCGTTGCCAGCACATCTGCCGCTGGGAAAGCCCGCGCGAAAATTATCCCATGACCCGCGCCGGCTACTTGAAATGGCGCGCCGACCTGAAAAAATTCCACGCCGAAAAATCGGGCGCCATCCTCCGCAAAGTTGGCTATGACGAAGACACCATCCGCCGCGTGCAGGACTTAAACCTCAAGAAAAATTTCCCCGCCGACGCCGAATGCCGCGTGCTGGAAGACGGGCTGTGTCTCGTATTTTTAGAATTTCAGTTCGCATCACTTGCCGCCAAAAGCGACGAGGAGAAGATGGTTAATGCCGTCCGTAAGTCTTGGGAGAAGATGACCGAAGCGGCGCGGGCTGAAGCCTTAAAACTAAATTTTGGCACCCGCGAAAAATCCCTGATCGCGCGCGCGCTCACGGCGTAGGCGGATTTTTCCAGTCCAAATCCACAATCACCGGTGCCCACGAAATGTGCTGCACCACGCGCGCCAGAGCGGGAATGGCATCCGGCGGGCGCACCTCGGCAAAATCACGCACCCGCACCGTCACAAGTTCGGGCTGCTGACGCAGCCGCTCCAGCATCGGCAAAAAGGCGCGATGGTAATCAAATTGAGACAAGACCAGTTTCGCCGGACGCAACCGCACAAACCCGTCGAAACCTGCCGACAGTGCGGTCAGTGTGCGATCAAAATACCAGTCGGAATGAACTGGCCGTTGCACTCCAAGCTCGATCGTGCCGTATAAAAAGGGCGAAGAAATAATGACCGGGGTATTGGTCTTGCAAAACGGGGCCAATTCCACGCGCAAGGTTTTGCAGGTTTGACCGTAACTATTTTTCCAGGCACAGACCGCGCCCCATGTCGTCATGCCCACCGCGCGGACCGATACCAGCGCCGCACAAGCCAGAATTAAAATCTGAAACTGGCGGCGGCGGACGGGAAAATATTTTTCAACCAGAGCCAACAACCCGGCGGCAAGGAGGATTTGCGAGAAGAACACATAGGCAACATAATTCGGTGCCAGCAGCGTCAGGTTGGCTACGAGCAAACCTGAGCCGGCTAAAAAAACTCCGGCGGTAAGCTGCATCCAAACGTCGCCGGCCAGCTCTTTCCACCGCGTCAGCACCACCGGCACCAATCCCAGCGCCAGCAAAAACACCGGCGCGTTGCGGATAAGCTTGATGATTTCCAACCCGCGCGGCAGATGGAAGCCGACCATGACCACGGACTGGAAGCGTGCGTTTTCCATGAAGCCCCGCCACCACAGCGGTTCCAGCCGGGTGATGACAAAAACGCTGGCCGCGAACATTGCCGCCGCCACCGCAAACGGCAGAAACACCCTGCTCTTCCGGTGCGTCAGCCAGACCAGCGCCACGGTCATCAGGCCAATGCCAAAATAAAACCCGCCGCCGACCGGCGAGGTGAACAGCGCGGCCAGCAGCAACGCCGTGACGCCAGCGGCGGTTTTCCAACCGCCGTTGCCGGCCTTGCCGGCCAGATTCCGCGCGAGCAACAGTAGCGCGCCGAGCCCGAAAACGTGGGCCAAATCTTCCGGCCGATCGCCAAAGGTCATTCCCAAAAACAGCCAGGCAACGATGAAATAATTGTTCCAGTTTGGAAAAAATCTTTTCACGATGGTCAGCGCCAGAAAACCCGCCGCCGCAAACAGCGCCAGATGCAAGGCCATGGACGAAATCACGCTCGTTCCGAACACCGTCATCCAAATCAACGCCACGCCTTGATACCCTGGCGGGTAAGCGGAAAAAATCCGGGTGCCAGAAATGGGAAAGACGTCGGCAATGGCCGGATTGAAATAATGGCCATGGGTCAGCCAGTTCACCACGGAGCCGTCGAAAAAAAAGGCGTCGTTGGCCGGAATCGGCTGGGCGGTGAAAACCAGCAACGCCGCGCGCCACAACAGCACGAGGCCAAGGATCCAGAACGGATTGCGCAGGCTGAATTTCACCGCGCCAAATTACTGGAAATAACATTCATGAACAATCTCAACCAGTTTGGCGGCGAATTCATGCGGTGAAGAATTCAAAAAACCATTCTCCCGCAAAGGCGCAAAGTTATTTTACTTGGCGGGATTTCCCCCCATTGCTAGCTTTCATAAGCCATCAGTATGAAAGCGGGCGAGAAAATTAGCGCAAAACAACAAAAGCCC
>CAIOUK010000215.1 GCA_903861445.1 uncultured Verrucomicrobia subdivision 3 bacterium
CGGCTGGATTTGCGGCGGCAGGAATTGGTGCTGGTAGCCCACCACGTCCATCACGTCGCCGACCACGGCGGTAAAAAGTTCCTCGCGGCAGCGCGCGAACAGTTCGTTATCATTTTTCCAGGTGATCATAAATTTTTAATCTTTCAATTCAGCGACCGCCGCCGGAAACGCCTGGCTGACTGTAAGAGTCGCTAAAGAAGTTTTTTCAACTCAAGTATCTCCAAAAACCAAATACGCGACGGTTTCAATCCAAAGCGGCGATGTGTAAAGCAGCAAGGCGTAAAACTTCCAACCGCCACCTGTCTCGTGCCGAATGTATGCGAGACCGATACGCAATAAAACAAGACCATCAAGGATGTAAGCGAATAAAACCTTTGCTGTTCCGATGCTGCAAAGGCACGGCAAGAAGAGTGACTGGAGAATAAAAGCGATGACTAACGCTGCAAAGAGTTGCTTGTAATTCCAACTCTTTGGAACTGCTGGTGTCTGGGCAACATTCATTGGTTTGAGTGTTAACAAAGTCTGACTATCATCGTGATTCGTTAGGTTGGTTAAATTTTCACGTTCCGCTGTGACAAAGTCAATTTCCGCCGTTAAGATGACCGTATAGCGGACACATTATGAAACAGGACAAAACCGTTTCCACCTCGCTCATCAAGGCGCTCGACATCATTTCCTATATGGCCGGCCATCCGGAAGGCATCCGCCTCGTGGACTTGGTCGCGGGCAGCGGCTTGCCCCGCTCGACGGTCATCCGCATTCTTCAGACGCTTCAAGACTATGGACTGGTGGAAAATTTGGATGCCAGACATTATCAACTTTCCGCGCGCTTCCGGTCGTGGGCGAATCCGGATCGCTACACGGTTTTGCGCAACCGCTACCGTCCGATTTTGCAGGCCATCTCGGCAGAAGTGAAGGAACTCGTCCTGCTTGGCCTGCGGGAGGGAGCGGGCATCATCCACCTTGATTACATTGAATGGGATCACGCCATTCGCGTCGCGCCGACGCCACACACGCGGCATCCGTGGCACAAGCACGCGCTGGGCAAGCTGGCGATGAGTCTTCAGCCCGGCATTCTTGAGCAACTCAAAAACCACCGACGTCGCGCGGAGATGGCGGAAATTCAGCGCACCGGCGTGGCGTGGAATCGTGAGGAAAGCGAGCCGGGCATGATTGCGCTGGCGACCTGGGGCATGAAGCCGAGTCCGGCAGAACCAATGATTGCGGTGGCGTGGCCGACTTTTCGCTTCACCGAAAAAGCCGCCACGAATGCGATCCGTGTTATTCGCGAAGCTGTGCGGCGAGAAATAAAAACGGCACCGGCTCTCAAGTTGCCAACCGGTAAAGAATTATGAACGAAATTATTCGTTTATAATAAACCCGCTATTCCGGAAACGCTGGAGCTTGTAGAGCAGCGTGCGGCGGCTGATGCCCAGGGCTTTGGCCGTTTCCGTGCGGTTGAAATGATGCTCTTTTAGGGCGGCCAAAATGGCATCTCGTTCGATGGCTTCGAGCTGCGGTGTTTCATTTATCGTCGCTGGCGGCTGGCTGATAGCAGTAGTTTGTAGACGAGTTGGCAGGTGTTCCGGCAAAATCACTTCGCTTCGCGAGACCAGCACGGCTCGTTCGATGACATTGCGCAGCTCGCGCACATTGCCCGGCCAGGCATAATTTTCCAGAATCGCCGTCGTCGCGGCAGAAAGTTGCGCGTTGCCGGGGGAAAATTCTTTCAGGAACAAATTGGCCAGCGGCAAAATATCTTCGCGCCGTTCGCGCAACGGCGGCACGTTCAACTCCACGACATTCAGCCGGTAAAATAAATCTTCACGGAAACGGCCCGCCTTCACCTCGTCTTCGAGATTACGATTGCTGGCGGCGAGCACGCGGGCGTCGGTGTGGATTTCGCGATTCGAACCAACGCGCTGAAATTTTCCGTCCTGCGTCACCCGCAGCAGCCGCGCCTGTAGGGCAGGGGACATCTCGGCGATTTCATCCAGAAAAATCGTGCCGCCCTTGGCCTCTTCAAAACGGCCGATGCGCTGCGCCGTCGCGCCGGTGAACGCGCCTTTTTCGTGCCCGAACAATTCGCTTTCCAGCAGCGTTTCGGGAATCGCCGCGCAGTTGACTTTGACGAGCGGCCCGTTGGCGCGCGCGCTCCAAGCATGGAGCAGGTCGGCCACTACTTCCTTGCCCACGCCGCTTTCGCCGGTGATGAACACACGCGTGTCGGACGCCGCGATGAGCGCGATGTCTTGAAACAAAGTTGTCATCAGCGGACTGTGCGCGGCGATGTGCGGCGGTAGTTTTTTCTCCGCGCCCAAATTCAACGGCGTGGTTGCCGCCAGCCCAGTGGCTTGCCGGACAGTGGCAAGCAATTCATCCAGATCAATCGGCTTGGCGAGATAGTTCAGCGCGCCGTCGCGCATCGCGCCCACGGCTTCGCGGATGTCGGCGTAGGCGGTGACGAGCAGGACGGGCAGCGTGAAATGCTGTTCGCGCAGCCGGCGCAACGTTTCCAGGCCGGACAGCCCGGTCATCCGCACGTCAGAAATCATCAGGGAAAATTTCTCCTTCGCCAGCAGCTCCAGCGCGCGTTCGCCGGAATCCGCCAGCGTGGTGACGAAGCTCTGGCTGCGCAGAAAGGAATCCAGCAGACTGCGCTGGCCGGCGTCATCATCCACGACGAGGATGCGCGGCGGTGCGGTTTTGCGTTCGTCCAAAGCCATGCGGCAAATTAGCCGAAGCCCCGCGCCGCGTCACGCCGCGAGTTTGAGGTGGCTGATGCGGAAAATCGCGCCGCGCGGCTCGTTCGGCAGGCACGCGATTTCCCAGCCGTGCAGCAAAACAATTTGCGAAACCACCGCGAGGCCGAGGCCGGTGCCTGTTTGGTTCGTCGTGAAATAGGGCTTGAAAATTTCCTGCCGTTTGTCCGCCAGCACGCCGGGGCCGTCGTCGCGGATTTCCAGAATCGCCTCCGTGGCGTTCGCGCGACGCACTTCGATTTTTATCTGTCCGGCGGTGCCGACCGCGTGCGTGGCGTTGATGAGCAGGTTGAACAGCACTTGCCGCAATAATTGTTCATCGGCTTCAACCGCCAGCGGTTCACCGCCGACTTCCACACGTAACTTTTTCTCCTCGATGTCGTAGCCGAGCGTGCGGACGATTTCCGAACAAGCCGCCGTGAGCGCCACCTTCGTGCGCCGGACTTCGCGCGGCTTGGAATAATTTATGAACTCAGTCAACTGCGCCGTCACCTTGTCGGTTTCGTCCACGATGATTTTTGATTTCTCGCGCACTTCCGTCGCCGCGTCCGGCAAACGGGCGATTAGCTGCGCCTGCCCGCGAATTAAATTGAGCGGATTGCGCGTTTCGTGCGCGAGACCGGCGGCGGCGAGGTTCATTTCCTTGAGGTGTGAATTGAGTTCGCTCGCGCGCACGAGGCGGATTTGCAATTCCGCCGTGCGCCGCACATTGCGCCACGCGAGGCCGACGCCGAGCGCGGAAATGCCGGCGAACAAAACAATGACAGCACGCAGCCACAGATCGCGCGTGCCGATAGCATGGAAATTTTCAGTGGACATCGCCAGCACGAGGCCGTGCAGCTCGCGCTTGGCGGCGAGCGTCTTGAACTCGGTGTCGGTCATTCCGCGCATCCACGGCGGGCGATGAGTGCCGCCATGCGGGTGTTCGCCGTCCGGCGGCGGCGCGGGCGCAGCGATTTCTCCGGCAGCATTGGTGGGCGGCGGTAAATTTGTCGGCGGCAATTCCGGCGCGTTGGTGTTCCAAGCGCCGCGGTCACGCCGGAAAAATTCCCGGCTGCGCTCGGTCCCATTGGTCAACAGGTTGCGAAAGGAAGGCAGCACGACGGTGGCGTTGTTGGTCTCGCCTTCAGGGGTGACGCTGGCGCCGGCCACCGGCAAAACGAAGGTCACGCCGCCGCCGGACCAGCGTTCGCGGTCGGCGAGCAGTTTGCGGGAAATCAGATTCGTGTCACCGGCAATGACGACGGGATCGCCGTCGGTGTTCAGCAGGCCGATGGCGAGCAAGCCGCTGGTGCTGACAAAACTGTTGGTATGACTGCTGACAAGTTCGTTCAGGACGGGTTCGAGGCGATCCTGAAACAGCGCGCCGCGAAACCGCAGCGCGCGCGTGACGGCGCTTAAGGTGCTGGCGATTTCCCGCGAGCGGTTGCGGAGGTCGGACTTCGCGGCCTCGACCACGCGCAGATGTTCTTCCACCTGCCAGCCAACGACGAGCAGCCACGCGCCGGCAAGCAGGCCGAAGACCCAGCGGCGTTGGCGTTGCGTTTCCATTTTCGGTTTCAGTCTGGCGCGGTTTTGGTGAAAGACAATTTCCTAATTTTTCTTCACCGGCAGGCGGTCGAGGAAATGGTTTAGTTCCAGTTCAGGAATGGAATTGGTGATCATCTGCGACTGGCCGGTTTCGTGGCCGGACAAGGCAGCAAGCTGTTCCGGCGCGCGAACGATATGCGGCGTGAGAAAAATTAGCAGCTCGCTCTTCGTGCTCGACTTGGCGCTGAACTTAAACAACTGGCCAAGCAACGGGATGTCGCCGAGTAGCGGAATTTTACTGTCGTTGGACGATTTGTCGCTGCCGATGAGTCCGCCGATGACGACCGGCTGGCCGTCCGGCGTCACGACCACGGTGTTGGCGGAACGCTTGTTGATGTTGGGCGCATACACGGCGGAAGAAATCACGCTGCCGCCTTCAATCACCTGGCCGGGCGTCGAGTTGTCAATGGACGTGATTTGCGGCTGGAGAATCATTTGCACCAGACTGTTCGCACCGATGAATGGTGTCACGTCCAGTTGGATGCCGACATTTTGATAACTGCCGTTGATGGTCGGCACCGTCGTGACGCTGTTGCCAACGGTGGTGAAGCTGACGCCGCTCGGCAGATAAATGCTCTGGCCGACGACGATTTCCGCCTGCTGGCCGTCGCGCGCGAGGATGGACGGACGCGACAACACCTGCGCCTTGCCGGCGGTGGCGAGGGCCTGAATGGTTGCCGTGAAATCGTTGCCGGTAAGTTGCGCAAAACCGCCGGTGCCGGTCGCGCCCGCCAACGCCTGCGGCAGGCCAAAATTGTTGCCCGCGCTCACGCTGGAATAGACCGGCGTGATGCTGGAAGGCACAACTGCCGCCGTAGCCGTGCCTGGATTTGCAACCGAAAAATTTGTGGCATACCCGGAGAGCTGCGAAAAATTATTATTCAGCCCGGTGTAATTACCCTGCACGCCGATGGCGGATGCCTTGTTGTCCGTCACCTCGACAAAGACCACCTTGATGAGCACCTGTGGCACGGGCGCGTCGAGGTTGGCGATGACGTTGCTGATCTGCTGGCTCGTCTCCTCGTCCGCGATGACGACGAGATTATGCGTCACTGGATCCACGGAAATGACCGCGTTGCCCACCGTGCCGTTGTTGTTGTATTGGCCGGAGGTGGTGCTGCTACTGCTGCTGCGACTGGAACTACTCCCGCCGCCAAAGCCGCCAAACCCACCGAAGCCACCAAACCCGCCGCCGCCGAAACCGCTGCCGCCGCGTGACTGCGCGTGAACCATCAGCGCGGCACCCAGCCAGAGCGCCAGCACGACTCCGTAATTTTTATTGAAAAGTTTTGTCTTCATATTTTTTTCTCCGGTTGAATGGCCAAATTAAAATTGCGGGCTGCCACCGTTGCGGCCGCTGCCGCCAATACTCGACGTGCCTGAACTCGTGGTTGTGCCGGTGGCCGTGGTGTTGTTCTGCGCGCGCTGCATCAACGCGCTGTTCTGCGACGAACTGCTGCCGCTGCTGCGTGAGCCGCTGGTCTGGAACATATTTTGCAGCACCTGTGCCGCCTGCTGCGGGTCGCCGTTGTTCATGTGGAACACATAAACTTTCTGGTCGCGCGTCGAAGGCACGTCGAGATCGGTCATCATATCCGCGATCTGCTCCATCAATTCCTTTGGCGCGGTCACGATGACCGCCTGAATGCGCGCATCCGCCACCGCGTTCACCTGCGTCGCTTTTTTGACGCGGTCGCTGGAAGAACTGCCGCCTGACGTTCCGCCCGCCGCCCCGCTCATCATCCGTGAAAAGAAACTGCTTCGCCCGCCGCCTTCGCCGCCGCGAAAGCTGATGGGCGACTGCGCGCCGCCGCCGGAACCACCGCCGCTCGGAAACACGCTTTCGATTTCCGCCGCCACGTCCGTCGGACTGGCGTGCTTGAGCCGGAACACGCGGATTTCCGTCTCCGCCTCCGCGCTGTCGTCAATCGCTTTGATGATTTCCGTGAGGTGCCGGATGTTCGCCTGCGTGTCAGTGATGACCACCGAGTTGCCCGCCTCGTTCGCCACGACCGTCGCCTGCGGCGAGACAAACGACGTCAGATCCGAAACCAGTTGCCGCGCCTCGACAAAGCGGATGGGAATGATCTGCGTCACAATTTCCGCGTTGTTCGGAATATCTTCCGGATTGTTGCCGCTCTTCACCGGAATATTGCGCGTCTTTGCGTCGTTTTTGTCCACGATGGTCAGCGTGCGGCCGTTGCGGATGGCCGCGTAGCCATTTTTATTCAACACGGCGTTCAGCAGATTAACCGCTTCGTCGCGCGTCAGGTGTTTGCCGACAACGGACACAGAGCCGTTGACGCGCGTGTCTTGCACGATGACGAACCCCGCCGCGTCGCTCAAGTAATTCAACACCATTTCCAGCGGCGCATTGCGAAAGTTCAAATCCAAATCATTGCCGTTCGTGCCCGTTGCCTGTGCGGGCGGAACAAAAGTTGCGCCGACGGCCGGCGCGACAGCGGATTTGCCGCTCGCCGGCAAAATCACCATCGGCCCGGCATTGGTTGAAGTGGGCACCGCTGCGGTTGGCGGAGTTTGATTACTGCCTGTTTCCGGAAGCGATCCGTCATCCGAGTCAGCAGCCTCGGCGCGCGGTGGCGGTGGCGGATTGTTATCCGTCGGTGGATTTTCTTGGGCGGTGGCGGCGACCAGCCAGCCCGCAACGCCCAATGCAAATAAGCTTAAGCTTGTGTTTTTCATTGTAATTCCTTTGCTTTTTTTTCCATCAGTCGTTTCAAAACATCATTCTGCCCCAGCGCCGACGAAGGTGCCGCCACTGGAATTTCCGTGCCGGATGTGCCGCCGGCGACGGGCGCGTTCACACTGGTGCTGGCGGAGATTTCGTCCGCACCCGCCCATTCCCACTTGCCGTTTTCCTGACGCACCACGTCGCCGACTTTTAATGTCAGCTTGTCGGCCTGATTCGTAGTCTCCAGCGTCACGCCGCCCGGAGTGATTTTCGTCACCGTGTAACCCGCAATTTTCTGTGCGACGGGCAAAACCTGTTTCAACTCATCACGGTTACCGCTGAAAAAAGCGAACAACCCTTTTTGATAATTCATCGTGCCGACAAAAGTGAAAGCCGGCGCCGCCGCCGAAACATGTGTGTGCGTCACGCGCGTCCGCGTCCGCGTCGAGACATAATGCGGCTGGCGATTCGGATCAAAAATATTCCGGTCCGTGACGAACCGGCTGAACGCCGCATAATCCGTCGCGCCGGGAACCCCATTGTTCGTCTGCGCGAACGCATCACTGACGCCAGCCAACGCGAGTGCCAAAATGATTTTTGCGGGTAGCGGTTTCATTTTTTATCCGGCGGCAGCAGCGCCAGCCCGTTGATTTCAGTGCTCAAAGTCATTTGCTGACCTTCCTTGTCGCGCGCCGTGAGTTCCAGCGAATCCAGCCGCAGCGCGAGCGGCCCGCGCTCCAGATCGTAAAGAAACTGGCTCAACGTGCCGAGGGTGCCCGATGTTTCCACACGGCACGTCAGCGTCATATAATTGGTGGACTCATTTTTCCATTGCGGCATCAGGCTCGTCACTTCCGCGCCGCTGCTGCGCGACCAGCCGTCCACCGCCGTCAGCAATTTTTGCTCCGCGAGCGAGGTGTTCGCCGGCAGCGCATTCACCGTCATGTCCCGCCAGCGGCTGCGGATGCTGGCTTCACGCTGGAGCAGCCGGTTGCCGTCGGTCACCTTGGTTCGCAAATCCTTGACCTGCGCCTGCCGCGCCGACCACCAGCCGCCGAGCGGTGCGAGGACAAAATCTACGCCCACCAGCAACGCAAGCGCTGCGGCGGTCAGCACCACGAGAAATTCCTGACGATTCTTAATTTTCACTGCCGCCTCCGTTGTTAAAGTTGAAGCCAAATACAAACTGCATCGGCGCCTTGCCGCGAATCTGCTGGAGCTTCACGCCGCTCACACCGTCCGCCGTGCGCAGTTTGGCTTGCATTGCCAGCAACGCCGCATAATCACGCGCCGTGCCGGAGCAGGTCACCGTGCCGCCATCGCGCACCACAATATTTTTCGCCGTCACCGAGCCGTCCTCGGGAAACGCCAGCGACAACTGCCGCAGAATCGAAAGATTTTTGAATGAGCCATCATACCACGGGCGATACTGCCGGATGTTGTTTTGAATCGCCGACAACTCGCCGACCTTCACCGCCATGCGCGACCACTGCGAGCGGTAATGCCAGAGTTGAATCTGCTGGAATAAAAATATCGCGAGGAAAATGGCGGCCACGCCCGCCGCCACCGCGCCCGTCGTCCGAAACCGGCCGGAAGAATATTTGGCGACGAACTGTTCGAGGAAATTCGGCTTCGGCGGCAAAAATTCAAACGCCAATTTTTGCTCTGCCAAAAAACGCGCCGCCAGACTGAATGCCGGCGACAAAGTCGCTTCCACCGGCAGCGTCACGCCGAATTCCTCCGGCGCGTAGGCCGCAATGATTTCCACTTTCAAGCCCATCGGCTCGAAGCGCAGATCCAACTCGTCCGTCAACGGCTGCGCCAGTTCGCGCGGGCCAAAGATGCGGATGCGCTTCACCGCATCGCGCAATTCGCCCGGTAACTGGCCGAGCGTGACGCGCACTTCGCGCGCCACCACATCCGCGTGCAGCGTGCGCCGCCCCGCTTCATCTTCGACCGCGCCGGCGAGCGACCGCAGCGCCGCCATGCCGCCGCCCGCCGTGATTTGCAGGCCGACGTCCGTTTCGCCAATCGCCAGCGCCAGCACGCCGCCGGATTTTTCCGAGCCGACAAATTGCAGCGCAGAAATTACGGGGGCAAAACTGACCGGCTTCAGTTTTGCCGCCGCCAAAACATTTTCCAGTGCCGCGAGGTGCGCGCTGGGAATGCCCGCGAACAAAACATTTTTTTTGCCATCCGCCAGCGGCGTCCGTGAATCGCCTATTTGCAACGTTGCCGCGTCCGTGTGAAAACTTTTTTCCGCTTCGAGTTGCAGCAGGCTCGCCGCGTCCGCGTCCGGCAGCGGCGGCAGCTCGGTCTGCGCCGTCAACACCCATTTCAGCGGCACGCCGAAAACGCAGTTGCGCTCGCGCACGCCGGCGGCCTCGAGGTGATTGCGGATTTCGCGCCCGACGAGTTCCGGCGCGGCGGTGAGCGGATCCAGCGCGAGCGTCACGGAAAACTTTTGCAGCACGGCCAGCGAACCGTTCGTGCGCTTGAGCACCACACCCTCCAGTTTGCTGCCGTCCAGCGCGAGGCCGAGCAGCGAGGTCAGCTTTTTGCCTTGGCCGAATTTAAATTTGAAATCAGGTTTCATTGCGTGTTGTTCGCCACCAAACTTTCCCGCGCTTTTTCGCCCAGCGCCCAGCCAAGCCGGCTCAAGTCCTGACGATATAAGATTTTGGGCGTGCCGTCGCTGACATCGAAAATAAATTTTACCCTCCGGTAGCCGCGCCCGAACGGCCCGACCGCCGCGATGTCCGCTGTGAACTGATAGCTGTGCGTGGTCAGCCAGTCGCCCTTCGCCAGCGCTGTGACTACCGGGCTGTTGTTGCCGAGCGCGTCAATGACCCAGGCGATGGAGTTGAGATTGTTTGAATTTTGCTGGCGATAGGAAACCAGCGTCTGCGCCGCGCTAATGGCGGTTTGTTCGTCAATGTTCGCGCCCATGAACATCGCCGTCAGCACGTCGGAGTTGGCGGTGTTGACGTTCACGCGGTTGCGGATGTAGGTATTGGTTTTTGTCGTCACCCCATTGGCGATGGCGGCAAAATCATCCGAGCTCAATCCCTGATTTTTGCAGAACAGCGCGAAATCCAGAAGGCCGTTGAAATTTTGCCCCCGTCCGTTTTTCGGATGCAGCCGGTTGTTGATGGCGGTCCACAACTGGTTTTCGCGGCTGGTGCCGAGATTCTGGAACAGCGATTTGATTTGACCTTCTTTCGCCGTGTTCACATTGGTCAGCGAAGAGCCGTCGGCATGAAAATTCGGTTCGCGCGTATAGACCGTCACATCTCCGAACAGGCCGGAATCCAGCTCGCCATTGCCGTTGACATCTTTTTCATTGGCGTCCAGCACGCCGTTGCGGTTCAGATCCTCGCCGGCCAACATATCTTCCGTTGCGCCATAGACGAGTCGCAGTTCGTCCACCGTTTCGAACGGCGCATTTTTTGCCACATAGCCGAGCGAATTGTAGTCGAGCGACACCACTCCGTTCGTGCCGCGCCAATCCATGATCGCTTCGGCAAAATCGGACGTGATGTTCGGCAGATACTGGAAAACATTAGTGCTGACATTATTTAAATTCAATTTGCCGCCCTCATCCACCAATCCAAAATACGGCTCGGTGGAATTACCTTCGTTCGGATCGCGGCCGATAAGCCAAAATTTCGCGTCGCCCACCGGCACGGCCTCGCACTTGAACTGTGAGCTGTCCGGCACCACGCCGTTGGTGGCGTAATTTTGCAGCACGAGGCCGACATAGCGCGCCGCGCCCTCGATGGCCTGGTCCGCCGCGACGCCGCTCGCGCGGTTGTCGGCGGCGCGCAGTTCGTAAGTCATCGTGTTTGCAAAATACAGCGCGATGCTGACAAGGCCGAGGCACACCCACAACACGATTACCAGCACCGACGCGTGTTCGCGCCGGGCGGCAAATCGTTTTGGTTGGAGCGGCAATTTCATTTTTAATTTCCCGTCGCGCTGAACAGAACCATGTTCGTCCGTGTCACAGAATCAATCGGCACCACCAGTTGAATCGGCTGCGCCGTCCGGTTCGCGCCGGCCAGTTGGATTTCCACGCGCACGGCCAGCGGCAGATTCGTGTTCACCGTGGTCGGGTCGGTCGTGTCCCAGACTTCCTGCCATTGTGTGCCGTCGAAACAGGAAAATTTCACGCTTGCCACGCCGCTCAACAGGAGCTGGTTATCCACAAATGGCGTCGTGGTGGACAACAAATTTCTCAAGACGCTGCGATACAAATCACGCTGGCCGGAAACCGCGGTGGAATTTTTCAACTCATAGGTCACGCGCTGGATGTCCGCCCACGGCGCGTTCGCGCCCAACGCGCCGGTCGCCGTGAAAATCTCCGCCACCGCCGGCTCGCTGACGCCGGTGCTGGTGATGCCGGTGCTGGTGATGCCGGTGCCGACGCGGAAGCTGCCGGAGAGAAATTTACTCGTGCCGTTGGTGGGCGTGACGACGCATTGCAAATCGCGGCGTAAAAACGTGAAGGCCTGATCCACCGGCGTCGCGGTGTCCACCACGTTGGTCGTCACCTCGCGCAGGCGCAGCGCGCTGAACAGCACGGCGCTGACCGCGACCAGCACGATGGCCGCCACGCCGATGGCGAGAATCATCTCGACCAGCGTGAAGGCACATTTCGAACGGCGAATGGCAAATGGCGAATCCGCCGCCACGCCGAGCGCGGCAGCCATTCGTAATTCGTAATTCGTAATTCGTAATTTCATTGCGTCATGTTCAAAGTTGTCGCGCCCGGCAGACTCGCCAGCGTGTCCAGCTTCACCGAATAATCTTTGCCCTGTGCGGAAAATTTCACTTCCGCCGTCACCAGTTGCATTGCGTCCTGCGGCCACGACTGGCTCGTGAGCGTCCAGCTAAAATTCTGTGCGCCCTCGCTTGTCGTGCCGCTCTGCGTGCCGTTGTTCCAGTTCGTCAGCACCAAACTCTCGTTCAAAATCCGGTCGGCCACGCGCACCGCCGCGCCCTTGCGCGCCGCGACCTCGCCCGCGAGGCTGGCGACGTGCATGGCTTCGATCGCCACCGGCACGACGATGGCCAGAAACAACAGCGCCACCATGACCTCGACCAGCGTGAAGGCGGGTGGACGCCTATTTTTCGCGGTCGTTAATCTCATAACCCTGATGGTTGTCCGTTTCTGCCAGCCAGCGGGAAAACCCCGCGCTGTCTGTCAATTTTAACTGCTGCGGGCTGCCTTCATCCACCGCGCCGTCCGGCAGAAATCGGATGGCCGGCAGATTTCTGAAAGACGTCGCCGTTCCGCTGCCGGTTTTCACCACGGTAAATTTCAAGGTCGGATCCACCGTCAAATTTTCCGCCTTCGCGTCGCCGTTCTGGCCGCTGGTTTCGGCTTCCGCGCCATACTGGCCGGTTTTTTCATCCAGCCAAAAAATCATCGGCATTCCTTCCGACACCGCGCGGCTTTGCGTGGTGTGTATGAGCGCCAGCATCCGCCGCGCCTCGGAATCCAACGCGCGGCCCTGAATGAAACCGGATATGCGCGGCACCACCAAGGCGGTCATAACCACCAGTAACGCCAGCACCAAAATCAATTCAATGAGCGTGAAGGCGGAGGCGGATTTCGCGTTGCAAATTTCAAATGACAAATGGCGACCGGTCGTTCGCGCTGCCGGCATTCGCAATTTCATTTTTATTTTGCCCAACTGACAATATCGTCGTCCGTGCCTTCCTTGCCGTCCGGGCCGACGGACAGCAGGTCGTAGGAACCGGGCGTGTGTTTGCCGGGAAAAGTGTATATGTAAGGATGATGCCACTGGTCCACCGGCAGGCTTTCCAGATACGGCCCGTGCCAGTCCCGCGCGTTGCTGGGGGGCGTGACCAAATCCTGTAGGCTCTTGGGATACGAACCCATGTCCACTTCATATTGGCCGAGTGCCGACTTGATGCCGCCGTTGATGTCGGTTGTGGTCGCCGTAATCCGGGCGCGTTCGCTGGAGCCGGCGATCCGGGGAATGACCAGCGCGGCCAGAATGCCGATGATGACCACCACCAGCAGAATTTCCACAAGGGTGAACGCGCGGCGCAACCGGGATGATTTGGGAACAAGTTTTTTGATTTCGATTTTCATAAACAGTTTGGTTTTCATTTGATGTTTTGGCTCATAGTCAGCACCGGCAGCAGCATGCCGATGAAAATAGTGCCGATGAAACCGGCGATCAGGAACAACATCAGCGGTTCGGCCAGCGCAACGGCGGTTTTCAAGTTGCGGTCCAAATCGGCCTCCGTGACGACGGCCACCCGGACCAGTTCGGCGTCGAGCTTGCCGCTTTCCTCGGCGACGGAAATCATTTCCAGCACCGAACCGGAAAAGAGCGCCTTGCAATCGGCCAGGCTCTGGCCGAGCCGTCCGCCCTGCTGCACGCGTTCAATGGCCTGCGCCACGGCATCCACGAGAATCTGATTGCCAATCGAGCGGCGCGCCACGTTCAAGCCCTGCACCAGCGGCACGCCTGCGCCGATCAAGGTGCCGAGCATCCGGCAGAAACGGGCCATGGCAAATTGCGCGATGAGCGGGCCGGCGAGCGGCGTTTTCAAAATTATTCCCTCCCAGACGCGCCGGCCTTTTTCCGAGACCAGCCAGGCGCGCACGAGAAAAAGTGCCACGACCAGCGCGGCGGCGACGAACAAACCATACGCCCGGATCAAATCGCTTGCGCCGATGATGATTTTCGTGAGCAACGGCAGCGAACCGTGGATGCTGTTGAACAGGTTCCGCAGCATCGGAATAAAAAAAGTCAGCAGCGCGACGAGCACGCCCACGGCCAGCACCAGCAGGATGCAAGGATACAGCATGGCCTGCATCACCTTTGATTTCAGGTCTTTCTCGCGCGCTTGAAATTCCGCGATCTGCGCCAGCACCACGTCCAGAAATCCGCCCGCCTCGCCCGCTTCGACCATCGCGACATAGACGCGCGGAAAAGTTTCCGGCGATTTCGCCATCGCATTCGCCAGCGACATGCCATCTACCACGAGGTCGTGAATTTGTTTCCACTGCGCTTTTGACGCCGGCGACGACGCTTCTTTCTGTAAAATCACCAGCGCGCGGCTCAACGGCACGCCCGCCGCCAGCAGACTGGAAAGCAGCCGGGTAAAATTTTCTAGTTCCTTCGCGGAAACTTTTTTGGACGCGAAATCGAAAGTGATATTCCCCAATGACGACGGAGCAGCGGAACCTTTTTTGCCGGCGGAATTTTTCTCCAACAAGTTTACCGGACGCAAGCCGAGCGTTTCCATCTGCCGCAGCGCGTCGGGGCGACCGGCGGCGTCCAACACGCCCACGGCCATTTTGCCGTCGCGCTGCAAGGCTTTGTAGGCAAAAGTAGGCATGAAAAATTAGCGCGCCACCGCGATGCTCGCGGTGGAATCACCGACCTGGTTTTTTGTCGCGGTCTCGACTTCCTTCGCCGTGGTGACGCTCAACACTTCTTCCACCGTCGTGACGCCGGCGGCGACCAAACGCCAGCCGTCCTCGGCGAGTGTGCGCATTCCGGCTTTGCGCGCGGCGGCGCGGATTTGATCCGTCGAGGCGCTTTTCAAAATGAGCTGGCGGATTTCCTCGTCGGTGTTCATCCACTCAAAAATCGCGTGGCGGCCAAAGAAACCGGTATTGCGGCACTCGCGGCAGCCGACGGATTTGAAAATGGTTTTGTCCGCCGCGATGCCGAGCTTGGCTTTGAAAGATTGCGCCCGCACGGAATTATCCGGCTGTTTGCAATGCTTGCAAAGCACGCGCACGAGCCGTTGCGCCAGCACGGCTTCGAGCGACGAGGCGACGAGATACGGCTCGACGCCCATGTCCACCAGCCGCGTCAGTGCGCCGGGCGCGTCGTTGGTGTGCAACGTGGAAAAAACCAGGTGACCGGTGAGCGACGCCTGCACCGCGATTTGCGCGGTTTCGGCGTCGCGGATTTCGCCGATGAGAATCACGTCGGGATCGTGGCGCAAAATCGAGCGCAAGCCGCGCGCGAACGTCAGGCCGGATTTTTCGTTGACCTGAATCTGGTTGACGCCTTTGAGCTGATATTCCACCGGATCTTCGACCGTGATGATTTTTCGGACGGCGTCGTTGATTTCGTTGAGCGCCGTGTAAAGCGTGGAAGTTTTGCCGGAGCCGGTCGGGCCGGTGACTAAAATAATTCCGTGCGGCAAACCGAGAACGTGCTGAAAATGTTCCAACTCGCGCTGGTTCATGCCGATTTCGCCAAGGCCGCGCAGCGTGGAGTTCTGCCGCAGCAGGCGCATCACGACCGCTTCGCCGTGCAGCATCGGGATGATGGAAACGCGAATGTCCACCTCGGCCTGATCAATGCGGACCTTGATGCGACCATCCTGTGGCAGGCGTTTTTCCGCGATGTTGAGGTGGCTCAAGATCTTGATGCGCGAAACGATGGCCGGCTGAAATTGCTTCAATTGCGGCGGCACGGCCGTGTCCTGCAATTCCCCGTCTATGCGGTAGCGGATTTTGAATTCGTCCTCAAATGGCTCCAGATGAATATCCGACGCGCGCAGCTCGATGGCGTCTTTCAACACCTGGTTGACGAAACGGATGATGGACGCCTCGTCCTCTTCGCCGGAATCGAGGTCGGTGTTCTCGGCGTTTTCGTCAACGACCTGGATGGATTTTTCCTCGTCGAGGGTGCCGATGGTGTCGGCGCCGACGCCGAGGCGCTTTTTGATTTCGCGCTGGATGGCTTCGCTCGTAGAGAGAATCGGTTTGAGGTTCAAGCCGGTCAAAGTTTTCAGCGCGTCAAAACCTTGCGTGGCAAACAGGCGGCTCGTCGCGACTTCGACGGAACCGTTGGTGCGCTGGAGCGGAAGCAATTCTTCCTTCAGTAAAATGCGCGCGGGAAAAAGGGAGAGAAGCTGACGATCCGGCTCGACGTCTTCGAGCGTCGTGTAGCCGAGGCCGTATTCGGTCGCAAGCCAGCGGAGAATTTCTTCCTCGCTGGACAAATTCAGTTTCGCGAGCGCGGTGGCATCCAGCGCAGACAGTTGCCGGGACGCGACCATGCGTTCCAGCAACCCCTTTGATGAATCTTGAACCGTGGTGGCGGCCATGAATCGTCAGCTTTCGTCTCGGAATTATTAGTTCACCAGACCAAGCAGATAAGCCTGCGCTTCCTGTTTCGTCGTGAGCACAGCCTTGAGGTCGGCCTGCGCCGCTTCAAGCTTGGCCTGTTTGACTTTCTGCGCAGCCTTGTATTTGGCGAGCAAATCCTTGATCTGCGCCGCCGGAGCGTTGTCGTCAATCGCCTTTTGCAAAGCTTCCTGTTCAGGGCTGGCCTGGCCAAACATGCTGGTGCGCGAACGATTCCGGTTGCCGGTCTGATCGCCAGCGGCACTATTAGTGGCGCCACGGTTGCGACCGCCGGTAAACATCCGTCCCATGGTGCCGCTGCTCACCGCGATACGAGCGTCCATGACTTTCTGCACCAGCGGTTTCACGGCGCTCCACTCGGTGTCGTTGGTGAAGCCGAGTTGTTCCTGCACGCGTTCCATCATGCGTTGTTGCATCTGGGCGGGATCAAAATTTCCGCCGCCGCGTTGGCGGTTCTGACCATTTTGACCACCGCCGTCGTTATTATTGTTGTCCTGCGCGAGTCCGCTGCTGACGTTGACGACGAGCGTGATGGCCACGGCGCAGCCGGTGATGATACGATTTAGTTTCATGTCAATTTTTCTTATGATTTTTTATAGCGTTGATTCCATGGCGGCACCTTTGCGTGACGGTCATGGCCCGACCCACTTACGCAAGGAACATGCCAGCTTAAAAAGCGCCTATATTTGATAAAACCGAAATACCGCCGCGCAATCCTTGCTCAATTTGCCAATGTTGACCGCGCACTATTTGCGCACACATGTGGCTGGGTCTGATGTTCTCTGGAATGGTAAAATGCAGCACCCGGCCAGCCAAAAAAGAGGGCTTTCGGTTTGTTATGCTGGTGGAACTCAATCAGACCATCAACACTTGGGGAGAAGAGCATATCATGCGCGTGGACACCCAATTAAAACCCTGCCTCGCACAACAGGGTAGCTTGCCGACAAGACGAACAAGAATTGACGAAGGAAAAACAAGATTCGTCTGGCATAAAGCCGCCGGATGGACGATAAGTTTATTGTGAAAGTAGTGCTGGCCATCCTTTGCAGTTTCGTCCTCTTGTGGGGACAGGCACTGGCTTTGTCCGCGCCTACTGCCAGTATCAGCATGACAAAACATGACTGCGGCTGTGGCGGCAAGATGAGCTGCTGTCAGGCCGCTTCTGCTGCGCAACCGACCGCCGCCACGGTGCCCGCCAGTTCGCAACATCAAATGGTCGCTCCGTTGCCGGTGCTTTTGGCTTGGATTTTGGGTGCCACCCCAACCGCACAAATTTCTCCCACCGTTCCCGCTTCCTTGTCCGCCGCCAGCGCGCCAATCTTCGCGCGCCACTGCGTTTGGCTCATCTGATTTTTCTCCGCTGAAGCCTGTGGTGTGCCTTGCGCCGATGCGCTAGGTGTGATTTCAATTTCACCGCCACTTCAGCTCCCAAAAACTTCCGTTGTCCTGCGCGCCGTGAGGTTTCACGTCCGCGCCTGTCCGAAAGAAAAAATTCAATCGCAAGAAATTTTATGAAGCTAAAAATTGTTTTGATCCTGCTGCTGTCGGCCGGCGGCGGATTCTGGTTTTATCAAAACCGCCCCACCAGTTCAGCCGCGTCAACGAATCAAAAAACGGAACGCAAAATCCTTTTTTACCAAAGCTCCATGCACCCGTGGATCAAATCGGATAAGCCGGGCAAGTGCCCGATTTGCGGCATGAATCTCGTGCCGATGTATGAAGGCGATGCGATGGCGACGGGCGATACCAACCTCGTCGCGCTGAATGCCGACAGCGTCAGCGTCATCCATGTGCAGACAGAAACCGTCCAGCGTCGCGCGGTTACGCACACCATCCACGTCATCGGGCGCATCCAGAAAAATTCCGCAACGGCGGCGTGGTTCGTGTTCGACATCTACGAGCGTGATCTGCCGTGGATCCGCACCGGCCAGAAGCTCGACGTGACGCTGCCCGCCGTGCCGGATCGGGTTTATCACGCGCAAATCCGTCAATACAGCACCGAGGCATTCGCCGACCGCAATCTGGACGACATGAGCGACAGCACAAAAATCCGTGCGGAGATTTTGAATTCGCCCGTCGTGGTTCCCGGTTTTGAGGACAAGGCGTATTTCAATAACCTCCACGCCGAATCGCACATCGTCGCGGCCACGCCGGAGGTTTTGGCCGTGCCGCGCAGTGCGGTCATTTCGCGTGGCACCGGCCCGCTGATTTATTTGGAAAAAAGCCCGGGTTATTACACGCCGAAAGCAATCAGGCTTGGCCGCGTTGGCGACGAATACGCCGAAGTGCTAGCCGGTCTCGATAATGGCGATCAGGTGGTCATCAACGGAAATTTATTGATTGATGCCGAGGCGCAACTCACTAACGGAAAATAATTTTATGATCAACCGCATCATCAAATGGTCGTTGCGTAACCGCTTCCTTGTCCTCTGCGGCGTGGCGTTGCTTGTTGGTCTTGGCGTGCGCGCGGTTTATCAAACGCCGGTGGACGCGATTCCTGACTTGAGCGAAAACCAGGTCGTCGTCTTCGCTGACTGGCCGGGTCGCAGCCCGCAGGAAGTCGAAGACCAAGTCACCTATCCGCTATCGGTGAATTTGCAGGGACTTGCCGGCGTGAAAACTGTCCGCGCCAATTCCATGTTTGGCTTCGCGCTCGTCACGATTATTTTTGACGACAAAATTGACAATTATTTCGCGCGCTCGCGCGTGCTGGAACGGCTGAATTATCTAGGCAGCCAGCTTCCCGCCGGCGTCACGCCGCAACTTGGCCCGGACGCGACCGGCCTCGGCTGGGTCTATCAATACTACCTCGACGTTGACCCGAAAAAATCTCCGCACGGCGGCTACGACCTCGGCCAGTTGCGCGCCACGCAGGATTGGTTTGTGCGCTATCAGTTAAATTCCGTTCATGGTGTCGCCGAAATCGCGAGCATCGGCGGCTTCGTGCGGCAATATCAGATTGAAGTTTCCTCGCTGAAAATGCGTGACCGCAACGTGTCGCTGCAAACCGTCATGGACGCGGTGAAGCAAAGTAATTTGAACGTCGGTGGCAAAGTGATTGAAGAAAATGGAATGGAATTTGTCGTGCGCGGCATCGGCCTCGTGCAGTCGGCAAACGATTTAGAAAACATCGTGCTCCAGCAAAACAGCGGTTTGCCTGTGTATCTAAAGGACATTGCGAATGTGCAAATCGGCGGCGATTTCCGGCGCGGCGCGCTGGACATTGACGGCCACGAAGCCGTCGGCGGAATCGTCGTTATGCGCACCGGCGAAAACGCCATGCAGGTCATTCGCGATGTGAAGGCCAAGATCGCGCAGATTTCGCCGAGCCTGCCGCCGGGTGTCAGCATCAAATCTTTTTACGACCGGAGCGAATTGATTTCACGCACGCTCGACACGCTCAAGCACGCGCTGACGGAGGAAATCATTTTGGTCACGGCGGTCATCATTATTTTTCTGTTCCACTTTCGCAGCATCCTCATCGTTGCGCTGCCGCTGCCACTTTCAATTTTGTTCTCGTTCATTTTGATGAACCAGTTCGGTATCACGTCGAACATCATGTCGCTCGCCGGCCTCGCCATCGCCATCGGCGTGCTGGTGGACGCGGGCATCGTGATGGCCGAAAACGCGATCCGCCACTGCGAAATCGCGGAACGGAAGAAGGGCGCGCGGCTGAACCGGGCGGAATCGCTGCAAGTCACGCTGGAGGCCGCGCAACAGGTCGGCCGGCCGATTTTCTTTGCGATGGTCATCATCATTCTCGCGTTCGTGCCGGTGTTCGCGCTGAGTGGGCAGGAGGGAAAATTGTTCCACCCGCTCGCGTTCACCAAAACCTTCGCGATGCTCGGCTCGACGATCCTCGCCATCACGCTGGTGCCGGCGCTGTGCGCGACGTTCATCCGCGGGCCGTTTCATTCCGAAGATTCCAATCCGCTGATGCGGCTGCTGCTGGCGATTTACAATCCCATTTTGGATTTGGCGCTGCGTTTCAGAAAGACTGTTCTCAGCTTGGCCTTCATTTGTCTGGTTGTGGCGTTGGCGCTCGCGTTTGGCGTGCCTAAACCTATTGTCGAAAAAATTTCCAGCTTCAACCCGCAGCTCGCCGCCAAACTGCCGCGCGGCATGGGCAGCGAATTTATGCCGACGCTGAATGAAGGCAGTTTGCTGTTCATGCCGGTGCTGCTGCCGAGCACGTCGCTGACGGAAGTAAAACGCATTCTGGCGTGGCAGGACGCGGTCATCAAACAGACGCCGGAAGTGGAATCCGTCGGCGGCAAACTCGGCCGCTCGGAAACCGCGACCGATCCCGCGCCGGTGGAGATGATCGAAACCACCATCATGCTCAAGCCGGAGGCGCAGTGGCGGCCGGGTATGACGAAGGAAAAACTGATCACCGAATTGGAGGAAAAATTGTCGAAACTGCCGGGCTACATCCCGGGATTCTTGCAGCCGATTGAAAACCGCATTTTGATGATCAGCACCGGCATCCGCGCGCAGGTCGGGATAAAAATTCTCGGCGACAATCTGGACGCGCTGCAAAAGAAGGCGTTCGAGGTCGAGCGCGTGGTGCGCACGATTCCCGGCGCGGTCGGCGTGGCCGCGTCGCGCACGCAGGGCAAGCCGTATCTCGACATTGAAGCTGACCGCGTGGCGATGGCGCATCACGGTCTGCGCGCGCAGGATATTTTGGACGTGGTGGAAGCCGGAATCGGCGGCAAAAATGTTTCGATGGCGATTTTCGGACGCGAAAGAATTCCGATTCAAGTGCGCCTTGAGCGCGGCGACCGCGACGACATTGAGCGGCTTGGCGATATTTCGGTTCCCGTTGGCGATGGCAAATTTATTCTGCTCGGACAAGTTGCTAAAATCATGCGCGAGGCAGGGCCAAGTGAAATCGCCAGTGAAAACGGGCGTTTGCGCGTGTTCGTGCAGGCGAATGTCGAGGGACGCGACCTTGCGGGCTTTGTGCAGGAAACGCAGTCGCGCATCGCGAAAGAAGTTTCTTTGCCGCCGGGCATGACAATCGAATGGAGCGGCCAATACGAAAATCAAATCCGCGCGCAGAAGACGTTGCAGATCATCGTGCCGGCGGCGTTGTTCGTGATTTTCATTTTGCTCTACGTCGTTTATCACAGCGCAAAAGAGGCGGCGCACGTCATTCTCGCGGTGCCGTTCGCGCTCACCGGCGGCGTTTTTCTGCAATGGTGGCTCGGCTACAATTTCAGCGTGGCGGTTTGGGTCGGCTACATTGCGCTTTTCGGCACAGCCATCCAGACCGGTGTCGTGATGGTCGTTTATCTCGACGAGGCAGTGAAAAAGAAAATGGCCGAGCTCGGCGACAAATTTTCCCGAGCCGATTTGATTCAAGCGGTGAAGGACGGCGCACGGCTGCGGTTGCGCCCGAAAGTCATGACCGTCGCCACCATCGTTGCCGGCCTGCTGCCGATTTTATGGAGTAACCGCACCGGTGCGGAAGTGATGAAGCCGATTGCCGCGCCCGTCATCGGCGGGATGTTGAGCAGCCTCGTCCACATCCTGATTGTGACGCCGGTGATTTTCTGCTGGCTTCGTGAACATGAAGTGAAAACCCAATGTCGTGTCAATAGCACCGATATTGTAGCCGCATAAAAATGACTGAAAATATGAAGTTGGTTGAAAATCAAAAAACACAATTGCTCAATGGGACAAAAAATAAGTAAGCCCAAAATTCTCCCGCTCATATTTAGCAGGCCAGAGGTTTAGGCAGATTCTCTTGCGTGGCTAACCCCCATTCAGGAACATCGGATGATTGTGAAAGCGGCAAATTAAGGGGTGCCGCCCGACGGATTGCTGGCGCGTTGAATTTGCCGGTGCGGGTTGTCAAAGCCTTCTTGAACTTGTTGGTGGACATCCACAAGGTGGCCAACTTTTTGCAGGCCAGCGATCGGGATATCCATGTGGAATTTGAGAAAATTGGCGACAGGAAGCCTTGTCACCCGACAATTTTTCACCAGTGCACGGGATTGTCGGTCAGGCTCGCCAATATATTTATCTCAAAATAAATTGAACCTACCAGTCAGGCATGGCACTTTTTACCTAAATCATCATGAAGCAAAATTCCATGCCTGCGGGAACCGCTCCGGGCCGGAACCATTTTCCACCTTTGAATCCGGTGGAGCGGGAGACGATTCAACTTTTTGTCCAATTGGCCAGAGTCTTGGGACAAAGACCTTCCTTTGCGGAAATTTATGGGCTGCTTTTTGTTTCCCCGCGGCCTTTGCCACAGGATGATTTCATCAAACGGTTGAACTTGAGCAAGGGTTCGGCCAGTCAGGGCATCAGCTATCTGTTGGAATTGGGTGCGGTGCGGACGGTGGCGGTGGACGACCGGCGGGTGCATTACGAGGCGGTGGCGGAACTGCGCAATCTCGCCAGCCGGTTCCTGCGCCAGCAAGTGCTGGCCAATTTTGAGGACAGTGGCGCGCGTCTGGATCGAATCGCCGCCGAGGCCAAAAAACTTTCCGCTTCGGAGGCCGAATTTGCGCTAAATCGCGTAAAAATGCTCAAGAGCTGGTCTAAAAATACCCGTCGCATATTGCCAGTATTGCTGGCCTTGCTCGGCAGTCGAAACGGAAAATAAGAGTCGGTGTTCCGACACAGACAATCTGACATACGCCAAGTGGTTTTGGAAAAAAATTTTCCAAACGACCACGGGCGGCAGCTTGGCTGAACCGGTATCCCGCTTTCACCCAACCATGACCAACCCCGCTCCCATCGCCGTCGTCGGGCTGGGCTATGTCGGGCTGCCTTTGAGTTTGCAATTCGCCCGCTCCGGCGTGCGAGTGTTGGGCTTGGACATTGATCCCGCCAAGGTGGCCGACCTCAATGCCGGGTGCAGCTACATCAGCCACATTCCGGCGGCTGAAATTCAGGCGCAGCGCGCGGCGGAACAATTCGAGGCGAGCACGGATTTTTCCCGCGTGCGCGAAACGCAGGCGGTGCTGATCTGCGTGCCAACGCCGCTGACGAAAAAACGTGAACCCGATTTATCTCACGTCCTCAATACCGCGCGCGCCATCGCGCCGCATCTGCGGCGGGACAAATCGGAAATCGGAAATCGGAAATCGGAAATTCCTTTGGTTGTGCTCGAATCCACCACCTATCCTGGCACGACCGAAGGCGAATTGCGCCGCGAACTGGAAACCGGCTCCGGGTTAGTAGCGGGCAAAGATTTTCATCTCGCTTATTCACCGGAACGCGAAGATCCCGGCCAGCCGGAACATCGGCTGGCGGACATTCCGAAAATTGTCGGCGGCCTCACGCCCGCCTGTCGCGAACGGGCCATAGCGCTTTATCAGCAAGCCATTCGCACGCTGGTGCCGGTTTCCTCGTGCCGCGCCGCCGAAGCCACCAAGCTGCTCGAAAATGTTTTTCGCAGCGTCAACATCGCCCTCGTCAACGAATTGAAGTCGGTTTACGGCGCGATGGACATTGATATTTGGGAGGTCATCGCCGCCGCGAAAACCAAGCCGTTTGGCTTCATGCCGTTTTATCCGGGGCCGGGACTCGGCGGTCATTGTCTTCCCATTGATCCGTTTTATCTGGCTTGGAAAGCGCGTGAATTTGGCCAGCCAACGCGCTTCATCGAACTTGCCGGTGAAATCAACACCGCCATGCCGCAGCAAGTTGTCGGTGTGGCAGTCGCCGCGCTGGCCGCGCAAAAAAAATCCGTGTCCGGCGCGCGCGTCCTGATTCTTGGTCTGGCTTACAAGGCCGATTTAGACGACGACCGCGAATCACCCGCCTACCGGCTGTTGGATTTGTTGAGCGAACGCGGCGCGACCGTGGCTTATCACGATCCGTATGTGTCGGTCATTCGCGCCACGCGCGAACATCCGCATCGGGCCGGTCAAGAATCAGTGGCGTGGACGCGCGAAAATATTTCCAGCTTTGACGCCGTGGTCGTTGTCACCGCGCATCAGGCGGTCAATTATCAGGAACTCGCCGACTGGTGTCCGTGTATCGTGGACACGCGGAATGTCATGGCGAAAGTTCACACCCAACCTGGTCAAGTCTGGAAGGCATGACTGGTGGAAAAAGTTGCTCGAATTATTCCTCTGTTCGCAGGCCAGCAAAGCCATTAGCATAATTTTTAAAGCCTCCATAATTGCCATGAAAAAAAATATTAACCGTCGTCAATTTCTCAAATCGGCGTCCGTGATTGTTGGCGGCACTTGGGTGCTGCCCCGTTTCAGCATTGCCAAGGCGGGGCCATCGGCCAACAGCAAGCTCAACATTGCGATGATCGGCGCGGGCGGCATTGCCCAGATGGCCTATGGTTCCTGCTGTAAGGAAAATCTGGTCGCCCTGTGCGATGTGAGTGAAAAAGCCTTCGGCGAAAATGCCGGCAAATACCCGGCCATCAAGACGGCTAAAAAGTTCAGCGATTTCCGCGTCATGCTGGACAAAATGGGCAACGAGATTGACGCCGTGTGCATCAACACGCCCGACCACACCCATTTTGTCGCCACCATGGAGTGCATGCAACGCGGCAAACACGTCATCACCCAAAAGCCGCTCACGCATAACATTTGGCAGGCTCGCACCCTTCGGTTGGCGGCAAAAAAATACAAGGTCGTCACCAACATGGGCAACCAAGGCCACACTTACGATGGCATCCGCCAGATGAAAGAATGGATTGAAGCGGGCATTCTGGGTCAAGTGACTGAAATCCACGCCGGCTTCGACGGGCCAAGCTGGAAGGGGCCATATTTTGGTAAGCCCGCCCAACTACCGCCGCCGGCCGAAACTGTGCCCGCCGGCTTTGACTGGGACTTGTGGAAAGGCCCGGTGACAGAACCCAATTATAGCAATTATTACCATCCGAAGCGGTGGCGGGGATTCTGGAAATTTGGCGGGGGTGAACTGGGCGACTGGTTCTGTCACATTGGCGACGGCCCGGTCTGGGTGTTGGATCTCTACGAACCGACGGTGGTCGAGTGCGTGGAACGCAAGGCCAACGGTGATGGCGATATTCTCTGCACCGATAGTTCCGTGATACGCTGGGATTTTCCGGCGCGGGGCAACTTGGCCCCGTGCTCGCTTTACTGGAGCGACGGCCAAAGCAATGGCGGCAGCCGGATCAAAGTTCCGTCCGACTGGAACTGGTCTTCCAAGGATGCCACCGGCAAAGTTAGCCAGACCAAACCTGGTAAAATGGGTTCCTATTGGACCGGCACGAAAGCCAACGCCTTTCTGGACGAGCGTTCCAATAATCCGCGCCTGACCGACATGGACAAAAACCGCGAGTTGAAGGCCGGCGGCAAATTGCCGGCGCAAAAATATCGCCGCGTAAAAGGCGGACCGCACCAGGAATGGATTGACGCCATCAAAGGCAAGATTCCCGACACTGGTTCCCAATTTGAATATGCCGCGCGCTTGACGGAGATTGATCTGTTGGGCGTGCTGGCCCAGCGTTTTGGCGGTCGTATCGAATGGGATGCCGCCAACATGAAAATCACTAACCGCCCGGAACTCAATGCCTACATCCAAGAGCCGGTTCGCCCCGGCTGGGAATATGGCGCCGATTTGTGGAAAGCCTGATCCTCGCAATAAGCTGAAATTCTCAGACCTGAGACCGGAAACGCGACCACTGATTTCCGACATTAAAAACCTCGATTTTGCAGTTTAAGTATTTCAGATTTCATCCTGTTTTTTTTGATTGTTTATGTTGATTAAACGTTTCCAAATCCTGACCTGCCTCGTCTCAATTGCGGTCGTTGCCCTGCTGGCTTGGCCAACTCATGGCAACGCGGCGGCGCCAAAGGTCAAAATGCCCAACCCGGATTTCACCAAAGGCGAACCCATCCCGCCGGACGCCAACCATGACTGGAATCTCGGTGCCACCGGCGTGCGCGGCTGGATGTTCACCGGCCGGACGTTTGCCACCACCGAGGCGCGCCAGATTAAAATCACCAAGGTCGCCAAAGGCTCGCCCGCCGATGGTTTACTCGCGGTGGGCGACGTAATTCTCGGTGTCGGCGGCAAACCCTTTTCATACGATCCGCGCACGGAGTTTGGTAAGGCGCTCACCGTTGCGGAATCCGAGGCCGCCGGCGGCAAATTGCGTGTGACCCGCTGGCGGGCCGGTCACACGGAAGAGGTCACCATCAAACTACCGGTGCTCGGCACCTACAGCGCCACCGCGCCGTTTGATTGCCCAAAATCGAAACGCATCTTCGAACAAGGCTGTGCGCTGTTGGCCAAACGCGTCGCCGCGCCAACCTATCATCCCGACCCGATCATCCGTTCGTTAAATGCGCTCGCACTGCTGGCCAGCGGTAAACCGGAATACCTTCCCGTGTTGCGCAAGGAAGCGCAGTGGGCTTCGGGGTTCTCCGCCGAGAGCATGGCCACGTGGTATTACGGCTACGTCATGATGTTTCTGGCCGAATACAAAATGGCCACCGGCGATGAATCGGTCATGCCCGGATTGCAGCGGCTGGCGCTGGAGGCGGCCAAGGGCCAAAGTGCGGTCGGTTCGTGGGGGCACAAATTTGCCCGCCCCGATGGCCGGCTCAATGGCTACGGCATGATGAATTCACCGGGTGAGCCGTTGACCATCGCCATGGTGATGGCGCGCGCCGCCGGCGTCAACGACCCCAAAGTTGCTCATGCCATCGAAATGAGCGCGCGGCTTTTGAGGTTTTATATTGGCAAAGGCTGCGTGCCCTACGGCGACCACGCGCCGTGGATGCAGAGTCATGATGACAACGGCAAATGCGGCATGGCCGCCGTGCTGTTCAACTTGTTGGATGAACCCGCCGGCGCCGATTTCTTCGCGCACATGAGCCTGTGCTCGTTTGGTCCGGAGCGCGATTGTGGCCACACGGGAAATTATTTCAACATCGTCTGGGCCATGCCCGGCGTCGCGCTCTCCGGCCCGCAGGCCACGGGCGCGTGGATGAAGGAATTCGGTGAGTGGTATTATGATCTCTCCCGCGAGTGGGATGGCAGCTTTGCGCATCTGGGGCCGCCGCAGGCAAGCAGAGATAGCTACGGTGGTTGGGACGCCACTGGTGCCACCCTGTTGGCTTATGCCGTGCCGCTGAAAAGTCTCTGGCTCACCGGCAAGCGCCCCACTCAGGTTCCCCAGCTCAGTGCCAGCGAGGCGGAACAGTTCATCCGCACCGGGCGCGGCTGGTCGCAGGGTGATAAATTCAGTTACTACGACAAGTTAAGCGACGACGAATTGATTGCCGATCTCGCCAGTTGGTCGCCCATCGTGCGCGATCGCGCGGGGACTGCGCTGGGTCGCCGCCAGGAAGCCCCGGTTGCCCGCGTGCTGGCGCTGCTCAATTCTCCGTCCCTCGATGCGCGCCTCGGCGCGTGCCAGGCCATCGTCCAGCTCAAGGACCGGGCCGCTGCCGCCGTTCCCGCATTGCGTCAGGCCCTGCATGCGGACGAACTCTGGTTGCGGATCAACGCCGCCGAAGCGCTCGCCGCGATTGGCAAGCCGGCGATGGTGGCCGTCCCAGATATGCTGGAATTGTTGTCTCAGGTTGACCCGAAACAAGACCCGCGCGGTATGCAGCAGCGCTATTTTACCGGTGCCCTGTTTGGTGCTCGCAACGGATTGCTGGGACACTCTCTCGAAAATGTGGATCGCAATCAAATCTACGCGGCGGTGCGCGCCGGATTAAAAAACGAAGACGGCGCTGCTCGGGGCGTCTTTAGCACCGTTTATAAAAACCTTTCCGCAGAGGAGATCAAACCGTTGTTGCCCACCATTCTGCAAGCGGTGGTCGAGTCTGCTCCCAGCGACGAGATGTTTGCCGATGGCATCCGCCTGGATGGCCTGCGCATTTTGGCCGCCCATCATGTGGCGGAAGGATTGACCGCCGGCGTCAACTATCTCCGCGACCAAAATCCTTGGGGCAGCGAAAAGCGCACGATTGAATTGACCAAAACCCTGGCCAGTTACGGAGCATCCGCCAAGGTTGTCATTTCCGAACTCACGCGCATTGCGGATGGCTTTGCGGCCGGCGAACCCAATGCCTCCAAGCAATCGAGCCTCAATAAAGCCGCCACCGTCCGGGCGGCCATCCAAGAAATCGCCGCCGCCACTGACCACACGAAACTCATCCATATCCAATAACTCCGCCGGACGGCTTTTTCCATAAGGAAGAGCATGAGAGCAATGGGGATGATTTTCAGGGTTTGCCAATCAGACTACGGATCGCTGACTAATGACTACTGACTTCCGCTTTCAGTCTTTCGTTTTTTAATTTTATGAAAACGCTCCTCGTCACCGGCTCGTCCGGTCTCATCGGCTCCGAAGTCGTGGAATCCTTCAGTCGCGATGGCTGGCATATTCACGGCGTGGACAACAACATGCGCGCCGATTTCTTTGGCCCCGGCGGCGACACCCGCTGGAATCAGCAGCGGCTGATCGGCGCGCTTAAAAATTTTTCCCATCACGAGCTGGACATCCGCAATCGGCCCGCCGTGCTGGGGCTGCTGAATGAACTCAAGCCCACGGCCATCGTTCACACCGCCGCGCAGCCGAGCCACGACCTCGCCGCCAGCCGGCCATTCGATGACTTCGATGTGAATGCTAACGGCACGCTCAACATGCTGGAAGCCGCGCGCCTCGCGTGTCCGGAATCACCGTTCGTCCACATGAGCACGAACAAGGTTTATGGCGATGCGCCCAATCGCATCCAGCTCAAGGAACTCGCCCAACGCTGGGATTATGATGATGCTACCTACGCCGACGGCATCCGCGAAACTTTCACGATTGATCAAAGCAAGCACAGCTTGTTCGGCGCGTCCAAAGTTGCCGCCGACGTGATGGTGCAGGAATACGGCCGTTATTTCGGCATGCCCACCTGCGCGTTGCGCGGCGGCTGTCTGACCGGCCCAAATCACAGTGGCGTGGAACTGCACGGTTTCTTGAGCTACCTCATCAAGTGCAATCTCGAAGGCCGCACCTACAAGGTTTTCGGCTACAAAGGCAAGCAGGTGCGCGACAATATCCACAGCCACGACGTCGTGCAATTCATGCGCCGGTTCATCGAATCACCCCGCAAAGGCGAAGTCTATAACCTCGGCGGTGGCCGCGCGAATTCGGTTTCTATCCTCGAAGCCTTCGATCTTATTGCCTCCATCTCCGGCAAAAAGATGAGCCACGAATATGTGGATCAAAACCGCGCCGGCGACCATATCTGCTACATCTCTAACCTCGATAAGTTGAAAGCGCACTATCCCGGCTGGGGCATCACGAAGGATTTGAAGACGACGTTCGTCGAAATTCACGATGCGTGGGTGAAAAGGAAAAGCTGAAATCAATTTCTATTTTCTACTTTCCAAATGTCTGCTTTGTCTTGCGATGTCTGATTTCATGAAAATTCTCATCACCGGCGGCGCGGGGTTCGTGGGTTCCAACCTGGCGCTCGCGCTGCGGGCGGATATGTCCGGCGCAGAAGTCGTCTGCATGGACAACTTGTATCGACGTGGCTCGGAATTGAATGTGCCGCGTTTGGAAAAAGCCGGTGCAACCTTTCATCGCGGCGATGTGCGCGACCCGGCGGCGTTTCCCGCCGGCCCGTTTGATTTTCTCATCGAATGTTCCGCCGAACCTTCCGTGCTGGCCGGTCAGGCCGGCTCGCCGGATTATCTGTTTCAGACCAATCTCGTCGGTGCCTACAACTGTCTGGAAAAAGCCCGGCAATGGCAGAGTAAATTTATTTTTCTCTCCACCAGCCGCGTTTATCCCATCGCCCGGCTCGAAGCCCATCCGTGGCGCGAAGAAACCACGCGGTTCGCGTGGGACGACCACGGCACGCCCGGCCTCAGCTCGCGCGGCGTGAGTGAAGCGGTGGATTTAAGCGGCGCGCGGTCACTCTACGGCTACACCAAAATTTCCGCCGAACAACTCATCGAGGAATATCGTGCCGCATTTGGCCTGCGAGCCGTCGTCAACCGCTGCGGTGTTATCGCTGGGCCGTGGCAGTTCGGCAAGGTGGATCAAGGCGTGGCCTCGCTCTGGGTGCTGGCGCATCATTTTCAGCGACCGTTGAGCTACATCGGCTACGGCGGCACGGGTAAACAAGTCCGCGATTTTCTGCACGTTGCCGACTTGTGCGATTTGATTCGCGAACAAATCCAGAATTTTGATCACTGGGACGGCTGGCTGGGCAACGTCGCCGGCGGCCTCGCCCACAGCGCCTCGCTTTGCGAACTGACCACGCTCTGTCGCGAAATTACTGGCCGCGAAACGCCGATCAAATCCATCGCGGAAAATCGTCCGAACGATTTGCGGATTTTTGTGGCCGACTGCAACCGCTTGTTTCAACACACCACTTGGCGGCCAAAACGCAACGTGCGTCGTATCGTTCAAGACGCCCATGCGTGGGTGGTGGAACACGCGGAGCAACTAAAAAAACTCTGACCGCAGATTTCAGCTTTCAGAATTTCTGTTTCAACTTATGCATTTGATTCTTGAACCCGGACGCGCCGAGAAAAATTACTGGCGCGACCTCTGGCGCTATCGCGAGCTGTTCATTATTCTCGCCTGGCGCGACATCACCGTTCGCTACAAGCAAACAGTCATCGGCGTGGTGTGGGCGGTCATCCGGCCGTTGCTGACGACGATTGTGTTCACGGTGGTGTTTAGCAAGATTGCCAAATTATCCGCGCCGGGTGCCATCCCTTATGCGCTGCTGGTGATGGCGGCGAATCTGCCCTGGCAGTTTTTTGCCACCGCCATGAGCGAGTCCAGCAACAGCCTGATCGGCAATGCCAACCTCATCTCCAAAATCTACTTTCCCCGACTCATCATCCCTGTGGGCTCCGTCATTACTAGCTTCGTGGATTTTTTAATCACCCTCGGTTTGATGGCAGCACTAATGATCTGGTTTCAGTTTGTTCCTGACTGGCGCTTATTTCTGCTCCCCGCTTTCATGATATTAGCTTTTGCCTCAGCTTTCGGCATCGGCCTGTGGCTGTGCGCGCTAAACGTGGAATACCGGGACTTTCGTTACATCGTGCCCTTCATTGTGCAATTTGGATTTTTCCTCTCGCCCGTGGGCTTCAGCACCACGCGCGTGCCGGAACACTGGCTCTGGCACGGTTTTGATATTCCGGCGCGGTTGATCTACTCGCTTAATCCCATGGTGGGTGTCATTGAAGGCTTCCGCTGGAGCCTGTTGCGCGGTGAAAGCTCTTTTCAGGTTTCAGCTTTGAGCATTTCAGTTTTTGTGACGGTCGTGCTGTGCGCGAGCGGTATCTGGTATTTCCGAAAAATGGAACGCACATTTGCCGACGTCATTTGAAGAACGAAAGTGGAAATCACGAAAAGAGGTGTTGGATTTGAGCATGAATCAAAAGTATCGTCCTGACATTGATGGATTAAGGGCGCTGGCCATTTTGCCAGTAATCCTTTTTCATGCTGACCTTGGATGCCCCGGCGGATTTGTTGGGGTTGACATCTTTTTTGTTATTTCTGGCTTCCTGATTACGTCACTCATTTTGAAAGAAATCAATGAAGATTGCTTCAGTTTAGTCACTTTCTGGGAACGACGGATTCGGAGAATCTTGCCAGCCTTGGCCGTGGTGGTTTTCGCCACGCTCGTTGCGGGGTGGTTTTTATTCATGCCAGCGGACTTTGAGGTGCTTGGCAAATCCGTTATTGCTCAGGTGACATTGCTGTCCAATGTTTTCTTTTATCGGCAAAGTCTTGTTGGTGGCGGATACTTTGCTCCTGTTTCGGATACCAAAGCACTGCTGCATACTTGGTCTTTGGCCGTTGAGGAACAATTTTATGTGCTCTTTCCGCTGCTGCTGATTTTGCTGGGACGGCAAAAACGCCTTTCAATTGCACAAGCTATTTTATGGTTTGGCATTGGGTCGCTTTTTTTGAGTGTTGCGGGCAGCTATTACAGACCGGGGGCAACTTTTTACCTGCTACCGACCCGAGCGTGGGAACTGATGATCGGGGCATTTCTCGCTACCATCCCCGGAAGGCAGTTGTTGAATCCACGAATAAACGAAGCCGTTGGCTGGTCTGGTCTCGGACTGATTTTTTATTCGATATTCTTTTATACGCGCGAAACCCGGTTTCCGGGACTGGCGGCGATTCCTCCTTGTCTGGGTGCCGCATTGATTATTTTTTCAGGCGGGGGAATCAATGTGAAACCAACGCTCATCAACCGGGGACTGGCTTGGAAACCGGTTGTATTTATCGGCCTCATTTCCTATTCACTTTATCTATGGCATTGGCCGCTTTTGGTTTTCTCAAAAAACTACAACTATTACCACTACGGCACGAAAACCCAAAGTTGGCAACTTCGTATCACGCTGTTGATGATCGGCATCGCCCTCGCCGCTGCTTCATTGAAATGGATCGAAGCGCCCTTTCGGAAGCGCATACTTTGCCCCCGTCGCCCACAAGTGTTTGCACTTGCCGGTTGCACGATGCTAACCCTGCTGATTTTTGGCACCGGTGTTTATTTGAAACATGGAGTGCGTTCCCGGATTTCCTCCAAAGCGGATATTTTTTTAAACGGCAAGGATTATGTAGCGTTTCGAAATAATATCACGCCACAACAGGCCGCCGCCGGCCAGTTTCCCGAACTCGGCGCGCAAAGCACCAATCAACCGATTCAAATTCTTCTTTGGGGCGACAGCCACGCCATGCATGTAGCCTCCGCCCTTGACGAGCTATGCCGAAGGTTTTCAGTGCGTGGCGTTGAGGCGACTCATTCAGACACGGCACCGATGCTTGATTATATCCAAATAGAAAAATATGGTCTGAATGAAAATGCGCCCGCGTTCTCGCAATCCGTGGTCGAGTTCATTGCCAAACATCACATAAAAACGGTAATTCTTGGCGCGGTCTGGTCGGATTACGGGCCAACTAATATTGTTGCTGACAAACTGGTGGAAACAGCCCAGACCATCATGGCTACTGGCGCTTCAGTTTATATTCTTAAAGATGTGCCCAAACCAGACTATGATGTTCCCATGCAGGCAAGTATTACAGTCAGGCAACATGGTGACCTCGCCCAACTGGAAATACCTCCGGCTAAATACGCCGCCTTGAATGAAAGTTATGAACCGGTTTTTAATCGCCTTACAAAAATCGGCGCGACCGTTTTGGACACTTCAAAGTATTTCCTCAACACAAATGGCCGTTACGATGTTATCCGGAATGGTAGGGTTTTATATTTTGACGCACACCATCTGACAACAGCGGGAGCAAAACTGCTGCTACCCATGTTTGAACCAATATTCCACCAATTAAATTGAAAAACGACGCGATCATATCAGTCGAAAACCTCGGTAAAAAATACCGCATCAGTCATCAGGCTGAACGGCAGCGCTACACCGCCTTGCGCGACGTGTTGGCCAACAAGGTCAAAGGCTTATTCCAAAATCGGAAATCGGAAATCGAAAATCAGAAATCGGTGGAGGATTTTTGGGCCTTGCAGGACGTTTCCTTTGAGGTCAAGCGCGGCGAAGTCGTTGGCATCATCGGGCGGAATGGCGCGGGCAAGAGCACGCTGCTGAAAATTCTGAGCCGCATCACCGAGCCGAGCACCGGCCGCGTGGATTTGCGCGGGCGCGTGGCGAGCCTGTTGGAAGTCGGCACCGGATTTCATCCCGAACTGACCGGACGCGAAAATGTCTTTTTGAACGGTGCGATCCTGGGCATGAGTCGGGCGGAGATCCGGAGGAAATTTGACGAGATCGTGGCCTTTGCCGAGGTGGAGAAGTTTTTGGACACACCGGTGAAACGCTACAGCAGCGGCATGTATGTGCGCCTGGCCTTTGCCGTGGCCGCGCACCTGGAACCGGAAATCTTGATCGTGGACGAAGTGCTGGCGGTAGGTGATGCGCAGTTTCAGAAGAAATGCCTAGGCAAGATGCAGGATGTCAGCAAAGGCGGTCGAACCGTGCTCTTTGTCAGTCACAACATGGTGGCCGTGCAAACCCTCTGCCACCGCGCCTTGTGGTTGCGCGATGGTAAGTTGATTGCGGATAGGGACGTGGCTCCAGTCGTTGCGGATTACCTGCGTGGATTCCACGGCCAAGACGACATCCAGCAATGGGACGACCCCAAAACCGCGCCCGGCAACGACGCGCTCCGGATTAGAAGCGTCCGGCTGATTCCCGAAACCAGCGGGGATGACAATCTCATTTCCATGCAGACACCGTTCCGGATTGAAACCGAATTCTGGGTGCTGGACGCCAGCCGCCAACTGCACTTCACCTATCATTTGCTCAATGACCAGGGCATCACGGTGTTGACTACCGGCTTCCCGATGCAAGTGCATCCAGTGGGTCACCACAAGGCCGTCTGCCATTTGCCCGGCAACCTGCTCAACAGCGGCGGCTACTCCCTGAAATTGCTCGTGGTGGAGAATGGCAACAAGGTGACTTATATCCGTGAAAGCATTGCCAGTTTTACCGTCGTGGATATTGCGGAAAGAAAAGGTTCTTGGATGGGACGGGAACCGAGTGTTGTCCGGCCTATCTTAAATTGGAATGTGGAAACTTTAAAAACAAACAGTTCTTCTACGCATAATTAGGCGCTTATGAAACTTGGTATCATGCAGCCCTATTTCTTTCCTTACATAGGGTATTTTCAATTGATCAATGCCGTGGATTTGTTTGTTGTCTACGATGACCTTCAGTATATCAGCCGTGGATGGATTAATCGGAACCGGATTCTTGTCAATGGAAAATCTAGCTACATCACATTGCCAATTCGATCTGCCTCACACCTTACTTCAATCAAAGACTCGTGTTTTAACGGCAACTTTGCCAAAGAGAAAAACTCGATTCTCCGCCGGATCGAAGGCGCCTACCGCAAAGCGCCGCATTTTTCGGAGACATTTGAATTGATTGAGAAATGCTTCCAATGCCCTGACCCAAAAGTCTCGGCGTTTGTCTCCCAGACAATTAAGCAATGCTGTCAGCACCTCGGCATTTCAACTCCGTTAAATATCACGCCATCACTTCAAATAAATGCCGATTTGCGAGGTCAAGATCGGGCTATTGCTATTACCAAACACCTTGGTTCCGACCATTACCTCAACCCTGTTGGCGGTATGGAAATTTACAGCGGGAAAGAATTTCAGCGGCACGGAATTGAGTTGAGCTTTGTCCGGACTAATGAATTCAGCTACAAACAATTTGGCGGCGAATTTGTTCCGAATCTCTCAATCATTGATGTTTTGATGTTTAATGATCGCGACACCATCCGTGACTATCTGTCAAGATACACTCTCATTTCAAACAGCGATGAAGGAGCCAAGTTTTCTACTACATCCTCCAACAATGATTTATTGCCTGGATCTCTTAAAGAAAATCTCATTAATCAACGCATAGATTCCAAATGGCGGGTCTTGGTGTTTCCGGGAGCAACCGAAATTGCCATGGAATTGCGGCAGTCGTTGGCGGGGTGTAAGGACGTATTACTTTTCTCCGCCGGCAGCCAAGTTTCAAATCATGCGCCATTTGTATTTGAACGGCATTTCATAATTCCAGAAATTGGTAAACCCAATTGGCTGGATGAATTAGCTGCCGTGGTGGACGCGAACCAAATCACCCACATTTTTCCGGCGCATGATGACGTGCTGCTGGCCTTGGCGGAAAACGCCGACACGCTAAAGGCAAAAGTTGTCACGTCACCTCTGGAAACTTGCCGGATTGCCCGTTTCAAAATCGCAACTCAGGAGCGGTTGGCGGGCATCGTTCCAACACCAGAGCGGTTTCATACGCCGGAGGCGGTTAAAACCTGGCCCGTATTTTTGAAGCCGGATCGGGGAGAAGGTGCGAAGCGAACCGCTCTGGCCAAAAATGCCAGTCATCTTGCCGCCTTGCTGGCAAAGGATGCTGACCGAATCATTCTTGAATACCTGCCCGGTTCAGAATTCACGGTGGACTGTTTTTCTGACCGTGACCGTGGTCTGCAATATGTCTGTGGGCGCCAAAGGCGGCGGATCCGTTCAGGTATTGCCATGGATGCTGTGGTTGTTGAAGATCAGCGATTCTGGGAATATGCGGAAGCGATTTCCAAGGTGCTCAAGTTTCATGGCGCTTGGTTTTTTCAAGTAAAAGCAGATCAAAATGGCGTGTTGAAAGTGATGGAAGTCGCGCCGCGCATTGGCGGCACTTCGGCATTGAGCCGGGTGCGTGGCGTGAACCTGCCGCTGTTAAGCCTTTATGAAGCAGAGCGCCTGCCTGTGCAAATCATCCCCGTCGATTATTCGGTCGAAATTGACCGCGCCTTGGTCAACCGCTATCGGCACAATCTCCGCTACCGGACAATTTATGTGGATTTTGACGACACGCTGGTTATCCGCGGGAAGTTGAATGTCGAACTTATCAAATTACTTTATCAGGGCGTAAATCGCGGCACTCGTTTGGTGCTACTGACAAGACACAAGGGGGATTTGAAATTGCAACTACGCCAATGGCGGCTAGAGAGCCTTTTCGACGAGGTTATCCATCTTGGTCAAACAGATTCAAAAGCGGATTTCATCAAAGAAACGGACGCTATTTTCATAGACGACAGTTTCGCCGAAAGAAAAGCCGTTCACGAAAAAACTGGCATTGTGACAATTGATCCGTCCATGGTGGAGTTGTTGTTAGATGATCGCATATGAACCCAGAACATACTCAGCATCAATTAGCCATTCTCGGCGCTACTCCCTCATTTCCAGAACCATTGCACGTTGGCCGCCCAAACCTCGGCGACCGTGAGACGATGCTGCGCCGGGTAAATGAAATTTTTGACCGCCGCTGGTTCACCAACGACGGCCCGCTGGTCAAGGAATTTGAAGCCCGCATCCAGCAACTCGTCGGGGTGAAGCATTGCGTGGCTATGTGCAATGCCACCATCGCTCTGGAGATTGCCATTCGCGCCCTTGAACTGCGCGGCGAGGTCATTGTGCCGGCCTACACCTTCATCGCCACCGCGCACGCGCTGCAATGGCAGGAAATCACGCCGGTCTTTGCGGACATGGATCCGGCCACGCATAATATCGCGCCGGAAACCATCGAGCGACTCATCACGCCGCGCACCACCGGCATCATCGGCGTTCATGTGTGGGGTCGTCCTTGTAACACGGAAGCCATCGAAGCCATCGCCGCCAAACACCAACTCAAGGTGATGTATGACGCGGCGCATGCCTTTGGCTGTTCGCATCGCGGCCGGATGGTCGGCAGTTTTGGGTCGTGCGAAGTATTCAGTTTTCACGCCACCAAATTCATCAACTGCTTTGAAGGTGGCGCGGTGGTCACGAATGATGATGCGCTGGCGGCGAAGCTGCGGTTGATGCGCAACTTCGGTTTTGCCGGAGTGGACAAGGTGATTTACCCCGGCACCAACGGCAAGTTGACGGAGGTTTGCGCGGCGATGGGAATTACCTCGCTGGAGGTCATGGAAGAAATCATCGTCGCCAATCGCCGGAACTATGAGGCTTACTGCGAAGGCTTGAAAAGTCTGCCGGGCATCGCGCTGAAAGAATATGCTGCGGGCGAGCGTCGCAATTACCAATACATCGTGGTGGAAGTGGATGAAACCAAGTCACCGCTAAACCGGGATGAATTGGTGGCGGTGTTGCAGGCGGAAAATGTGTTGGCGCGGAAATATTTCTGGCCGGGCTGCCACCGCATGGAGCCTTACAAATCATTTTTCCCGAATGCTCATTTGTTATTGCCGCAGACTGAAAAGCTGGCGGCCCAGATTATGGTTCTGCCCACCGGTCAGTCGGTCGGGGCGGAAGATGTCGGAAAAGTTTGCGGCCTCATCCACACCGCGTTGTCCCAATCCGCCGTTGTGCGGGCGGCGTTAAGTAAACAAGACTAAATTGTATTTGTTTCTGCTTTCTCAATTTTAGATTTAGCTCTTAAAAATATGCCCCGCGTTTCCGAGCAAATTTCCTGCGAGAATCCCAAGGTGAGCGTCAAGATGATCACTTACAATCACGAGCCGTTTATTGCGCAGGCGATAGAAAGTGTGCTCATGCAGGAGACGGATTTTCCGGTGGAATTGATCATTGGCGAGGACTACTCCCCGGACGGCACCCGGGAAATTGTGAAGCGCTATGCCGCAAAATATCCCAATGTCATCCGGGCGTTGCTGCCGGAGCGCAATCTGGGCATACGAGCCAATAGTGCTGGGGTTTCCAAGGCCTGCCGTGGCCAATATATAGCTTTCTTGGAAGGGGACGATTACTGGACATCTCCGCATAAAATTAAAAAGCAAGTGGATTTTTTGGATACCCACCTCAACTATTCCGCCAGCGCTCATCAGACGAAGCAACTGCTGGAAGATGGCACACCCGGAAAAATATTTGGCCAGTTTGACAAGCTTGATGTTGGGGTAGTGGATACGATTGCGCCTTTATCGCCCTGGCATACCACGTCATTTGTCTGTCGCCGTGAATTTTTTTATCTTCCGGACTGGATTTCCAGCATCATCAGCGTAGATATGGCCATATTCACGATCGTTGCGAGCAGGGGACCGGTTCGGGTTTTTCCAGAGGTCATGAGTGTTTATCGGAAACATGTGGGGGGTATCACCTCTGATGCTAAAGTAATTGCTAATTTTCACCAGAACCGCATTGAACTTATGGAGCATCTGGATGATCACTTGAAATACGAGTATCATGACCGTTTTCAGGAAGTTATTCATAGCCATCGCGCTGCCATCCGGGCTGCAAAGAGCCGGTGGTTTTATCAACTGGCATCCCAGGCAAAGAAAAAACTGCGCAGCCTGTTAAAGTGAACCTAGCCATCGCCTCACCCTCTTCCGCTGTTTATTCGGAAACATTTGTCCGGATGCAGATGGAAGGATTGCCTTGTGTGCTTCGGATACACGGCGGCCCCGTGGCAAGTGAAACCATACCGGGTGGCCAGATTCAACCGCTGCGTTCACTTCGCGGCATTCTTGATACGGCCTACTGGTGCGGTTTGAAACACCGGCGATGGGATGGCCCACAAGCAGCGGAATTAAAAAGGCGGCTCAAAAAATACCGGGTGGAGGTGGTGCTTGCCAATTTTGGTCCCACTGGGGTGGCACTGCTGCCAGTTTGCCAGGAGCTTTCCATTCCGTTGGTGGTTCACTTTCACGGTTACGATGCACATACGAAAAGCGTGGTGGAGGCACATCGGAGCCATTACCAACGGCTCGGGCGAGAATGCGCTGGCATGGTGGTTGTTTCTCACAAGATGCAGGCGGCCTTGGCCAATCTGGGAATGCCCGTGGAAAAAATAACACTGGCGCGATATGGCGTGAACCCAAATCTTTTTGAAGCCAAAATTGAATTTCCCGACCGACCGGTTTTCTTCGGAATCGGTCGGTTTGTTGACAAAAAGGCGCCTTATCTGACCTTGCTGGCTTTCCAGAAAGTTCACGAAAAAATTCCGTCTGCCCGTCTCATTCTGGCCGGTGACGGAGTTCTATTCGAAGCCACCCGCAACCTTGCCAAAGTGCAGGGACTAGAAACGGCGGTAGAATTTCCCGGCGTGCTCACCCCGAAACAAGTGGCGGCTTATCTGCAAAGCGCCTCCGCATTTGTGCAACATTCCATCACGCCAGAATTTGGTTCAGACGCCGGCGATAGCGAGGGAACCCCAGTGGCTATGTTGGAAGCGATGATGTGCGGTCTGCCCGTGATTGGCACCCGTCATGCGGGAATTGGCGAGGTGGTTGAGCACGGAGTCACCGGCTATGTTGTTGAGGAGCGCGATGTAAATGACATGGCGGCAGCGATGCTGGGCATTGCCGCTTCACCTATGCTCGCGCGGCAATTAGGTCGAGCAGCTCGTGAGCAAGCCCTGAAAAATAACACTTCAGAAATCTATTTGAATAAGTTGAAAAACATCCTGGCTTCCGCAGTGCGCAACACGATCTAAAAAGTGGATTGCCCGTTCGTCAGTTTCATCCTCCCTCCTGCGCCAATGTTGAGCGTTGGGTGGTGGAAGCCATTAGCAAAAGGAAATGTTGAAACCTGCAATGCCCCAACTCGTCTCCATCCTCATCCCGTGTTTCAATGCTGAACGCTGGGTGGCGCAAGCCATCGAAAGTGCGCTGGCGCAGACCTGGCCGGAGAAGGAAGTCATCGTCGTGGACGACGGCTCCAAGGATGGGAGCCTTGAGATCATCAAAAGCTTTGGCCATCGCATCCGCTGGGAATCAGGGCCAAATCGCGGCGGCAACGCTGCCCGAAACCGGTTGCTAGAGCTGGCACGGGGCGAATGGCTGCAATATCTGGATGCGGACGATCATCTACTGCCGGACAAGGTGGCGCAACAGATGGAATTTCTCGCCATCCATCCGGCGACGGATGTGGTGTTTGGTCCGGTGACGCTAGAACATTGTTCGGAGAACGGGACGCGGCGTGAGTTGCTGCCGATTCCCGAGCCGCACGATTTTTGGATTCTGCTGGCGCGTTGGCATTTGCCGCAAACGGGAGCATCGCTTTGGCGCAAGCCGGCAATTCTTGACGTTGGAGGATGGAAATCAGACCAACCTTGTTGTCAGGAGCATGAGTTGTATCTGCGCCTGCTCATGGCGGGCAAACGATTAGATTATTGTCCCAGCAATGGCGCGATTTATCGCCAATGGACTACGGACAGTGTTTGCCGGCGCGACCCGCGGCAACTGCATCAGAGAACGCTGGAAATTCTCCAAAAAGAGCGCGCTTTTTTGGACGAACGCGAGGAACTTACCACGGATCGTCTCAATGCTATTAACCAAATGCGCTTCACCATGGCGCGTGGCATTTGGAAATATGACCGCTGCGCCGCTGCGAAGATAGTTGCCGACGTCAGGCAATTACAACCGGACTTCCGGCCAGATTCCAGAGGGTGTAAGTTGAGTTACAGGATATTGTATCGTTGTTTTGGGTTCGCCACCGCAGAACAGGTGCGAGCCAGAATTTTAGCTCTTTGCCAACGGTGAAAATCAGCTGCATCATTCCCACTCTCGGACGAGGGAAAATCCTTTGCGACACCATCGAGATGCTGCTGGGGCAATCGCATCCCGCGCACGAGATCATCGTGGTGGATCAGACGGCGGCTCCGGATGAGGCGACCTGCCGGGCGTTGACCGAATGGAATCAGCAGGGGAAAATTCGCTGGCTCCGGCAAACGGAACCGAATGCCTCCAAAGCGCGCAATGCTGGCGCGCTGGCGGCCACGGGCGAGGTGGTATTATTTCTCGATGATGACATTCAGGTTAAACCCGATTTTCTGGCGGCGTATGCGGAAACTTTTGAACGAACCCACGCGGCGGCGGTTTCCGGTCAGGTTCTCGAGGACGACGGCAAAGCGGTGGACGAACTGCCGCCTAAAGCTCTGGATCCGGAAATTGGCTGGCTTTATTTTCCCAAGAATTACACCAAGGAATGTGAAACTACATTTATGATGGCGGGCAATGTCGCCATTCGTCGTGACATTTTTTTGGCACTGGGCGGCATGGATGAAAATTACGAAAAAGGAGCCTTTCGGGAGGAATCGGACTTTGCGATGCGATTTGTGCGTGCCGGGCACCGGTTTTACTATAACCCCCAATGCAGCATCTATCATTTGGGCGCAAAGTTGGTTCGGGGCGGCGGGGCGCGAAGCTGGTGGCAGGAAAGGCAGTTTTGGTATTTTCATCATTGCGTGGGCGACTGGTATTTTAATCTCCGGTTTGTGACACTTCGTTTGTTTTTACCGTTTTTGACCAACAGCATCCGTTGTTTTGTGCTCAATCGAGAAAGGTTGAAAAAACCCTGGATCATACCCTTGCATCTCGTTTTTTGGCTTGCAGGAATGCCGGTGGCAGCCTGGCGGCGGGTGCGAGGGGCTGCCCTGATAGATTCTAAAACACGGAAGGCTACCCCATGAATATCGGCGTGCTGATTACCAATTATCAGGCTTGGCCAATGACCGAACGGGGCATCCGCGAGGTGTTACGCTGGTCGGGAGATTCTATCTCGAAAATTGTGGTGGTGGATGATGCATCGGATGCCTCCAAGAAGTTTCCAGAAAGTGACCAAGTCGTTATTTTTCGGAATCCAGAAAATCTAGGTTATGTTCGCAGCGTCAATGTCGGCATGCGCCTGATCAGTGATGACGTGGTTTTATTTTTTGATTGCGATGCCTATCCGCTGATGGATTTGGTGCCAGCGGTAATTAGGCATTTTGAAAATGAGCCGCAATTGGGCGCACTGGGCTTTTTTGAAGTGGGCAGCGGCGGCAAGACGCGGATTGCGGGTGATTGCGAGCCGACCTTGATGAACTTTCTTTTGGGGCAAGCCTTGGGTGATTGGTTTGCCCGGCATGGTTGGTTCGTGGGCAAACACTTTGTGCTGCATTCCTGCTGCATGGCAGTCCGGCGAAAAGCGTTTGAACAAATCGGCGGGTTTGATGAAGCGTTTGATTTTCTGGATGCTGACACGGATTTCTCTCTGCGGTTGCAGGATGCCGGTTGGCTCGTCAAGACCGATGCCTCCCTGAAATGTTTTCACCAAGGCTCCGGCAGCCCGCAGACTACGGCCCGGCGCGTGATGCGCTTTCATCGCAATCGCTGGTTGCTATTGAAAAAACATGGCAAGGTTCAAGCTCCGTCACTGTGCCGGTTTATCCTCAAGCTGCGGCATCTTTGTGAATTGACACTGCTGTTCTTCGCGAAGTGGTTTCGCCCGCGCCCTGCCACCCAAATCCAAGATAAAATTGCCGGGCGCAGCCAGCTTTTGCGTTCTGTGGCGCGGGATTATCGCGCCGATTGAGCGGTTCAGTGGAACTCAAGACGAGATTCACAAAATGAAAATCCTTTTGCACACCCGTTTTTATCCCAATGTCGGCGGGATTGAGACCGTGGCGTGGCTGCTGGCTCACGAATGGCAGCGGCAGGGCGAGCAGGTGACCGTGGTTTCCGATGTCGTTTGCCCACCAGAACAACGCAGAGAATTGCCATTTCCCGTCCATTATCGTCCCTCCATTAGATGCTGGTTGCAATTGATGCGGTCGGCGGATGTGTTTGTCCACATGAACCTCAGCTTGAAAGCGCTGTGGCCGGTATTGTTGGTGCCTCGGCCCTTGGTGGCGGTGCATCATGGCTTCTACGTCGTGGATCGGACCGGGCGGCAGGATTGGCGGGAGCGGCTTAAACTCAAACTGATGGCTCGGGCCGCCAACATCGCAGTCAGCGAAGCCGTGGCCCGGCGGCTGCCGGTGCCGTGCGCGGTCATTCCCAACCCGGTGGATGTTTCCCTGTTTCAAACTAGCCAGACAACCGTGCGCAACCGGGATTTGGTTTTTGTGGGCCGGCTTGTCTCGGACAAAGGTGCTGCTTTACTGGTTCAGGCTTTGGATCGGTTGCGCCAAAACGGATTGACGCCGCAATTGACCATCATCGGCGACGGGCCGGAGCGGGCGGTTTTAGAACAACAGGTGGCGGCGTTGAAATTATCCAGCCAGATTCATTTCACCGGTTCGCAGCCGCAAGCGCAGGTGGCGCAACGGCTGCGGCAACATCAAATTCTGGTGGTGCCCTCGCTTTGGGAGGAACCGTTTGGGGTGGTGGCTTTGGAAGGTGCGGCGTGCGGTTGCGTGGTGCTGGGTTCGGATGGCGGCGGTTTGCCGGAGGCGATTGGGCCAACGGGAACTACTTTCAAGCGCGGCGAGGTGGATGATTTGGTTTTGAAATTATCCCACTTGCTTCGACATCCTGAAGTATGGTCGTCCTATCGCGCAGCGGCTCCGGCGCATTGGGAACGCCATCAACCGGCGTTGATTGCCCGGCGCTATCTGGAAGTGTTCGGAAAACAAATTCTGGAACGCTGAAATAATGAAAGCTTGAGACCTGAGGCGGAAACCTGAAATTGGAAAAATGAAATCGGAAAGTGGATTAACCCGGTGGTCTGCAGCCGGCGCGGGGTTGTTAAAGTAAAATAAAGCACATGAATTTGGAACGGAATAAAATTTCAGAACCAGATGAGGCAACCGGCAGGCGCGGGCGTCCGGTTCAGACCCGGCGGGAGCCGTTGGCCGATGAGAAAATAAAGCTGGCGTGGCTCGTGTTACTGACGGCCTTGGCGATGACGGTGCTGGAAGGGGCGTTCCGCAAATGGGTGTTCCCCCAGGGCGGAGCGGTTAAGTATCTGCTGTATTTTTCCAAGGACATCATTTTTGCGACCATTCTTTTCCTGCCCAAACGAAGCCAGCCCTCGCTGGCGTTAGAGAGTTTTTCTAACTGTCTGCTGCCCGGTTGTGTGCTGATCGGGCTGGGGGCGATCGCAAGTTGCCAGCATGGGTTCAACCCAGTTGGTTCCATTTTAACCATCCGGGCACTGATCGTGCTGCCGGTCATCGCCTGGCTGGTGGTGCCCCGGTTGGCGGGTTTGCCCCTGCGCTGGGTGGCTGGGCTGCTGACTGTTTTTGTCCTGCTAAATTTTGCGTTGGGTATGGAGCAAAACCGCCTGCCCAAGGATCATTGGCTGAACCATTATGCGGATGCTGAAATGGAGGTGGTGGAATTGGAATCCGGGGTGCGCGCCACCGGCACCTTTGCCTACATCGCTGGATTAGGGGTCATTTCCACCGTGGGCATTTGGGCGGGACTGGCGTTGATGAGCGTGGCCAGAAGCCAATGGCAGCGTCTGTGGGGGTGGGTGGCTCTGGTTGCGGGCTTTGGCTGCGGACTGGCCTCTATCTCCCGTGCACCCATTGTCATCGCCGCCGCCATGGTGGCAGGGTGGCTGGTATCCTTTCGCGACAGTGTTTCGCTGCTGATTCGCGGGTTGGTCATGGGGCTGGTCTGTCTGGGGCTGGCGTTTGTGCTGGGGCTGGCTCCCGCCTTTTCCCATCTATGGCAGGGTTTGGAGGAACGGGCTAATCAGGGCAGCGATAGCTTTAACCAGCGGGCGTTTGGATCCTTTGGCGAAACCCTTGTCGCCCTGCAAGCCGCGCCGTTTGGCAATGGTTTTGGCACAGAACAGATCGGTGGGCAATACTATGCCACCGGCGCGGCGGGCTTCAACCATTTTGAAAGCACCCTCCCCCGGCTGGTCATGGAAACTGGGCTTTTAGGCTTGATTGGCTATTTTGTCGTTGCTGCCGGTGTGATCATGGCTCTGCAAACCGCCAAACTCGGCGCGTCACCCGGCGCCAAGTCAGCCCTGCTGGCCACCCAATTATTTTTGGGAGTCATGCTGTCCATGGGCGGCGTGATATTCAACCACACGGCTGCGGACTTCGTCTGGATTATTTTTGCGGCGGTCTTGGCAGGAGTGGGCAACGGGGAAAGCAGAAATTTGGAAAGTAGAAAACAGAGACCTGACCTCTGACCACTGACCTCTCAAGTTTTTTCATATGAAAAAAACTTCCGTCATCGTTTCCTACAGCGGCGTGCATCAGGCGTTTCAGATTGCCTTGGCGACGCAGGAGGCCGGATTGCTGGACAGTTTTTATGGTTCCATTTTTGATGCACCCGGTAAATGGGGCCAGAAGTTGAGCCAAGTCATGGGAAAGGAAGCATTAAGCAACCGTCGGTGTGTCGGGTTGCCTCCAGAAAGATTGGTGGAATATCCGTGGCCGGAATTATTTGCGCGCCTCAAACGACTCACCGGTTGCGCCCGCCGGGATGAATGGCTTTGGACGGCCCGGCAATTTGACCGGCATGTCGCTCGGCTGATTGCCAAGAAAAACTGCCGCCTGTTAATCGGCGTTGAAAATTGCGCCGTCGAATCATTCCGTGTGGGCCGCGCGCGGGGCATGAAACTGGTTTATGATTGCCCGGGCTTTAACCCTGAAGTTTCCGATCAGGCGGCACTGCGCGCGGCCGTCGAGTGGCACTTGCCGCGTCCGCTGCCTTCGGATGCCCCCGCCATCAAGGTCAGCAAGGATCAGGAGTTGGCGCTGGCGGATTGCGTGCTGGTGTATTCGGAAGTGCATCAGCGGAGCTGGGCGCAACGCGGTGTGCCGACGGAAAAATTCGTCCGCATCCCCTTGTGGATTGAACCTGATTTGTGGCGGCCAAAGGTGGCAACGAGCAACCACCAAGTTCCATTGCGGGTGCTGTATGCCGGGCGCGGCACGTTGATGAAGGGCGTGCCTTACTTGTTGGAGGCTGTAAAAAAATGTGGCCGCCGGGTGCAACTGGATTGCGTTGGGAACCTTCAGTTGGAACTTCAGCCGCTGGCGGCGGGATTGACCAACGTCAAATTTCTCCCACCCGTGCCCAAATCCCAACTCCGAGAGGTTTATTGCAACCATGATGTGCTGGTTTTGCCCTCGCTGGGCGATTCCTTCGGGTTTGTGGCCTTGGAAGCGATGGCGTGCGGATTGCCGGTGGTGGTGACGGAGAATTGCGGGGTGCCAGTGCCCGATCCGGCGTGGCGTGTGCCCATCATGGACAGCGCGGCGATTGCCCAGCGGCTGGAATACTACGCCACGAACCGCGAGGCATTGCAGCATGACGGACAAGTGGCACAACAGTTTGCCCGGCAATTCACGCCGGAACGCTATCGCGAACAAATCAAAAAGTTGCTAGGGAACCTGTTGAGTAAATCAGAAAGTGGAAAGTGGAAAACAGAAACGGGAATTAAAAATATCGAAAGTTGAAACCCGATTCCATCTGCCTTTGTCCTTCATTTTTCTGTTTTCAAAATTTCAGTTTTGGCTGCCGTGATCAAAGTCGTTCATTTCCACCGCCGACCGATGGCCGGTTACACGAGCATCGAAAGGCTTTTTGACGGCCTGCGGCGGGCCATGCCGGAAGGCATCGAATGCCTGATGCATCTCTGTCCCCGTTTCAGCAAAGGCATCTGGCCGCGCCTGCTGAATATGATGGATGCCGCCCGGCATCAGGGAACGGTCAACCACATCACGGGCGATGTCCATTATCTCGCGCTGGCGCTGGCCAAGCGGCGCACCTTGCTGACCATTCACGATTGCGCCGCGCTGGAGCGGTTGCGCGGCTGGCGCCGGACGTTGCTGAAATTGTTCTGGTTCAGCTTGCCCATCTGGCGCTCCCAACTCGTGACGGTGATTTCTGAATCCACCCGCCGGGAATTGCTGCGGCATGTTCGTTGCGATGCCGCCAAAATCCGGGTGGTGCCCAACTGCGTGGGCGCTGATTTTGTGCCGGTGCCCAAGGCTTTCAATTCGGTGGAGCCGCAGATTCTGCATCTGGGGACAGGTGCCAACAAAAATCTGGAAAGATTAGCTAGGGCAATTAGTGGTCTGCCCTGCCGTTTGAATATTTTAGGTCAATTGAGTCAAGCACAGGAACAGACTTTGGCGGTAGCCAAAATTCGTTACACCAACCTGCCTCAGGCGACTGATGCCGAGGTGTTGCGCGCGTATGCCGAGTGCGACTTGGTGGCTTTTGTTTCCACCTACGAAGGGTTTGGCCTGCCCATCATCGAGGCCCAGGCCACGGGGCGGCCGGTCGTGACGAGTAAAATTTTATCCATGCCGGAAGTAGCCGGGAACGCCGCCTGTCTGGTGGATCCGTTGGACGTGGAATCCATCCGTCAAGGAATCCTTAAAGTCTGGCACGAGCCGGATTATCGCGCCCAGCTGGTCGCCGCCGGTTTTGAAAATGTAAAGCGGTTCACGCCCGCCGCCGTGGCGGCCCAATATGGAGCCATCTATCGCGAACTGGCGGATAAAGCCAAAATATGAAATCGGGAAAGTAGAAAGTAGAAATGGGGAATAACTTCCAGGCTGATTTTTTAATTCGGGTTAATTCGTGAAATTCGTGTCAAAGTAGAAATCAGTTTCAGCATTTCAGTTTTCAAAATTTTCTTTTATGCACATCGCTCACGTTCAGGGAATCTTTTCGCCGGAACACGGCGGGCCCACCCAGTCGTTGAGCAATTATTGCCGGGGGCAGGTGGCGGCAGGTCATCGCGTGGCCGTTTGGACGTTGGAGGGCTATCCCGGCACTTCCCCGGCCCGCCGGCTGCCGTTGCCGGTGGAGATGCATGTGTTCCCGCTAGCGGCACCAGCCCGGCTCGGACGCTCCCCCGCCATGCGCCGGGCATTGGCACAGGTTGAACCACCGGACGTCTATCATCTCCACGGAGCATGGCTGCGAGCCATGGCCTACGGCGCGAACGCGGCCCGTCAGCAACGGCGACCCTATGTGCTGGAAGTGATGGGTATGTATGAAGACTGGGCGCTCCGCCAAAAATGGCACCAAAAACGGCTCGTGCGCTGGTGGTTTCAGGATCGGGTGCTGCGCGAGGCGAATTGTCTGCATGTGAATTCCCAGCAGGAAGCGGATGACTTACGCCGGCTGGGCTTCAAAGCGCCGGTGGCGGTGATCCCGGTGGGCGTGGATATGGAAAAAATAGAAGACCTGAAATCCGAAATCCGAAATCAGGAGTCAGCCATCGAAGTGCAATTAAAGAATCATCCGTTCGTGTTGTTCCTCTCCCGCCTGCATTACAAGAAAGGCCTCGATTTGTTGATTCGGGCTTGGGCGGCAGTCAAAAAGTCAGATGTCAGCGGTCAGCGGTCAGAATGGCTGCTGGCCATTGCGGGCACTGGCTCGCCGGAATATGTGCACGAGTGTCGCCAACTAGCCGAACAGTTGGGGATTGCTAAACAATGCCTTTGGCTGGGTCATGTGGACGAATGGCAAAAGAGTTGGTTGTATGCCCGCGCGCATTGCTACGTCCTGCCCACCAACAGCGAAAATTTTGGCAACACGGTCGCCGAAGCCCTGGCGCATGGCACGCCGGTCATCACGACCATCCACACTCCGTGGGCGGACTTGGAGAAGCATCGTTGCGGCTGGGTGGTGAATAATACCGTGGAGGCACTGCAACCAGCCCTGATGCAAGCCCTCGCGCTGGACGCCGCCAGCCGGCGCAACATGGGGGCGGCGGGCCAAAAGTGGGTGCGTGAGGCTTACTCATTGAAATCCGTGTTGAACAGCGTTGAAAGTGTTTATCATTGGGTGGCCGCCGGCGGGTCGCCGCCGGATTGCGTCCGTCTGGATTAGAATTTTTTTAAACTCTACCACCATGCAAGTTGACCTTTCAAAATTTTCGACCGCCGGCTTTGGCCGCGGCGCTTCCCGTTTCAAAGAAGCGCTCTGGGTTTTGGTGCGTTGTGTTTTTTTTGCGCCGGTCTGGCCGCTGCCCAGCGTCGTGCGGGTCTTTTGGTTGCGCCGGTTTGGAGCCAAAATCGGCCAAGGCGTCGTCATCCGTTCCCGCGTGAACATCCATTTCCCCTGGCGGTTGGAAATCGGGGATCACGTCTGGATCGGCGAGGAATGCTGGCTCCTCAATCTGGCACCCATCGCCATCGGAAGCCACGTCTGTCTTTCGCAACGCGCCTTTCTCTGCACCGGCAACCATGATTACAAGTCGCCGGACTTCACGCTCATCGTAAAACCCATTCACGTCGAAACCGGCGCGTGGATTGGCGCAGCGGCATTTGTCGGTCCGGGCGTGCGCGTGGGCAGCCATGCCGTCCTCACCGCTGGCTCGGTAGCCACAAAAGATTTGCCACCCTTCGCCATCTGTCAAGGCAACCCGGCCAGCCGCATCAAAGACCGGATTCTATCGCCGGACAACCCGGCGACCACTGCATGAAACGCCGGCGTTGGCTGGTCATCGCGGCTGCCGTATTCGGCCTGTTGGTGTTACTGGTGCTGCTTGCCGCTCCATTTCCGAGGCAAATTTTGACGGTGGATAACGGTTCGGTAAAGACGGATGTCATGGTGGTGTTGGGCGGTTTTGCCGTAGAACGTCCACAACGCGCTGCGGAATTATTCCAAGCGGGTGAGGCACCCAAAATCATTCTCAGCGGCAGCGGCGACGGACTCGTCAATCGGCAATTGCTCCAGAAGATTGGCGTGCCAGAAAACGCCATGATACTGGAAGATCGTTCGATTTCCACGGTTGAGAACGCCAAATTTTCCATACTCTTGCTTCGCCAGATGGGCGCGCATAAGGTCATCATTGTCACTTCCTGGTATCACTCACGCCGGGCGCTGGCGACGTTCAAACATTTCGCCCCCGACCTGCAATTTTATTCGCGCCCGGCCTATTTTGGTTACGACACCAAAAACCGCCAAGTGATCAGTGGATTCATACATTTGGAATACTTCAAATTAGTCTATCACTGGTTGCGGGATGGCATCTGCCCGTTGTAAATTAAATCCCCTGCTTTGAATTCAGCTTTCAAATCTCAATTCGCAGTTTTTCGACTCGCGCTTTGCGCTTTGCCGCTGGTCTGGCTGTGGTGCGTTCTGCTCAATGACCTCCGCGTGGAATGGACCGTCAATCCGCAATACGCCTACGGCTGGGCCGTGCCGTTCTTGTGTATTTTTCTCCTGCTCCGAAAAATTTTCCGACCTACAGCTGGAATCACTCCGCCGGCAACGGCCAACTTCCGGCTATCGCCGATTCTCTGCCAAATCATTTTCGGGTTGCTGGCGTTGCTCTATTTGCCCGCTCGTCTGATTCAGGAAGCCAATCCCGGCTGGCGGCTCGTGAGCTGGGCGCTGGCCATTTCAGTCATCGGCATCACTCTTTGCGTTCTGCGCTCGGCGCTTGGCGCTTCGCGCCTTCAGGTTTCAGGTTTCAGGTTTCAGGTTTCGGACTTTGCTTTCCCACTGTTTTTTTTCCTCGTGGCCGTGCCATGGCCGACGCTGATTGAAAATCCGTTGATCCAAACCCTGACTCACTTTGATGTCCGCGCGACGTGTGATTTGGCCGGCTGGCTCGGCATTCCAGCCATCCCGCACGCCAACGTCATCGAGGTGGCGACGGGCTTGGTGGGCATCGACGAAGCGTGCAGCGGCATCCGTTCATTCCAAGCCACGCTGATGATTTCACTGTTCCTCGGTGAGTATTATGCCTTGGGACTTGCCCGTCGGCTATTCTGCGTGGGGTGCGGATTTTTACTGGCCTTGCTGCTCAATCTCGTCCGATTGCTGGTGCTGGTCTGGGTGGCGGCGCAGCGAGGGATTCCAGCCACGACCCGGTGGCACGACCCGACGGGGGTGTTCATTTTGCTCGGTTGCTTCTTTGTGTTATGGGGCATTGGAGTCTGGCTGGCGCCAGCAAAAGCCAAGTTAGAAGTCAGCAGTCAGCAGCCAGCAACTGGAAGTCAAAACTCAAAACCCTCCGCCTCCGAACTTTCCGTTTTCCGTTTTCCGTTTTCTGCGGTGGCCTTAACCGGCTGGCTGCTGTGCGTGCAAGTGGGCGTGGAAGGCTGGTATCGGTGGCATGAAACCCGGTTGCCCGCCGCGACGGTTTGGCAAGTGGCGTGGCCGACCAACAATCCCACTTTCACCGAGCGCGACATTCCGGTGACTTCGCGGCAAATCCTTCGGTTTGATGACGGGCGCAATGCCGGCTGGCAGGAGGATAATCTAAATTGGCAGGTGATTTTTCTCCACTGGCAACCCGGCCGTGCGGCCGTGCGGCTGGCGCAGAACCACACGCCCGAAGTTTGTCTGGCGGCCGTCGGCCATCAGCTTACCGGGGGTAGAGAATTGCAATTCCTCGCGGTCAACGGTTTGAAAATGCCGTTCCGTTTTTATCAACTCACCGATACGCCGCAGCCAGTCTTCGTGGCCTATTGCTTATGGAACGACCGGGCGGGTTCCCGCAAGTTTGAAACTAGCTCCCTGACGGCCAGCAGTCGAATCGCCGCCGTGCGAGCGGGTCAACGCAACGCCGGCCAACGCTCACTGGAAATCGCCCTTACGGGTCTAAGCGATCTTGCTGCGGCCCAAACCGCCGTGCAACAGTTGCTCGAAAAAATCATTGTGCCCGAACGGTGAATTCCGCGTCGTGAAAATTCTTCTGCTCAACCAGGTTTTTAACCCCGATGCTGTCGCCACCGCGCAACATTTGAGCGATCTAGCGCCGGTGTGAGTTGGCTACCTGATAGGTATTTTTTATTAAAACAAATCAAAGATTAGATCGTTTATTATGGGTGGATTGCTGCAAGGGTATCTGCATCGTGCTGGTGGTTTTTGGGTATGTGACAGGCGGCTTGGAGGCGGCAAAGGCTCTCTCCGCCGATTCCATATTTCTGACGTTGCGAACATGGGTTTATCTGTTTCATATGCCGGCCTTTTTCCTCCTGTCGGGTTTGTTTGCCGGCAAAGCGGTTGGACGGCCATGGCGTGCACTTTTTCAAAACAAGACGAGAACACTGGTCTATCCTTACATCCTATGGACCGGGATTTATTTAGCCTCGCAAATTCTCTTGGTGCGTTATGTGAATAACCCGCCAAATATCGGCAGGGCGCTCCATTTGCTTTGGGAGCCTTATGGATATGGCCTTTGGTTTCTGTATAGCCTCTTTCTGATTTCAATGATGTTCCATCTGTTATTGGTGGCAGGAGTGCGCAAGCAAATCCTGTTGCTGACGGCAGTCGCGTTCCATCTGGGGGCATGGTTTAATGCGTTTGCTTTTTGGCCCATTTTAAATACCGCGATGCTGAATCTCATTTTCTTTGCCGTAGGGTCTATTTATGTGGAAAAAATCTCGGCCAGCTTGCCAAGCGTCAACAGAATGAAATTAATTGCAGCAGGAATGGTGTTACTTGGATTGATGACTATTATATTTGCCATGCCAAACTACGCGAAGTTGCCACTAGGTTTGACAACTGCGTTGCTGGGAATCGTTGGCATTATTGCTTTGTCTCATGGATTAATCGGTTTGGCAGTAGGTCGGTTCTTTTCTGTGCTGGGCTTTTACTCTCTGGAAATATATCTGGGACATCCCCTTTGTAGCACCGCAGCGCGGGCTGTTTGGAGCCGTATTGGCATCTCGTCGGAATTTTTAATGGTGTTGTTTATTGTCTCTGCAGGAGTATTTGTTTCCCTCGCGATAGCCTTGCTTTGCCAAAAGCTGCAATTCCCTTACCTATTCCGATGGCCGCAGTTTCACCTCAAGCCTAGCATTGAAAGGGAATCCGATCTTTGCACAAAATGAAAATCCTCCTGCTCAACCAGGTCTTTTTTCCCGACGTTGTCTCCACAGCGCAGCATTTAAGCGATTTGGCAACAGCGCTGGCGGCGCGTGGCCATGAAGTGACGGTGGTCAGCAGCCGCAGGGGTTATGATCATCCCGATATGATCTATCCCGCGTGCGAAACCTGGCGCGGCATCAAAATTCGCCGCGTTTTTTCCACGCGCTTCGGCAAAGGCGCCAAGTGGCGGCGCGCGGCGGACTTTGCCAGTTTTCTGATTTGCTGCTGCACCCGGCTCTTGTTCCTGCCGCGTCAAGACGTGGTGCTGGCGCTGACCACGCCGCCGCTCATTTCCTTCATCGGGGCGTGGCGGGCAAAATTGTGGCGGGCGCGCTTTTGCTATTGGGTCATGGATTTCAATCCGGACGAGGCCATCGCCGCCGGCTGGCTGCGGGCGGATTCGTTTGCGGCAAAATTTCTGGAACGGCTCTCGTGTTTCAGCCTGCGCCGGGCGGAAGGTATCATTGCGCTGGACCGCTTCATGCGCGACCGCATCGTGGCCAAGGGCATCGCGCCGGAAAAAGTCGCCGTCATTCCGCCGTGGTCACAGGATGATGAAGTTCGCTTTGATGCGGCGGGGCGGGAAAAGTTTCGCACTGCGCACGCCCTCGCAGGAAAATTCGTCGTAATGTATTCCGGCAATCACAGCCCGGTGCATCCGCTGGATACATTGATGCAGGCGGCAGAGCGGTTGCGCCAGGAAACGGACATCGTATTTTGTTTTGTTGGCGGTGGCAGCGAATTTGCGCGTGTAAGAAAATGGGCAGCCGCCACCGGCAATCCACAAGTGCTTTGCCTGCCATATCAGCCGCTGGATCAACTATCCGCCTCGCTCTCGGCGGCAGATGCGCATGTCGTAGTCATGGGCGACGCTATGCTTGGCTTGGTTCACCCCTGTAAAATCTACAATGTTCTTTCCGTTGGAGCCCCGGTGATTTATATCGGGCCGACAACCAGCCACGTCACGGAAATTCTGGAAGGCTTGCAGCCGCACCATCCGTGGATTGGCGTGCGGCACGGGGCAGCGGAGGATTTGGCTCGTCAAATTCGAGAAATGCGCACAGCTGGAGTGGCTCATGACCGCCGTCTGCCAGTTGCCGTGGCGGCGCGCTATTCGCAGGCCATGCTGTTGCCACAATTGTTGGCGGTGTTGGCCGGCAAAGGTAATGCGGCCGCAGACTGACACTTTCCTGTAATCATTTTCCAATTCCATTCATCCCCGCCGGCTTCAGTTGGCGGGGATGTTTGCTTTTTGGGAGCATAAGCCTCTGCGCTCGTTCCCCAATGGTTTCAATCATCCCACAAGGTTTTAGGTTTTTTTCGACTTCAGGAACTATTTGGGGCAGGGGAGGAACTATTTCCAACTCAACTCCAAAATATTAGAAAACTATTATTTTACTGGAGTTTTTACTAGTGGTGAAAGTTTTGAAACGCACTCGTGAGCACTGCAATTGATCAATGCCTTGTGATATGTTTTACTCTGAAGCGAGCTGGTCGCGGCTGTTTTTTTCTTGGGAAAACTGCACCGTATCAGGGGTAGTTGTTATGCAAAAAGGTATTGTATTAAGAGGTGTGATTATGGGAAAACCAGTCGACACCAGCGCAATCATATCATGATTGTCAAAATTGACCGGCTTGCTATGGCTGTTAACCGTTGTCGGGAATCATAATAATAAAACGAAACGAACCATGAAGAAGCTCATTTGGTATTCACGCGTGCTGGTAATATTCAGTTTAGTGTTGCTAGGCGGAGCCGCCGGCCTTTCAGGTGCTACCGACCAGAAAAAAGCACCACCTGTCAATCCGGATTTCACTCACGGCGGGCAAAGGGATGATTTTCACGACTGGACGTTGGGGCCGACGGGTTTGCGGGGCTGGATATACGGCAGCAAGTGCGAGACGAGCGAGGCGCGCCAAATTCTGGTCACTGCCGTGGCAAAGGGTTCGCCAGCGGATGGCATTTTAACTAATGGGGATGTCATTCTCGGGGTCGGTGGTCAGCCATTTTCCTGCGATGCCCGCATCAGTTTTGCCAAAGCCATTACCGCTGCTGAAAAAGCGAACTGGTGGAAGGGCGGGAAACTGCAGTTGCTACGCTGGCGCGCGGGCCAGACTGAAACGGTGGAACTCAAACTCAAGGTCATGGGCACATATAGTGACACCGCGCCGTATGATTGCCCGAAATCAAAAAAGATTTTTGAGCAGGGCTGCGAGGCGATTGCCAAGCGGGGACTTAACGGTGAATCCATTCCCAATGACATGAACGCGTTGGCGTTGCTGGCCAGCGGCAAGCAGGAATACCGGCCCATGCTGGCGGCCTACGCGAAGCAGGTGGCAGAACATCATTTTGATGGTTACCCGAATTGGGATTATGGCTATGCAAATATTTTTCTCGCCGAATATGTGCTGACTACGGGTGACCGGTTGGTGTTTGAAGGGTTGAAGCGCATCACCTTGGAGATTGTGCAGAGCCAGAGCGCCGTTGGCACTTGGGGGCATAACCCGGCCCGACCGGATGGCAACCTCAACGGCTATGGTTGCATGAACCAGCCGGGGTTGAGTCTGACGATTTCGATGGTGCTGGCGCAGGAGGCTGGGGTGAATGATCCGGCGCTGGATCGGGCGATAGCGAAGGCGTCCGGCTTCTTGCGCTGGTATGCCAACAAGGGTGCCATTCCTTATGGCGATCATAAGCCGTGGGACAGCCATGATGATAATGGCAAATCCGGCAGTGCGGCAGTGTTGTTTGATTTGCTGGGCGACCGCGAGGCAGCAGAATTTTTCGCGAAGATGGCTGCCGCCGGTTACGCCGAGCGCGAGCGCGGGCACACGGGCAATTATTTTAATGTGCTGTGGGCCTTGCCCGGCGTCATCCGTTGCGGACCGCTGACGTCTGGGTCTTATCTCAAGGAGCAGGCCTGGTATTATGATTTGGCGCGCAGCTGGGATGGTAGCGTTATTTATCAAGGTGAACCACAAGGCGGGGAGGATTTCAGAGAATACACCGGGTGGGACTGCACCGGGTCGTATCTGCTGGCCTATGCGGCACCGCAAAAAAGTCTTTATTTGACGGGCAAAAAACCATTTTCGTTTCCCGCGCTTAATAGCGCTCAAACCGATGAGGTCATTGCGGCGGGTCGTGATTTCACGCCGGCCACCGAGGCGACCTGTTATGATGGACGCTCAACCGAACAGTTGCTGTCTGGTTTAATGAGCTGGTCGCCGGCCGTGCGACTGCGTTCGGCCCAGTCATTGGCGCAGCGTGAAGGTAACTTTGTGCCGACGCTGCTGAAATTCTTGGCTAGTCCCAATCAGGACGCCCGCTATGGCGCGTGTTTGGCGCTGGCTAAACTCGGACCAAAGGCCGATCCGGCGGTAGCGCAATTGCGGGCGGCACTCAAGGATTCCGATCCGTGGGTGCAATACCTTGCCTGTCAGTCCATCGCCGCCCTCAGCCCGGCCGTGCGCGCAACCTGCGTGCCGGATTTATTGAATCTGGCAATGGCCTCCAATCCCGACGACCCGCGCCATATTGTTCAACGCGCCGTGGGCATGGCATTATTTTCACCTTTTCCTGGCCGGAGCCCCCGGAGCATTCTTGCAGATTCACTGGTTGGGGTGGATCGCCGTCTGCTCATTCCGGCCATTGAATCCATTTTAAATAACGAAGACGGGGCCGCTCGCGGCAGCGTCGGTGCCATTTACGGTAAATTGACCGGCAATGATTTGGCTGTGTTATTGCCATCCATCCTGAAAGCAAGTGAGAAAATGGCACCCAGCGGCGAGATGTTTGCTGAAGGTATTCGGGTGGAAGGACTGGATTTGTTGTCGCGACTGCATATTCGCGAAGGGATGCCGGTTTGCGTATCGATTAGCGCACCCAAATGGGGGTCGCCCCTCGCAAAGTGCATGGAATATCTCAAGCGATATGGCGTTCATGCCAAAGAAGTGCTGCCGCAGTTGCGGGAAGTTCGCGGCAAATACGAAGAGCGCCGTGATAAGGCGGGAGTGGCTCTGATTGACAAGACCATTGCCGAAATTAAGGCCAGCCAGATTGCGCCCCAACTGGTGGGTATTGATGAGTTCACGGCAAAATACAGGTCGGCGAAGTAAGCTCTAATCCTCAACTCGGCAAGTCCGGTTGCCGCGCCAACGAGTCGTCGGTGGAGTAGGGGGCATGGCCGCCGTGGTTGAGCGTTGGAACTTGAGCGTCGCTATTTCTATTTTCGCGCGCCGACCCGATTTTCCGATTATGGCGAAGGCACCGTGCGATACTGCTGTTCGCAACAAACTTGGTTGGTAACAAAATCTGTTTGATGTCCCGCCGACCTCGGCTCACGCTCGCTGCCCACCGGTTAATATGGGAGACCACCTGACTATAATCCCACTCTAAATGAGAAAAAGGGGGCGCACACCAATTGCAGTGAGTGGGGGCTCCGTGCAGATCAGGGAAACCTGTTGGGCACGCGCCGGCTGTTCTCAGCTAAAAACTGGTATGCCACGATGAAGATATCGGGTTCATCAATATAACGAAACAGGGCGAATGCTGGCATTGATTGGCTCCTGAATCTAACCCAAAATTGGGGTAGAGTTTAATTGGGAAATAACTCGCAGCGTGCGATTTGTTGCGGAACATTGAAGTTGTTCTTGTAACTGCCCGGCGGATTAATTTTATTAATCAATAATTTGCGCTGTGGCAGGAGTAAAGGACTTCCGTTACTTACGCCAACAGAACACGAATCTTTACCGTAGCGTTGATACCGTAGCGTTGAAGACGGAAACAGCTGGTTCAAAACTTATAAAATTAAGATAAAAAGATGAGGACAGAAATGATCAGAGTAATGGTGAAACGTTTTTCAGTCGCTGTCGCGGCCGGACTGGTGTTCTGTGCGGGTAGTGCTTTCGCCGATACGATCATCGGCACGGGTGGCACCTATACGATCAACACCACTAACACCACCACCAACGGCACCTTCACGGTGTGGAATGATGCCGGCACGCTGACGATGTCCAACGGAGCCACCCTGCTGGTTGCGCCCAGCCAGCATCCAGCCACCAATTACAATAACGACGCCATCCTCTTCGCCGGTGGTGCGGGCACGAACACCATGAAGTTCAATGACAACGACACCGATTTTCAGATGACCAACTCGGTCAGTTCCACCGCCACCAACGCGCAGACGCTCGCCCTTTATACCGGCTACCTTGGCAACGGCGACCGCGAAACGGTTACGTTCAGCTCGGGTATCCCGAATGGGACGAGTGGCAATGCTTTGTCACTGGCGGTCTATTTTACTGGCAATACAGCTGCACAATTAAGTTATGTGAATCTTTATGGGGCCAATACTTTTACTGGCCCAATCACTTTAAAAAAAGTTTCGGGCAGCGGTCTGTTTGGCTTGACCGTTGGTGGTGAAATTCTTCACCCCAACAGCGCCATCACTGTGATTGGTTCGGGTTCGTTGGGGAACGGAAATTATGCCGGAGCCATTTCCATGGATACCAACACATTTTTGAACTTCGCGAGCACGACCGCACAAACGCTCGCCGGCCCCATCTCGGGACCGGGAGCGGTGAAGGTTATCGGCAATGGTGGTTTGACTTTGTCCGGCACGAACACTTACACCGGCGGCACCACCATCAGCACGGGTTGCTCGCTGACTTTGGCAACGAATGGCGGATTGAAATTCGTTATTACCGATACCAATAACAATACGGTGACGGGCTCCGGCACGGCGTCGGCCACCTTCAATGGCACTTTCACTCTGGATACTTCGGCGGTGACGGTGAACAGCAATTCCTGGACGTTGGTCAGTGGCATGACTAACAAAATTTATGGCGCCAACTTTGGTTTGACCGGCTTCACCGGTCCCGTGGGCAATCTCTATTCAGGCACGTTTGGAGGCAGGGCTTGGACGTTCAACAAGACCAACGCGGTATTGCAGATGAATCTACCCGCCCAGATTACGACCTTCAGCACTCTGGGCTATGCCGGCGTCATCAACCAGACCAACAAGACGATTTCGTTGACGATTCCCTCCACCAACTCGCTGGCCACGCTGGCACCGACTTACACGCTCACATCGGGAACGTGCAATCAGCCCAGCGGCTCCGCGCCATCCCCCACTTTTGCGGTGCAAAATCCGGCCATCTACAGCGTGGTGGATGGAACGATCACCAACAACTACACCGTCACCGTCAATCTATTGGATTTAACTTCCCGGTCGTATTCTGCTTCCTTTTATGTGCTGACCGCAACAAACGGCGCAAACCTGCCGGCTGCAGCCTCGGAAACCAATTTCCCGATTCTATTGCGGCTGAATGCCAGCAACTTTAATTTCAGTCAGGCCCAGACCAACGGCGCGGACATCCTCTTCACCACCGCCAACAGTAATTCCTTGCCCTACGAGATCGAGCAGTGGGATGCCGTGAATGGCACGGCCAGCATTTGGGTGCAAATTCCGAGTATCCGGGGCAATACAAACCAGCAACTCCTCATGTTCTGGGGCAATACCAATGCGATCAGCCAGTCCAGCGGCTCGTCGGTGTTCAACTCAGCCAACGGTTTTGCTTGCGTGCTGCACATGAACGGAACTGCGGATTCGACCGGCACGCTGACGCCCACGGACACGGGCACGACGGCGACGAATGGCGCGGTGGGACTGGCGAGGCATTTCAATGGCACCGTGGAGCTGAATTGCGGAACGAGCATCACTACACTTCCTTCCGGCGGCAACCCGCACACCACCGAAGCTTGGTTCCGAGCCAACGTGTCTCCCGGGACGATGGTGGGGTGGGGAGTTCAGCAGGGATCGGGCAAAGTGGTCGTGACCGAGGCCAGCCCGCCCCACATTTATGTGGATACCTTTTTTGGCCCCACCTTGAATGGCAATAGCACGCTATCACTAGCGCAATGGTATCATGTGGCCTATGTTTACACCAACGGAACCGCCAAGGTTTATGTCAATGGTGTGCTGGACGGTTCAATCACGGGCACGCTGAATATTCCTAATCCGGCGCGAATGGATGTGGGTTTGGGCAGCGCATTTGGTGACGCCGCTTTCATCGGCGATTTGGATGAGGTGCGTATCTCCAGCATGGCGCGCTCCACCAACTGGCTGTCGCTGGAATATCAAAATCAGAATCCTCTGCAAACGCTGGTGGGCAACCTCGTGCAGCCGGGCACCAACTTTTCTGTTTCGGCCACGAATGTGACGATGAATGAATCCACCACAACCAATCTGACGGCTCAAGCGGGTGGCGCGGCGAAGGTCTATTGGCTGCTGAAACAAAACGGCCAGTCAACGGTGCTGGCGGTGGATCAGTTCTTATACACGATTAATGCCGGCCGCGTGACGAGTAACCAATCATTTGTGATTGAATTCAAAGCGGTCTATCCAGACGGATCGATCCAGACCAATGATATTCCGGTGACGGTGCTGGATACGATTCCCGATCCCATCTTCACGTTAGTCACGTCAACTAATTTGTGGGATGGACGTTCGACGTTGACCGTGACGCCGGTGATTTCCAACTGGGCGGCGCTGGTGGTGGCAGGAGCAACCAACCTCAATTACAAATGGAACGTGGCCGGTGTGGCGGTGACGGCGCAAACGCCGTCCGCGCTGACCGCGCCCGGCGTCTACACGACGACGAATCTAACCTTGTTGCGCGCGCAAGGAAACGGGGTTCTGACCGCGACGCTGGCCTTGGATAACGGTGGTGGGGTTAACTCGAATAGTGCCGCTGTGACCGTGCAGCAACCGCTCACCGATGCCTGGGTGGTGCGGACGCCGGGCGCCAGTGAAAAGCCGGTAAACAATCAGTTTTATGCGCGGGATAACACCGGCTATGGCACGATTTATTACAACGGCACCATTGGCGGTTCGCCCGACTCGGTTTTCATGAATATTTATTCCAATGGAGTTCTCTATACCAATATCAGCGTCGTTCCTGCCGGCGGCGTTTATGCTTTGAGTGCGCGGATTCCCTCGGGCTTGATTACTTACAGCGTGCAGTTCAGCTCCGTGACCGCTGGCGTGACCAATTTACTGGACACGGAAACCAATCTGGTTTGCGGCGATGCCTACATTATTGAAGGCCAGTCCAATGCCGAGTCGAAAAACCATTACGGCACGAATAATAACTACTCCATCAACACCTATACCAATCCGTGGATCCGAACCTTTGGCACCCAGGGCACCAGTGGAGCCACCAATGGCGGGTGGGGCTACGCCGTCGGCGATCCCGGCTCCGGACTTTACGAAATTGGCATCTGGGGTATGTGTCTGGCCAGCAATCTGCAGGCGACCTATCAGATTCCCATCTGCATCATGAACGGGGCAGTCGGCGGCACGCTGATTTCCGCGCATCAGGCCAATCCCACCAACCATTACGACGCGGGTGGCGGCACCTATTCGATTTACGCCAACTTGGTGACCCGCGTGGCGGCGGCCAATCTGACGCATGGCATCCGGGGCGTGCTCTGGCATCAGGGTGAAAACGACCAGACAGCGGCGGATCCAACTGGCAATTATGACTACGTCAACTACCAGTCCTACTTCATGAATATGTCCGGCGCGTGGAAGACAGATTTCCCGAACATCCAGCATTATTATATCTTCCAAATCTATCCCAATGCCTGCTCCATCGGTGGCGGATACTGGAGCGATATGATTCGCGAGGTGCAGCGCAACTTACCCGGCCTGTATTCCAATATGAGCATCATGTCCACGCTGGCCCAGCCCACAGGCAGCCAGTGTCACTTCTATTCCCCCGACTATTGCCAGTTGGCCTATAATATGTTCCCGCTGGTTGCGCGTGACAATTACGGCTTAGTCCCAACGAATGATATCACGGTGCCCAATATCATCAGCGCCGCCTTTACTACCACTAATCGCAATCAAATTGCGCTGGTGTTCAACCAGAACATGACTTGGAACAACGCCGTCACGGCCAACTTCTATCTCGACCGTCTCGCCGGCTGGGTCGCCGCCGGCAGTGCCAGCAACAACGTCATCACGCTGACCTTGAGCGGTTCTTCAACGAACCAGACGATTGATTATGTGGTGGATCAATATTGGACTTCAACCAGTGTGACCAACTTTTCTGCCATGCTCACCGGCTCCAACGGCCTTGCTGCGCTTACGTTTTATGCGGTGCCGATTGCGCCGCCACCGGCGGTCGCCTCCGCGTCTGCGCCGCTGATTAACGGCCTGCTGCCGGCCACTGGCCGCACCAATGGCGGAACGGTGGTGACCATCACCGGCACCAACTTTTTGAGCGGTGCGAGTGTGCTGTTCGGCGGCAACAACGCCACCGGCGTCAGTGTTATCAGTTCAAACCAAATCACGGCGTCGACTCCGGCCAACAGCCCCGGCGCGGTGAATGTTGCGGTGATCAACACCAACGGTCTCGCGGTGACGAATTTGAATGCGTTCACCTATATGCTGCCGCCGGTGCAAGTGCCCATTGCCGGCACCGCCGTGCAGCTCGTCGGCACCAACCTGATGCTGGTTTGGGCGGGGGCGACCAATCAGTCTTGTGTGCTGCTCATGGCCACGAACATATTGCAACCGCGCAACACTTGGATACCGGTGGCCACCAATCCCGTCGGGCCGAGTGGAGTTTCGACGAACAGTATTCCCGTCAACACCAGCGGGCCGCAGCGCTATTATCTGCTCTCCATTCCATACAATTGAGCCGTCGGTGACAGTCCGCCGGCCGTTTGGACAACAGCCTGACTTTTACAGCCTGACTTTTACGAATAACCGCACCGTTCTGCTGCAGATCAATCTAACGGTCGCGGTTAGCAACAACCCAGCGATTTCATATTCATTTAGCAACGGGCGGCGGCGCGACCGTGCCTCCGGGGATAAATTTGGCAGGGAAAGCGTGCTGGCGGAGATCGCGTTTGCCTCGACTTACATGGTTCGCCCAGCGGAGGATGCACCGAACTAATTGACTGAAATCCTGCTGCATGCGGGTGACCGTGGGCACACACCACTCAAAAATCGGTTCGTGTCCCAGAAAAATCAATGAGACATCCTGGGGCACGCGCAGTCCCCGTGTCGCGAGAAAATGATTCGTCGCCGCGAACAACTCCGGTTCATCCACCAGCAACCCAGTCGGCGCGGTGACTTGAAACAATTTGGCAAGGCATTTTTGAAAGCCTGGCACGCTTTCTTCCCAATCCGGCAGCACATAAGGCGAAGCCGGGATGCCGTAGGCGGCCAGCGCGGTCAGAAATGCTGTGGGCAGCTGGCCCATGATCGGCTGCCGATGTTGGCGGCGGACCAGCATGACGATTCGCCGGTGACCCAGTTTTAGCAGTGATTGGGTGCCTTCTTCGATCGCCGCCATACAGTCTGGGCCGGCGGCAGCGATGGGTTGGCCGCGCCAGCCCCCAAATAGCGCAAAAGCGGGCGTTTTTTGCTGGGCGAACCATGTGATCACTTCCACTGAACCGCACGCCACCACCCACGCATCTGCCTTGGTGCGGGCTACCATCTTGGCGATGCGACCCACGTCCATATTCAATTCCAGCAAAGTTTTTGGGGTGTGAAATGAGACGTGTCCTGCCTCCGCCAGCCGATGTTGCAAGTCCACCACATACGTCCAGGAACGATCTGCCGGTGTCCACACCAGCAAGGCCACCCGCATCGGGGAACCCCCCCCGCCTTTCAACGGAACAATGCGGCGACTTCGGCGTAAGCCTTGGCTGAGCAACAATCCTTCCTGTTCGAGTTGCCTCATCGCCGCATCCACTGTCTTACGGTTTATCCCCAGTTCCACCGCCAACCGATCCGCCCCAGGTATGGTATCTTGCCAACGCCCCCGGATCAAATCGGCGCGCAAATGGGCGGCGACCTGGTTGGCGGACGAAAGCAGAGCAAATGATGGCATGGTCAAAATCTAGCCCAAGATTGGGGTAGAGCACAAATAATTTATCATTCTTGGCATGAGCCAACAGACAGAAAGACAGATCAAAAATCCTTACGGCGACCGTTTGGAAAATTTTTGTTCTGGTGCGGTTTATGACTCGCTCTGGGCATTAGGCTTTCCCGACTAATTGCTGCCACAAACGATTCGTCCGCTGAACCCGGGCGCGTGCTGGCCGGAAGAGTTTTTACTATAAAGGTCATGTGGATACAACGCTTGATGGCCCCCCTCCGCTGCTAGATTTGCAACGGGCCAACCGGAGAGCCAATCTGAAAATTGAGAGAGGTGCGGTTGGTGGGCTGGTTAGACTTGCTGGGTATTCACAAGACTTCGGCGCGTTTTTCATCCGCCCGGAGGCCAAGATTGCCGTAGCGATGGTAATCGGTGCTAATACTTTGCTCATGCAAATACCAGAGCATTTCCAATCGGCCCTCGCCAGAAACCGGCGTGCTGATGACTATGCCGCCCGCTGCATTGCCCGCCTGCAATACGTCGAGCGGAGCGTGTTCGGGACGGGCATAACGCACACGATCTGTCTGGCCTTCACGAATGGCTTGGATCAATTGGGCATCGGTCTCC
>CAIOUK010000216.1 GCA_903861445.1 uncultured Verrucomicrobia subdivision 3 bacterium
TCGTTATTGAATGTTGTAAGCTCACGTTGAGTTGATTCATCGCGTCTTTGTGCAACATCTGTCGCACGCAACGCAATGCGTTCCTCAAAGTGGCTGGTTTTCATTCGCTCTCGACTGGCCGGTTTTGACCGCTCGCTAACAAAAAATATGCGTCTCCGATAGATGAATATATCCCGAAGTCTTTTTGTAAACATTCAAAACCCACGGATATTTCTCATTTAACTTTCCAGCGAGATATCCATCGGTCATGAATTTCCCACCCTTATCCTCAATCTTCTTGATTGGCGTGCCACCAAAAACCTTCATCGCAAAGTCATGAGGATCTTTTACAAGATAAACTGCATAAAACCGCAAGCAGTTATCCAATTGCAAACGAAGCAGAGCTCCACAACAAATTAAATTTCGTTGTTGAGCGAGAGTAACGAAGCCTTCAACGAGATTAAGCGAACGGTTTAGAACGGCTTGGGCCAAGAAATCGACCGGATAAAACGCGCCGCCATATGCGTTCATTGTCTCTTCCCATACTTCAAAATGAAGTTTCTGAGATGCTTTGAGATTTTCTAAAAGCTTTTCGAGACGAGATTTTTCGTCCGTAGGCATTATTCCCACTCAATCGTCCCCGGCGGCTTGCTGGTGATGTCGAAGACGCAGCGGTTCACGCCTTTCACTTCGTTGATGATGCGGCTGGCGAGTTTCTCCAGCAGGTCGTAGGGCAGCTTCACCCAGTCCGCCGTCATGCCGTCCTGCGATTCCACGGCGCGGATGGCAATGGTGTAATCGTAAGTGCGTTCGTCGCCCATCACGCCCACGCTGCGCACGGGCAGCAACACGGCAAAGCTCTGCCAAATCTTGTAGTAAAGTCCACACGCCTTCATTTCCTCGACGACGATGGCGTCGGCATTGCGCAAAATTTCGCAGCGTGCCGGTGTGACTTCGCCGAGGATGCGCACGGCGAGGCCGGGGCCGGGGAACGGCTGCCGCCAGACGATTTCCTTCGGCACGCCGAGTTCTTCACCGAGCAAACGGACTTCGTCCTTGAACAAATTTTTCAGCGGCTCGACGAGCTTGAATTTCATTCCCTTTGGCAAACCGCCGACGTTGTGGTGGCTCTTGATGAGCGCGGCGGGATTGCCGGCAATCGGCACGGATTCGATGACGTCGGGATACAGCGTGCCTTGCGCGAGAAATTTCGCCTTGCCCACGCGCTTCATGGCGTCGCTGAAAACCTCGATGAACGTCTTGCCGATAATCTTGCGTTTCGTTTCGGGATCGGTGACGCCCTTGAGTTTGCCGAGAAATAATTTGGTGGCGTCTTCGTATTGCAGCTTCACCTTGAAATTGCGGCCGAAAACTTCCTGCACCACGGCGGCTTCCTTCGCGCGGAGCAAACCGTTGTTCACAAAAATGCAGGTGAGCTGGTTGCCAATCGCCTTGTGCAGCAACGCCGCCGCCACGCTCGAATCCACGCCGCCGCTCAAGCCGAGAATGACGTGTTCCTTGCCGACCTGCGCGCGGATTTCTTCGACGGCTTGGTCAACGTAATTCCGCATCGTCCAGGATTTGCCGCAACCGCAGACGCCGTGGACGAAGTTAGCAATGATTTCCTTGCCGCGCGGCGTGTGGACAACTTCGGGATGGAACTGCAAACCGAAAAATCTCTTCGCGCGGTTTTCAATCGCGGCGTATTCGGAGTTTTCCGTGACGGCGACGGGTTTGAAACCGTTGGGAATTTTGGTGAGCTTGTCGCCGTGGGAATTCCAGACCTGCAATTTCGGCGGCAGTTTGCTGAAGAGCGCGCAAGACTTGTCCTTGATGGTGAGGGTGCCTTTGCCGTATTCGCGCTTCTGGCCTTTCTCGACCTTGCCGCCGAGAAATTGCGCGAACAGTTGCACGCCAAAACAGATGCCCAAAATCGGCACGCCGAGTTCGAAGATAGTTTTATCCGGCATCGGCGCTTTCGGCGCATACACACTGGACGGACCGCCGGAGAGAATGATGCCGCTCGGCTTCATCGCCGCGATCTCGGCGGCGGGCGTGTTGAAATGGATGATGGTGGAATAGACGTTGCACTCGCGCACGCGCCGGGCGATGACCTGCGTGTATTGCGAGCCGAAATCCAAAATAACGATTTGTTCCTTCATGATGCGAAAAGCAAAGACGGATTCTCGGGCGACGCCGAAATTTTTGCGAGCGAAAATTGCGGATTATTTGACCGGGGTCTGGCTGGCGGGTTCCTCGCCGTAAAATTCCTTGAAGCAATGCGGGCAGAGGCCGTGGGAAAATTGCGCCGCCGTGTGCGCGGTGATGTAACCTTCGAGTTGCACCCAGTCATTTTTTTCGTCGCGAATGCTTTTGCAACTGGAGCAAATCGGCAGGATGCCTTCCAGCATCCGCACGCGCTGGCGAAGCTGGCGCGACTGGGCACCCAGCAGGTGGGTCAGCAACGCCAGCAGCAGCAGGACAAAAAAACGGATGAGCGCGTCGGTATAATCGTCAATGGTGCTCGGCTTCAAATCAAAAAAGAATTGATGCGATACCCGGCTGGCTGACATGAGCACGATGCACACCGTCGCAAAAGCCATGCCGCGATTCCACGCCACCAGCATCAACGGAAAAATGAAGATGAACGGGAAAAGCGCAATCGGCACAAACTCCCAGTCGAGCACGACGAACGCGCAGCACAGCAGCAGCATGAACCACGGGCGATTCCACAGCCCGCCCTCAAACGGCGGTGCCTCCAACGGTTTGGTAACAGGTTCAGCCATAATTATTGTTTTACCACTTTGACCGTGCCGGCAGCGGCATCATAGACGATTTTTGATCCAAACGGAGCCTCGGGAATTTTCGCAATGTAATTTGGCACCAGCTCAGCCAGCGTCTTCGGCAGCCGCCCTTCCTGCACATTGAACATTTGAATCGCCTGGTTGATGTAGGACACATCAATGACTTTTTCCGCGTGCTTCTGCGCCTGCACGGACGCGCTGATATAATCCACGGGTGCCGTGAGCAAACTGCCGTTATTAGAATTTGATTCGGTCTTGGAGACGGGTGTAACGGGCTTGGCTTGCCTATCACTGCAACCTGCGACCAGTGCCATCACTAAACCCCCAACCCAAATGGCCAAGAAGGATTTCATGTCGCTACCTTACGCCGGTTTCCGCCAAAATGAAAAGGGATTTTTTCTTAAAAAATTTTGGCGACCAGCGCGCGCGCCTGCCGGATCAAAGGCAAATCCTCCGCCAGATTGCCGAAGCGCAATTTCATCGCGCCACTCTGCTGCTGGCCGAGCAATTCACCCGGCCCGCGCAACTTCAGATCCGCCTCCGCGATTTTGAAACCGTCATTCGTCCCCTCTAAAATTTTCAGCCGCGCCTGCGCCTCCGGATGCTGCGCGTCGGAAATCAAAATGCAAAAACTCTCGTGCGCGCCGCGCCCGATGCGTCCGCGCAACTGGTGCAACTGCGCCAGCCCGAAATGCTCCGCGTTCTCAATGAGCATCACCGTGGCGTTGGACACGTCCACACCGACCTCGATGAGCGACGTGGCGACCAGCGCCTGGATTTTGTTCGCGCGAAACTCCGCCATCGTTTTTTCCTTTTCCGCTGGCTTGATGCGTCCGTGCAGTAAACCGACTTTGAAGCCGTTCAGCGCACGCTGGACATTTTCAAATTCCTGCGTCACCGCCTTGATATCTTTGTCCGTGTCCGCCACTTCGGCGCGCGGATAAACAATGTAAGCCTGCCGGCCAGTGGCAATTTTTTCGCGAATAAAATCAAACACCTTCGGCAGCTTGTCCGTCGTGCGCACAAAAGTTTTTATCGCGCCGCGCCCGCCGGGTAGTTCGTCAATCACCGAAACATCCAAGTCGCCGTAAAGTGTCAGGCCGAGCGTGCGCGGAATCGGCGTCGCCGTCATCACCAGCAGATGCGGATAATTGCCTTTGCGCACCAGCGTTTCGCGCTGCGCCACGCCGAATTTATGCTGCTCGTCCACGATGACCAAACCAAGCTTGGGCAGGGCGAAACCCGCCGTGAACAAGGCGTGCGTGCCGATGAATAAAATGGGCGATTGGCGATTGGTGATTGGCAATTGTTCAGACGTTTTGTGACTGCCGGTTTGCAATTGGACTTGGATTCCCAAAGGTTCAAGCCAACGTGAAAAATTCCGGAAATGCTGTTCCGCCAAAATTTCCGTCGGTGCCATCAGCGCCACGTTGAAACCACTTTCCAAAGCCATCAACGCGCTGCACGCCGCCACCGCCGTCTTGCCAGAACCGACATCGCCCTGCAACAGCCGCCGCATCGGATGCGCGCCGCCCATGTCCGCACGGATTTCCTTCAGAACATTTGCCTGCGCGGCGGTCAGTTTGAAACCGAGTTGCGCCAGAAACGGTTTCATCAACCGGTTGTCGCCGGCGCATGGCAACGCCTTGGCGCTCGCCTCAAATTTTTTCCGGCGCGACTGGATTTGGAACTGCAACACCACAAATTCATCCAACGCCAGCCGCTGCCGCGCGATTTCCACATCCGTCAATTCTTCGGGAAAATGAATCATGCGCACGGCGTTGGCGCGGGCGGGAAACATCTTCAAATCCAGCTTGATGTCCGGCTCCGCGATTTCGTTCTCAAATTTCTCCA
>CAIOUK010000217.1 GCA_903861445.1 uncultured Verrucomicrobia subdivision 3 bacterium
CATGTTGCCAGATGCCGATGTTGCGATCACGCACGGCGGCGATCCAGTCCCAGCCGACAGCAGAATATTGGGTCACATCGCGCAAAATTTCGCCATCACCGCTATTCGGACCGAAATCGCCCTTGAGGCATTTGAGCTGTTCTTCCACCGGATCGCCCGGGTGATCGAGCGGATGGATGGCGATGGCGAGCACGTTGGCCGTGCCCGGCTTCGCCGCACCGGTAATGTCGAGCTTGAAGCGCTTGAACATCCCGACGGTGTTGGTAGCCATGGCGATCTGCTTACCATTGAGCCAGACGTCAGCGCGGTAATTAATGCCGTCAAGGTTGAGCCAAACGATTTTGCCTGCGTAATCCACCGGGACGGTAAATGTTTTTCGGAACCAATAGGGTTTACTCCACGGATTGGCCTTGTCCGGCAGGTGACTGAATTTTTCCAGATTGTAGCGCCGGTTGAACGCATCGCTGGCGTCCGGAATTTTCAGGTTGTTCAGGCCGATGTAGGGATCGGGATAAACTCCGTGCCGCACCAACACCGCGAGCGCCGTGGTCGGCACGGTGGTGGAATACCAATGGTCGAGGTTGAATTTAGGACTGGAAATTTGTGCGCCGTCCATGCCGACGATGGCCGACTCGCGCATTTCCCAACCGTCGTGCAGCAGCACGGCTCCGGCCGGAAGTTTTGAGAGCGGTTCAGCGTCCACGCTGGGGAAGGAAATTTCCGTTGACGCAGGCAACGATCCGGCGAGGCAGCACCAGACGGCAACTAACATTACGCGGGCGATTTTTTCAGACAGAAGCGTTTTTTTCATGAGATCATTTCATAGTTTTGTTTCAGCGCTTGGGTAAAGGTTCAGTCACGAGCGTGTCTGGCTCAACTTTGATTCCTAGAGCTTGAAAAATTGCGGGCGTAATCACTTGGAGGCAGCCCTCCGGCCCGGGGTGAATGCCATCGGGCGCGTATTTTTAAAATCGGTTTCCAGTTCAGATATTGGTCGATGAGAAACAGCTTCCGTTCTTTCGCCACCTCGCGATACAACTGGTAAAAGTCCTCAATCTTAGGCCGCTGCTTGAGATGTTCGTTGATAGGTGGGTTCATAGTCATCAAAATGACTTCAGTATCGGCCTTGGCGGCTAAGATTTGGGCAATCATGTTGGTAAGGTTGCTCTGGGCTTTCGCCACTGAGATGTTGTATTTCAGGATGGCATTTTTCATCTCAAACTAAACAAATATGGATTCTCTGGCCTTCACGCCGCGCACAAAACTGACGAGTGTATTTATAAAAATTGCCCGCCCTAAAGCCGGGCAGCAAATAAAGTTATTTGCCCGCTGCCGGCAGCGGGAGAATTTTGATGTTACGGAAGGCGACGGAACCGTGGTCGCCCTGCAACGCGATGTAGCCGCTGTCTGACTTGGCAAAATTGGGCATCCGGCTGAATTTGCTTTTAGCCACCCGCGCCTTGAAATCCTCGCTGCCGAGGACGTATTCAAAATATTTCACGCCGTTGATTTCGTGGATGCATTTTTGCGGACTGATCACGAGCCGGACGTGATTCCATTGGCCGACCGGCTTGGTGGCATCAAGGATTTTCCCCGTCTTTTCATCCACCGGCGGTTGATACAATGCGTAAAGCCAGCCGCACCGGATTTTATCCACCGCCTTTTCGTTGTCCTCCAGTTGAAATTCCGGGCCGGTCGCCCAAACCGCGCCGCCGGCGTCCGTGACGTGATACATGATGCCGCTGTTGCCGGCTTCCGAGATGTTGTAGTCCAGTTGCAGTTCAAACCAGCCAAACTGGTTCGAAGTGACAATATCGCCGGCATTGTGCGGATCCACGCACACCAGCGTGCCGTCCTTGACCTGCCAGCCGGGCCGCACGCCGTCCTTCTTAAAATTATGCCAGCCGGAAAACGTCTTGCCGTCAAACAGCAATTGCCAGCCGCCGGCTTGTTCAGCTTTCGTCAGAGAATTGGTTTTCCTCGTGCAATCAGGATGGGTCGCGCAACCGGCGGACAGCAGGGCCAAGCCCAGAAGAACGGACAGTAATTGTTTCATTAGACATTTCCTATTTGAGTTGAGGTTCATGGTTTAAATTAATTTTTGCTGGTCGTTTCTGTGATTTTGCTTTCATCGATTGGCGGTTCAAGCCAGTTGCCATGGCTCCCGGTAGGATCGTGACAGGAGTTGGCTAGCGCCGAGGTCGTCGAGGATGGTTTCGGTCACAACATCCCAGCGAATCTTTCGCCCAGTGAGCATCGAGATGAGTCCGAGATGTCCGGGAATCGCCGAGTGGTGCGCGGTTTGAACCGGCGTAATCGTAGGCTTGCGGGACTTCACACAGTCGAGGAAATTGCGCCAGTGGTTGGCGGATTCATATAGTTTCACTTTGCGGAGCTCTTCCGCCAGATTTTTGCCCTTTTTCCATTCGGGGTTGGAGGCGTCGAATTCGCCGCGATCCACCCATACCCAGCCATTAGTGCCGATCCATTTGACGCCATCAAGAATGTCCTTGTATCCGCCGGCGATGGTCATGGTGATGTCGCGCGGATATTTCAACTCAATCCGGTATTTGGTTGCGGTATTCCAAAGGGCATCAGCGGCTGGAAATTCACCGTGGCCTTCGATTTCCGACGGGCCGGAACGATCAAAGTCCAGCCCCCAGTGGGCGATGTCACAATGGTGGCCAATCCAGTCGAGCAACTGACCGCCGCCGATGTTGTAATTCCAGCGCCAGTTCTTGTGGACACGCTGTTTGATGTAAGGTTCCATTTTCGCCGGCCCGATCCATGTTTCATAATCCAGTTCCGCCGGCGGCTCGGTGACGGCGATTTTCCAGGCCTCGGTGCCGGGCGTGACTTTGGAAAAGTCCGTGACGTTGAGTGGGGCAAGTTTTTGCAGCAATTCCGGCGCGGTCTTGGCGAAGTCATGATGGCCGTCAGGTAATCCGACTTCGACGCGGGTGACCCTGCCGATGAGGCCGTTGCGGACAATTTCTGCCGCCTTGTGGAAGGGCGCTTGCGAACGTTGCCAGGAGCCGGTCTGCCAGATGACGTCATTTTTTTCCACAGCCCGGACGATGGCCTGTTGTTCGGCAATGGTGCGGGCAAGCGGCTTTTCTCCAAAAATGTCTTTTTTGCGGCGGGCGGCTTCGGTGGCAATGAGCCCGTGCCAGTTGTCAGGCACTGCGATCATCACCGCATCAATATCCTCGCGCGCGAGGAGTTCACGATAATCGTTATACGCCTTGCAATCCTTATTCTGGTATTGGTCGTTGATGGTCTGGACGGCATCCGCCAAATGGTTTTTGTCCAAGTCGCACGCGGCCACGACCTGGCAATCAGTTTGGGCCAGAAAATTTCTGGTGTTGTCTGGTCCCTGCATACCCCAGCCGATGACACCCATCGTGATGCGGTTGGAGGCGGACGGTCGGCGGACTCCCGACCAAGAGGCACAGCCGGGCAAAACGGTGGGCAGCACGATGGCGGCGGCGGTGGTTTTGAGGAACTGCCGCCGGTTAGTCATTTGGTTTGAAGTTTTGGTATGTGATTTTTGGTTCATGATTTTTACGGTTCACGGTTTGGTTTCTTCACGTTGCAGAGCCCATGCGCGGCAGACTTTTACTAAAAGACGATTTGCCGACATTGGTCTCTTCATAACCTGCCAACCGGCTGTAAAGAGACTGCCGCAACAGCGCCACCATCGAATGTTGGGTGTTGTCATCCGTGCGCCAATCGTGCAGCAACTCGGCCGCCGGAGCAGTCAAGTTCAGCACCTCATCGAGCTTCCAATAAGCCAGCAACGCGGCATCGGAGGTGACTTGGGAATCGTGAAATTCCAGCTTCCCGCGCCGGTCAAAAGCTACGCGGAGACTCTCTTTTTTGCCCGCACTCGCCAGATGCTCCGTTTTTCGTAGGTTTGACATGAAGCAAAGCATTTGTTTATGAGGCTTTAGTATTTTCGCTAACTTCCACTTATGAAGTTTATTTGGAAAATCCGTGATAAACACGGGCTTGTGCCGTAGGCACCCACGACTTGTTGTTTGCCTGCGTCGAGGTTGTCGACGAGCCGGCTTTTATCTGCCGCCAACGAGCTGTTAACTACCGCAAGGATGGCAATTACTGCTGCAATTATTTTCATTTTAATTTTGTGATTGCGTGCATGGACAATGAACCGAGCATTCAAAATCAATCCGGCCCATTCTGATAGCCGTATGACGCGGGAATGTTCGCGGTCGCATAGGAGGCTGGAAAATTGGCTGGCGGGTTGCCCAGTGCAGGGTCGAAATAGACTTTGATGAACTGCGCGTGGCCAGGTGAGTTTTGTATTTCATATATGCAGTTATCACAATTGAAGTATTGGGCTAAAGAGTGTGTCCAGTCTTCTAGGAATCAGGATAGTTTCGATGATAGCTTTGTTCAATTTCCTCCAGCGTTCGGCCTTTGGTTTCCGGCAACAGCAACAACACCAGTAAAAAAGTCACTGCTGAACACGCCGCGTATATCCAAAAAGTGGTGGTCGGGCCGATCAGCTTGAGCAAGGTTGGAAATGTCTGCGCGACGATCAGGCAGCCGGTCCAGATGCAGAACGTAGCGACGGACATGGCGCGTCCGCGCAACTTGGCGGGAAAAATTTCCGAACAAACAATCCATGGCAACGGCCCCATCGCCATGGCGAACGCGGCGATGTAAAGAATGACGAACCACAGCAGCGCGGGCGAATGCGGATTGCTGGAATAGATCAAGCCGACTGCGGTGAGCGCCACCACCTGCACCGCGTTACCAATCAGCAACAGCGGCTTGCGCCCGGCCAAATCCACCAAACCGATGGCGATGAAAGTGGCGATGAAATTAACCAGACCGATCCAGATCGAACTACTGAACGCGGCGTTAGTGTTGCCGGTCGCATTTTTAAAAATCTCCGTTGAGTAATACATGATGGCATTGATACCGCTGAGCTGCGATCCGAACATCAGCACCATCGCGATCAACAGCGGCAGCCGATAGCGCCGCGAAAACAATTCGCCCAAAGAACCTTCCTCTTGCCGCAGCACTTGCTTCACCGCGGCGATTTCTTCATCGGCATAAGCGTCACCACCGATGCGTTGCAGCGTGGTGCGCGCCTCGCTTTCGCGATTCGCCTGGATGAGCCAGCGCGGACTCTCCGGAATAGGAATCAACAACCCCAAAAACACCAGCGCAGGAATCACCTCCGCCGCAAGCATCCAGCGCCAACCGTAGGTCGCGTTCCACGCGGCATCGTCAGGTCGCTGAATCCAACCATTGATGAACAGTGTGATGAAAATTCCCGACACAATTCCCAGCTGGAACAGCGAGCCCAGCCGGCCGCGCCACTTCGGCGGCGCGATTTCAGCAATGTAAACCGGGCAAATCATCGAAGACACGCCGATGGCGATGCCGCTCAAAATCCGTGCAGCGATGAACTGCACAAAAGTCTGGGGAATGGCCGAGAGTATGCCCGACAACGCGAAGAGCGCGGCGCAGAAGAACAAAACCCGCCGCCGGCCAAACCGGTCGCTGATGAAGCCCGCACCCATCGCGCCGGGGATGCAGCCGAGGATGGCCGAGGCCGTCGCCAAGCCGATCAAAAACGAATCGCGCTGCGGATCGAGGGCGAAATGCGTTTGCAGGAAGGAGTTTGCGCCGTTGATCACCGCCGTGTCGTAGCCAAACAAAAATCCGCCGATGGCCGTGACTGCCGTCGCGAACACAACGAAAAACATGGAGTTAGGGGAATTGGTTTTCATAGTCAAATTTTAGGTTCGGACAAAAGCTTTGAGGGTGGCACATTCGCTGCCGGTCGCTTCACCGTGCGGACGGATCGTGTAAGCGCCGACGGCAGCGGGAATGATAAAAGTTTCCGCGTAGTGAACGATGAAGGGCTTGAAGGCACCGGTCGGACTTTCGACCACAGCTTCGCGGCCTTCGACAAGGTTGAGCACGTTAACCGTGCCGCCAGAGTGGTGTGCGACAGTTCCAGTGAACCAATGGCGACGGGTTTCGATGAATTCCAACCTGTGCAGTCCTGTGCGCTCCTCACGCCAGCCGTCGCCGCTGCCGAGTGGCTCAAAACGGTTCACCAGATTTTCTTTTGTCCAGTCGGTGTCGCGTTCCCACTGGATGTTCGCCAGGCCGTGTTCGAGATGAATCGGCCGCGGCTTGCCATCAAGCCCGAGCCGCCCCCAGTCCCACATTTTGAAAGTGAAGATGTAAGGCGTGGCGCTGATTTCAAGCACCATGGAGTTCGCGCCGCTGCAATGCACCGTGCCGGCGGGAATCAGAAAATGATCGTGCTTCTTCGCGGGAAAACTATTCGCGTATTTTTCCGCCGGAAAAGGCGCGCCGCCGGCTTGCGCGATTTCCAGATCGCGCCGCAACGCCGCCGGATCCACATTTTCGCGAAGGCCAAGATACACGTTCGCTCCGGCCGCTGCATCTAACATGTAGTAACTTTCGTCCTGCGTGTAAGCCATGCCGAATTTCTCCCGGATGTATTCCGTGAGCGGATGAACTTGAAACGACAAATTGCCGCCATTCATCGTGTCGAGAAAGTCGAAACGGATGGGAAACTCGGCGCCGAAGCGGGCGTGAACATTTTCACCAAGCAAGGCGACGGGCTGATAGAAAACCACATTGATGGACGGCAGTTCAATTTGAATGCCGCCGATATCGAGCAACAAACTGTTTTCTTCGGGCACACAATCGAAGCACCACGCGTAGTTCTTCGGCTGCGGGTCGAGGTCGCAAACTTTCTTCATCCATTGTCCGCCCCATGGACCGGGATCAAAAAACGGCACCACGCGGAACGGACGCCGGGTGGCTTCGCGCAGTCCCTCTCGAACCGCCTCTCCATCGGCCAGCCGCGGATCGCCGGGTCGGTTGGTATCCAGCACAAAGTCCCAGCGCTCCATCAGACTGCGCTTAAGCCGGTCGCAAACCCGCCAGTCGGTGAAGTAAGCACGCTTGTATTGGAGGCTCCATTTCAGTTTCCGATTCTCCACGCCGAGGTTGGAAATTTCGTCGCGCCGCATCCGTAATTGCGCTTCCCAACGGGCGAGATCCGCATAGACGAGCAGGTCGCCGGGATGAATCAGGCTGGCACCATTGCCGATGACAAAAACCAGACCGGTTAGAGCCTCATTAATTTGCTGGCGCAGCGCGGCGGATTTTTTCGGGTCGAGAAAATCTTCCATCCGCAATTCATTCATCCGGCCGAACACCGGATCGTCGCTGCCGTTGAAAGGAGCCACCAGCCGCTCAATTTCTTCCGGCGATAGAAATGCTTCCGCCGAGCGCAGGATGGAAGATTTAGGAAAATGTTTTTGTAAGGCCGTGACGATTTCCTCGATGAAAACACCTGTGTAGCACTCGACCGTCACGATGGTGCGGGCAGATTTGCGCGCGGCGACGACCTCTTTCAGCCGAGCGCCCACCGCTTCCCAGCCTTGCACGCAACGGCCGCTGCCGAAGGGCACTTGGATGGCGGGAAATTTGTCGTAGTTAGGCTTCATGCACCTTGTTTCTTTTCGTTGTTCCAGATCCATTCGCAGCCGATGATGGCCGCACGATCACCGAGTTCGCCAGCCACGATATCAACTTTGCCACCGGCTTGAACCGCATGGCGACTCACAAAATCCTGCACGACCGACACGATTCCATTCGCTGCCACCACAATGCCGCCGCCAAGAATCACCCGTTCCAAATCGTGCGCCTGAATCAGGTTGAGCACCACCGAGCCCCATGCCTCCAACGCTTCGTCGCGGAGCTGACATGCGATTGAATCACCGTTGTCGGCATGCCGGAACACGGCCGGATAATCCAAACGACTTTCCCCGGTGAGCGAACTTTTCGTGAAGTCTGCCATCGCTGAGGCGCGGCGGAGCAACGTCCAACTGGCGGCATAAAATTCCGTGCGTCCGGGCGGCAACAAATTTTTCGCCGGCGCGCCCAGATGCGTAACCGACAAGCCGCCGAGATTGCCGGCCATACCGCTGCGCCCGCGTAACGGTCGGCCCGCAGAAATCACACTGGTGCCGATCCCCGTGCCCAGCGTCACCATCCCCAGATCGCGCATCCCCCGCCCCGCCCCAGCTTGCCACTCGCCAATCACCGCGGCCCGGGCATCGTTTTCCAACCGCAACGGCAGACCAAATATCTGCTCCACTTGTTCGCAAAAATCTTCGCGCTTCGCATCTTCGAATTTGCCAAAGCTGCACGTCGCGCGACGCAACCCAGGATCAATGATCAATGGCAACGCCCATACCATGCCTCCGATCGCCTCCAATTCGATTCCGGCCGTTTTACATAGCGCCTTGGCATTTTCTTTCAACGTGGGGAGCCACGGTAACAATCCATCTTTTGATGGGGAGGGAATGACCGACGAAGCGGCGACCCGACCATCTTCGACCAAACCCAATTTGGTGAAGGTGCCGCCAAAATCTCCGCCGAGAATCATCATGCCGGCCATACTAACTGCGGGAGCAAAAAACCGGCAATAAGAATTAACCGCACGACTGGTATCAAAACACTGGTATAATTACATTATTGCTGGTAGAAGAAAGTCGTGTCCATCCTCTGTCATGTCGCGGGCTTGCCGGAAATTAATCGAGCCGGTGAATTTCCCCTGCTCAATCCGGTTTTCGATTTTACCTATCGTGGTCCGACCAATGTCATCCACTTGTATGGCTACGACTGCCGGGTCCGGATCAATTCTCGCGAATACCGGATCCGTCCCGGCGACCTGACCTGCATTCAAGGGGGTTCGGTCTATAGCATCCAAACCGAAAATCCCGGCAAACATTGGTGTGTCCATTTCCGCGAGGCGATTTCCCGGAAGGACGCGACGTTTGAATTGCCCGATGTCATTGCCCTTGGTGCCAACAGCCTGTTTCTGCGGGAACAAATCCGTCAAATTGCCACATTGTTCAACACACTTGGCACGCAAAACCGGGCCAAATGGCTGCATCTGGAAGCCCGCCACCGACTCAAGACGCTACTCTTTGCCCTGCACAATCTCCAGGGACAAACGGGTCGCGCTCAAAGCCGCAAAATGTGCGATTGGGATCAACTTCTGGTCTGGATTGACGACAACTTGAGCCGGCTGATCACGACGACCGACCTTGCCCGTCAGGCCGGGGTTGGTTCACCCACTTTGGCCCGCGAATTCAAGCGCCGTCACCATGCCACGGTGAGCCGCTACCTGCTGCATCGCCGGATGGATCGGGCCAAATCACTACTCGCCACCACCACGTTGCCGGTTCAGGAGATCGGCAGTGCGATCGGCATCGCCGACCCGCAATATTTCAATAAACAGTTTCGCAAAATTTCCGGGAAGAGCCCAAGCCGCTACCGGGAGGAGCACCGGGATTATCTTGATTCTGCCCCCGAGGAACTCGCCGTAAAGGATGGGCAATGGCCGAAACAGAAGCCGACGTGATTTCGGTCAATGCTTGTCGGCTTGCGCTACTTTATATTGGTGAAATCAACGAAATAAGCGTTTTGAGTATCCCGGATTCGTCGCCCGCCACTGTCGGTTTCGCTCCCGATCCTTCGGCTCACCCGCTAGCTTCCGATTCCCAGATTTGGCCTTCCAGCGGCGTTGACTCACCAATTTGCTGACCTGGCGGCAATGCGGGCGGGGGCAAAACTTCTGGTGAAACCGAGTTCGCGGGTCGGGTTCAAACCATTTGTTGCATCCGAGACACTGTTTGGAATGCTGCTGAATCGCATCCTCCATTATCTAAATTTTGGGGTGTCATATTTGAACACGAGTTTTCTACGAGATGCCTTTTCGGAGTGTGCGTCAAAGCTAAATACCAGCGTATATTGTTCTTTTTGCGTGTAAATCCCAACACACTACTCTGGCGATGGGTTTGGGGCGGTAGGGAATATCGAATCCAAGTGCAAAAGGCCGGCTAAAATCTGCCAATGATGTTCGGTAGGGCAGACGATGCCGTGTTCCCACTTCCGCACCGTCCGCACCGAAACCCCGGCTATTTGCGCCACTTCCTTCTGATCTAGGTTCGCTTCGATGCGCTTCAACAGCAGGTTGTCGCCCAAGGTTTTTGGATTGACGGGAATCAGCTTCCGGCGACTATATATCTCCTTGGAATCGTCATATTTAACCGATGCGGAACGCTGTGCAATACCCAACAGTTGACCCAACCGCCGTTGGCGCGGTCAGTTCCGCTATCGCGGTTCACGTCGCGAGTCGGCGGTGGCTCAGCTTTTTTCGTTAGGCGGCTTGAGCGTATGCACCGAAACAACACCATCAATTTAGCTGTCTGGGCCGGGCTTGTGCTTGTTGTTGCTGTGCTGGGCATGATTATCAATTACAAACCGATCATGCTTGGCATGGCCTACAAAACCACCAAGGGAACTGTTAATGACACGTTCCCAAATAATCATCTCGGCATCAGTTTCAGCTATAAGGTTAGTGGACATGTGTATCAGAGCACTGTTTTGTTTAATCATGGAAGTTTTCAGTTAGGCGACGCCGTTACTGTTTTTTATGATATGCACAGACCGGACAGTGCATCCTTGGAAAATCCTACCGTTCAGCTTGTCCGAAGTATTGGGCAGATTGTGGCTGCCTGCGCCATATTGCCGGTCATCGGGATATACATCATTAAGCGCAACCGTTATTTCCCGAATTTATATGATTATAGTAAGACCACAGACGCCGCCTAACAAGATTAGATGAGAAGGCAGACCACCGGCGCAAAGCTGCGTCTGGTAAAGTCTGCTTCTGAAAATAAACCCCACTCCGTCCCTCGTTTCCACCACCACACCCGCTGTTGTCAGTGGGTTCTGCCGTTGACAAATTGACGGATGCGCTTCAATCTAAAAAACGGTCTAGGTAAATTAAAAAACCATGAATTCAATTTTTAAACGGAACGGAAACCGCATTGTCAGCGCATTTTTCTGCGCCGCGTTAAGCTTTTCGCTGGGCGCAGAATGGCGGGTTGGCGCCGCCGACGCGCCCGTCCCCCAAACGCCGGCCAAGGCAATGACGCCAAGTCGCCCCGCGCTTAAGTCCGCCATTGATCGCGGCCTAGACTTTTTACTTCAGCGCCAAAACCCGAGCGGCTGGTGGTCCACGCCGGAACAGCCGGCGGTGACGGCGCTGGTGCTCACGGCCTTGAACCTCGAACCGTCCGGACGTTTTCAGCACAACCGCTCGTCTGAGCTGAACCACGCCTACGATTTTATTCTCTCCTCGGCCAAGCCGGACGGCAGCATCCAGCGCAGCGGGCTGGCGAATTACAACACGTCGCTTTCGCTCGTGGCGCTGACGACGGCTTTTGATACAAATTTTCTGCCGGTCATCCTAGCGGCGCGCAAGTATATCGCCAGTTCGCAGGCGGACACCAATCAGGGAGTTTTCGCCGGCGGCATTGGCTACGGCGAGAAATATATCCACTCGGACATGAACAACACGATCACGGCCATCGAGGCCATGCGCATTTCGGAAGCCGTGTTGCCGAAGGACAAACCGGATTCGCCGATTGCGGAGCCGGATGTGAACTGGAGCGCCGTCGCCAGCTTCCTGCAAAATTGCCAGAATCTGCCGGACGTGAACAAACAGGATTGGGTTTCCGGCGACCCGAAGGATCGCGGCGGTTTTGTTTATTATCCCGGCGACAGCAAGGCCGGTGGGGTGACGAATGCCCAGACCGGCCGTGTCGCGCTCCGCAGTTACGGCAGCATGAGCTACGGCGGTTTGCTGAGTTACATCTATGCCAAAGTGGATAAAACTGATCCGCGCGTCAAAGCCGTGCAGAATTGGCTGCGGGACAATTATACCATCGAGGAAAATCCCGGCATGAGCCAGCAGGGTTATTTTTACTATCTGCATTTGATGACGAAAGCGCTCACCGCCGCCGGCGTGGATAAGTTGAAAATGGCCGATGGACACGAAGTGGACTGGCGCGCGGATGTGGCGAGTCGTCTGCTCCAACTGCAAAAGCCAAACGGCATGTGGATGAATCCCGACAAACGCTGGTGGGAGGCGGATCCGGTGCTGGTGACTTCCTATGCCGTGATGACGTTGGAAATGCTTTACCAACATTCGCCGCATTAAACGCACGGTAGCGTCTTAATCTTCATCGTAATCCCAATCTTAATCTCCGCTTTTAGCCGGTTACGATTAAGAACAAGATTATGATTGCGACTCTCCCAAACACACGGGTTGGTATTTCCAAAGAAACTGGACAGGCTGGAAGCCTGTCGCACTACGCGGGCGTTGGGTGAAACCGCATCAGGAACCGAGGTCAAGATGGCGGCGTTTTTTGAGCAGGGTGGCGCGGTTCATTTTCAAGACGCGGGCGAGGAGGGTCGGCTTCTGGTCGAAATGCTCAAGCAGATGTTTCAAAATAATGCCTTCCATTTCCGCATGCAGTTCCTTGTAGGTGGCACCCGCCTGAACTTTTTCGGCGACCCATTGATGTAGGGCGCGATCCAGTTCGCGGTCGCCAGCGGGTGGGGCGATGTCGGGATGAATGGTTTTCGGAAGATGGTTGGGCTGGATGATTTTCCCGGAGCAAACGGTGGCGGCGTATTCGAGGGCGTTGCGCAATTCGCGAATGTTGCCCGGCCAGTTGTGGCGGGCGAGCAACCGTTCCGTCGCGGGGCTTAACGCCAAATTCCGGTCGCCGAGAAAACGGCCCAGAAAAAATGCGCTCAACGCGGGAAGGTCCTCCTTGCGCGCGGCGAGCGGCGGCAAATCAATCTCCAGCACTTGCAGCCGGTAGTAGAGATCCTCGCGAAACCGCCCGGCTTTGACTTGCGCGCGCAGATTGTGATTGGTGGCGGTGATCAGGCGCAAATCCACGCGGAGGTCTTCGCGTCCGCCCAGGCGCGTGAAGGTTTTCTCCTCGACGAAGCGCAGGAGTTTGGCTTGCACCGACAGCGGGATATCGCCGATTTCATCGAGAAAAAGCGTGCCGCCGTGGGCGCGTTCGAGATGACCGCGCCGCAGGGTAGCCGCACCGGTGAAGGCATTTTTCTCGTGGCCGAATAATTCACTTTCCAAAAGCGTTTCCGGCAGCGCGCCGCATAGCAGGGTGATGAAAGGCGACTGGCGGCGCGGGCTATTGGCGTGGATGACGCGGGCGACAAGGGATTTGCCGGTGCCAGTCGGCCCGGTGATGAGCACCGGCGCATCCGAAACCGTGGCGTGTGCGATGGTCACAAAAACCGGCTGCATGGTCGGCGCGGCTCCGCCGAGCAGGGCGCTCACATCATCGGTTTGCGCGGCAGGTGCGAGCGGTTTGTCGGCGGGAGCGGCGGCGGCGAGCAGTTCTTCGATCGTCCGTTCCAAGTGCGGAAGGTCGAGCGGTTTGACGAGGTAGCCGTCCGCGCCGAGCTGGCGGGCGGCGACGGCATTATCCAACGTGCCGTGGGCCGTGATGATGAGCACGGGCGGCCGGCCAGCGTTTTTGTTGATGGTTTCCAAAACCCGCAAGCCGCTCATGTCCGGTAGTCCGACGTCGAGGATGACGAGCGAAAACTGGTCGGCCAGAAATTCCTGCAGTCCGCTTTCGCCAGAAGAACAAAGTTTCGCTTGCGCGCCCAGCCGTTGGCAAACCGCCGCGAGCGCGGTGGCCATGGCAAATTCATCTTCAATGATCAGGATGCGGGGCGAGGTCATAATTCAAGGCAAACCAGTGCGCCGCCTTCCGGGCGGTTGGCGACGGTCAGAGTGCCGCCGTGGGCGCGAATGACTTCCTGCGCCATGCTTAAGCCGATACCCATGCCGCCTTCTTTTTCCGTGTAGAGCATTTCCGCCCAGCGGGTGATGGCGGTTTTGGAAAATCCCGGCCCGGTGTCGGCAAAACTCACGCGGCGGTTGCGCGCTGTGATGGTCAAGGTGCCGCCGGTTGGCATGGCTTGGATGGCGTTGAGGATGATGTTGTGAAACGCCTGACAAAGCCGTCGGCCGTCGGCTTGCAGCCGTTCCTCTGATTCCAATTCCAACACAATGCGCACCTGCGCGTGTTCGGCGGCGGGGGTGAGTGCGCGCACGGTTTGCGTCAGCAGGTCGGCGAGGGACACCTCCGTTTTGCACGGCGGATCGGGGCGGGCCAGAAACATCCACTGGTTCACCAGCCGTTCAATGGTGGCGGCTTCATCAATGATCAAGGCGGCGGAGTCGGGATTATTTTTTTCCAGCAACTGACTGTGCAGTCGGATAGCCGCCACGGGATTTTGGATTTCATGCGCTAGGGCGGTAGCCATCTGGCCGAGGATGGCGAGTCGCTGGGCTGCGATCAAAGAGCGCACGACCACCCACGCGAGCACAAACCAGAGTCCCCAAAAAAATGCCAGCGCTATGATTATGGTTGGCCGATGCAGCGAAGCCCGCATGGACGGGCGCTCGCGAATCAGGGTCAAATCCACGCCCGGTTTGACCGCGACCGTCATTGCATCATGGCGCGGGTCAGGCGCAGTAACGCGGCGGAATGTAACTTCCAAACCGAGCAGTTGTCCGATTTTCTTGGCCAGTTGGTCGCTCGTCGGTAGTCCGCTGGTGGCGACAAATTTACCGGTAGATTGAGCAAGCGCTACAAACTCACTCTGCGAAAGCCTTTGAAAAGCGCTGTTGAGAACCAGAAAAAGTCCAATCGTTCCCACAATCAGGAAAAGCAGGAACGAAGCAAAAACCCGCCACCAAAGACGCTTGCTCATGGATATTATTTATACATTGCAATAGGCGTATCGAACAAGAATTATCCATAAATTTATTCTAGGCAGCAATGTGTTTCTGCATAATACGCTTTTGTTTAATATGTTGTATAATTATGTGGGTTTTGGCGTATTTTTTGCTTTAAAATCTATGTATTCTTAAAAAAACTAATAAAAAACAAAAATGCAAAAACACTACTTCTCCCAATTATTAAAAATTTCCGGCGCAGCTTTAGTTCCTTTAGTCTCAACCACTGCCGCTTTCAGCCAGCAAACGGCCAATGTTGACTCGGTGCCAAACCGGTTGCCGCCCATCGTGGTCACCGGCAGCCAGCCGACAAATAACTGGCCGGGCGGATTGCAGGAAGAGCGGCCGGTGGGCGATTACGGACAACCGTCGTGGACGACCGCGCGCCGTTTTCCCGGCACGCGGATTTATTTGCAACAGACGGCGTGGAATGTTGGTGTGGAGCAATGGGTGCGGTTCCAACATTTCCGCGATGGTTCCGACTACACGCGGTTTCAGGAAGAAATTGAAGTCGGCCTGCCGCATCGGTTTCAGGTGGATCTCTATGAGACTTGGGGCATCAATCAGGACTGGCGTGCCGGGCAGGATGAAGTTTCGGTGGAAGTCCGCTATGCGCTGGCGGATTGGGGGGTGATTCCGCTGAACCCGACGTTGTATGTGGAATACGCGCAGCACGATCATGACGCGAACACGCTTGAAGGCAAGCTGCTGTTGGGCACGGATATTACGCCGCGCTGGCATTGGGGATTAAATCTGGCGTGTGAGCAGGAACTCGGTCAGCCCAACAACACGGAACTCGCCGCGAGCCAGGGTATCAGCTACTCGCTGTTGGATGACAAACTGGGAGCGGGCGTCGAAATGGAATATTACCACGAAAAATCCACCGGCTCGCCGGGCGCAAATGTTTTCCTAATCGGGCCGAGCGTGCAATGGCACATCACCCCGCGCATCCACCTTGATCTCGCGCCTTTGTTTGGTGTCACGCATTCCTCATCCACCGATGTCCCGACGATGGAGGCGTTTTTTGTGCTCGGCTATGATTTTGGCTCGATGAAGTCAGAGCATTACGCGCCGGCCTCGCTGCGGGGACAATAATCGGAAAGCCCGGCCGGTGAAGTTGACTCCGTTACCAGCAACGGGTGTTTCATTGCTGGTTCGCGGCGGTGTGGTAAAATCTCCTGACTTATGAAAACTGCACTGCGCGTGACATTCGGACTGCTGCTGCTGGCGATGCCGCTGCTGGCCCAGCAAAGCGATCACTACAAAGACAAGCCAGCCGGCCACGAAAAGAACAAGCAATCATCTGTCAGCGCCGACCAAGCCAACCTGAAGAAATATCAGGGCAACACGAATATCCTCGTCCTGCCTGGCTTGGTGGCCGACCGGCAAAAACAGCGTGTGGAAGTGATGGTCGAGAGTGCCAAGCTTGCCGCAGATGCGCCGTGCGAATTCACCATCGTCGCCGAGGCCAGCGACAACACTTACGAAACTTTGCTGATTTCGTTTGCCCGGCCCAGCGCGATTGTCCAGGCGCTCGAATTTATTGGCAGGAAACCCGGCGAACCCGTTGATCCTGCCGCCTTCCGGTTCTGGTCCAAGGGCGAATGTTTGGTATTGAGCCTTCTCAAAACCAACGAACCGCCGCTGCGGCTGGAGAAAATGTTCGTGGATCGGCGCACCAACAAAACCCTGCCGGAACAGGGATTCCGGTTCACGGGTTCACTGCGGGTGCCCGACCCCAACAATCCCCCAAAAGAAGTTTATGCCGCTGACAAATATCAGCCGATGTCCATTGTGGCGCTCTTCAACTCGCCCGGCTCCATCTTCGAGGTTCCCTACGTGGCGGAACAAAGCGACGTCTATCAGAACACCACCGTCAATCCGGAACACCCATTAAACGAAGGCACTCTGCTGACCCTGTTGATCGAGCCGGCCAGCGGCACCCGACCAATCAAGGATCTGGTGCTGCAAGTTCACGCGAACCCAGCCGAGTCTTTCGAAAATTCAAATGGCCTCAAGCGCTTGAAGAATCTGGTCTGCCAACTCAAAGATGCGGCCACGGTGCTCAACAACCATTCCAGCATCAGCTCGGTGTTTGAAGCCATTGCCAAACTGGATCGGCAGAACACTGATTATTACCTGACCGTCAACTTCGGGGAGGACATTGATCTGGGCAGCGCGCAGGCGCTGGCCAAAATTTTGGCCATCATGGACTGCGACCGGGGCATCCGGATCAATCCCCCGTCGTCCGGCCAGCTTTTTTACCGCGCCTTTGATCCCGACCGTGACCTCTTGGATCGGAGCACGCGCCTCTATCAGCCCTGGGAATTGTCCCTCGCCGAAAAAGATGGCGTGGTGTCCGGCAAACTTCTGCGCGTTGATTCCATCTGGACGAATAGCGCGGCCACATTGGAATTTCACGAGTCGGCGGTGTCCGGCTCTGGCGATTTGCAGAAGGAATTTGCGGCCGAGACGGAAAGAACCGCGAAAGCTCACGCCGCCGGCCGGCCACCGGTCATCATCGTTTTCGCGCCTGCCAGTCTCAAATACGGGCAACTCAGAAAATTCCTTGAACCGGCAATCCTCGCCCATCAAACCTTCCAAGTTTTTGTGGACGATCCCATGCCGCCGATTCCAGCCGGAAAATAAAATTCGGATTTCTCCTAATAAACCTCCCAGTCGCGGGTCATTACCGGTGAACACGATGTCCTTTGGGATTGGAACCTTGGCTGATTTCAGTTTGAATGCGGAGATTCACCAAGCTTGGCCGTGATGCGACGAGACCGAACCAGCGTGGAGCCGCCCGGGTGGGAAACGATTGAGGAGCTGTTTGCGGCTCTGGAGGCTCCGCTGTTGGCTTACGCGCTGCGCTACACGGGCGAATTCGCACTGGCGGAGGACGTGGTTCAGGAAGCGTTCATGAAACTTCACGCCCAATTTGAATCGGTCGAAAAGCCGCGCCCGTGGCTCTACCGCACCGTTCACAACCTCGCGCTCAACCAGCGCCGCAAGGCCGGCAAAACCGTTTCGCTGGAAGATAATTCTGATTCCGAAAAGGGAAATTCTTCCCCGGCTGAATTTGCCGACCCCGCGCTGCTGCCCGATGAGCAGATGCTCCGGCTCGAAGGTATTGGCCAAGTGCGCTTGAGCCTCGCCGCGCTCGATGACCGCAGCCGCGAACTCGTGCGGCTGAAATTTAACGACGAATTGTCCTACAAGGACATCGCTGCGCGCACCGGCCTGACCGCCGGCAACGTCGGCTTCATTTTGCATCACGCACTCAAAACCATCGCCGCCGAACTGGCGAGAACGGGAGTGGCACCATGAACCCGAACCAGCCATCCCGCGAACAGATCGAGGCGCGCCTCACCGCGCTGCTGCTCGGCGAACTGCCGGACGCCGAGGCACAATTGCTGCGCTACACGATTTCACAGGATGCGACGCTCAAAAAACTGCACGATGAACTCGCCGCCGTCATTGGCCTCGTGCGCGAGGTGGAAAAAAATCCGGCGGTGGTATCGGGCGAAAATGTTTCGCTCAAACTTTCCGACGGCCGGCGGAAAAAGCTGCTCGCGCATTTCCAGACGCCGCGTCCGTCCACCAAGCCCGCCAAGGAGTTATTCTGGCTCAAGCGGATTGAAGTGCCACGATTGATTGAAGTGTTGGTCGTGGTTGCCATTGTCGCCATTCTCGCGGCGATGATGCTGCCGGCTTTGAGCAGCGCGAAGGTCAAGGCGCGGGCGACCTCGAAATCCAACGCCATCATCAACAATCTGCGGGTGATTGACGCGGCCAAAAACCAGTGGGCTTTGGAGAACAATAAAACGGGCGATGCCGTGGCCACGATGGAGGACTTGAAGCCGTATATGCAAAACGGCGGCCCACAACCTGTCGCGGGTGAAAAATACATCATCGGCAAAGTTTCGGATGAAGTGGTGGCCGACCTTGACGCCAAGAAGGCAAAACAGATTGGCGCCCTAGCCAACCGGCTGCCGGCCGGCGGAGCGCATGGTGACAGGGTGCAATTATCGGCGGAGGGAACCGTGACGGTTGTGAACGAGGCTGATCGCCAACGACAATTCGCGGAAAACAAGACGAAGCTTGGTATCGACTTGCAGGGTGGTAGCCGGTTTTCGCCGGTGGTCGCGCCGCCGGCAGAAATTGTTTTGCCCCAACCAGACTTGCCAGCAAATGCAACCACGGATGGCGACGAGCTGGCTATTTCAAAAAACGGCGGCGTGTATTCCCAAAACATCGTTGGCTATACGGATGTCGCCAGCGCGGCGGCTCAACCACCGGCACCAGCAAAACCCCAACCGTCCGCGACCATTACCTTCGCTGCGGGAGCGCTTGACGCCGGTGAGAGCTTCGACCGCGAAGCAAGCAAGGACACGGTTGACGCACAATCGCGCATGGCGCGGGCGCATAACTCATATTCACAACTTTCGGGTGATGCGCTTGATGGCGGGGTTGCCGCTGGTTTGTCCGGCGGTGGTAGCGGTGTTAGCGGCGACGGCAGCACGTTTGCATCGCGGTTAAACGCCATCATCCGCCATGCCGCCAACGGCTCGGTCGGTGGCAGCAGTGGCGAATTAAATGATAAGAACGGCGTCAGCGCCGATGCGCCGGCGGAGCGGCGGAGCGGGGAGTTCAGTTCGAGCTTTAAGTTGGATCCGAACACATTTTATTCCGGGCTGCAATCCGATGAGAATAAGCCGGCAGGCAGCGACGCCAAACAATCCCAGATGCAAGCCACGGAGAAGATGGTGCCGCTGAAAACGGAATTACCCGCGCCACTCATGGTTGGCACGCCGGTGCCCATTTCGGGGTTTGCCTATTCGTCAGGGAACGAGGCCGCGCAAAAACAACTTGATAAGTTCGGAGCGGATGCCGACCGAGGTAATGCCACAGTCTTGGGCGAGGTGGCGGCGCAGAACCGGATTAATGACCAAAAAAAGTTTTATCGGCTCCAAACTTCGTCCGCCGCGCCCGACGGGTCAGTCAATGGATTGATTGACCCGTCGGGTGGAGTATTCAGAAGTTTGACGGAACAAGACACGAAGGAACTGGCAAAATCCGGCAGCGGCGTTTGGACGTTGAGCGGCAAAAATACTTATTCCGGCGGCACCACAATCAATGGCGGCACGCTGACGGCGGGCGATACCATTACTTCATATTCGGGTAACACATCTTATTCGGGTGGAACCACTGTCAGCGCCGGCACGCTGGCGGTAGATAGTTTCCAAACCGACAGCGATAAAAAAGTGGTTTCCGGCCAAAGCCCCGTGGCGGGTTCTTTGGACTCGGTGCAAGCGAACAAAAACCAGCCTGTCTTGGATTTGGCCGATGGTGCACGCACTGTTAATTTGGAAGTGCCAAAATCCGCACGGGGTAAAGCTAAAAAGAAATTAAAAACCCAGCCGGTGACCAGGCAACTGGAAGAAGACCGACCTGTTCAAAAAACATCGTTGCCCGCGCCGGCGCCGCAGCCGGAAATTTTGTGCCGCGAAAATAATTTTTCCACCTTCTCGCTCAACGTCAGCGACGTGTCGTTCAAGCTGGCGGCGGCGAGTCTGGAAAATGGCAAGCTGCCGGACGCGGCGTCCATCCGCAGCGAGGAATTCATCAACGCCTTTGATTATCGCGACCCGGAAGCCACGGCGGGTCAGCCGGTGGCGTTTGCGTCGGAACGGGCGCGGTATCCGTTCGCGCAGAACCGCGACCTGCTGCGGTTCTCCCTCAAGACGGCGGCGGCGGGTCGCGCGGCGGATCGTCCGTTGAATCTGGTTTTGCTACTCGACACTTCCGGCTCAATGGAGCGCGCCGACCGCGTGGCCATCATCCGCGAGGCGATGCGCATGTTGGCGCAGCAGTTGCATCCGCAGGACACGGTGAGCGTGGTCACTTTCGCGCGCACGGCGCGGCTGTGGGCGGACGGCGTGAGCGGCGACAAGGCCGGCGAAACCTTGTCGCAAGTCGGCGGCATCACGCCGGAAGGCGGCACGAATCTGGAAGAAGCGATGCGGCTCGCCTACGCCACCGCGCGGCGGCATTACCTCGCCAACGGCATCAACCGCGTGGTGCTACTCACCGACGGCGCGGCGAATCTCGGCAACGTGGACGCGGCGGTGCTCAAGCAAAAAGTCGAGGCGCAGCGCAAACAAGGCATCGCGCTCGACTGCTTCGGCATCGGCTGGGAGGATTTTAACGACGACTTGCTGGAACAGCTTTCCAGTCATGGCGACGGACGTTACGCGTTCCTCAACTCG
>CAIOUK010000218.1 GCA_903861445.1 uncultured Verrucomicrobia subdivision 3 bacterium
CGTCCGCGATGAACAGCAGCACCGCCAGCCCGCTGAGCAGCAGGCCGGCGATGTTCACCGGCAGAATCGCCGACATATAAAGCACCAGCACCAGCGCAATCGCACCGACCACGCCCGGCAGAATCGCACCGGGACTGCTCAATTCGCCGATGAACCCGTAAATTACCATCAACATCAAAATGAACATCACTTCCGGCCGCAGGAAAATCTGCGCGAAGCGTTCCCACGCCAGCATCGGAATTTCCACGACGACGGCATCTTCCGTTTCCAGCTTTTTGGTGCCGCAAACATGGCCATCAATCTGGTTCAGCAAATTCGGCAGGTCGTCGGCAATCAAATCTATGACGCCCTTATCCAGCGCCTCCTCAGCGGTGATGGATTCGCTGGCGCGCACGGAGGCGACGGCCCAGTCCACGTTGCGATGCCGCTTATCGGCGATGGATTTGGCGAACGCGGCGGTGTCGTTCTCAATTTTCTTGGTCATCGTGTCATCGGTCTTTTCCACCTGACCGGATGCGCCGAGTTCCACCGGATGCGCCGCACCGATGCGCGTATGCGGCGCCATCACCGCAATATCCGCCGCCATGGTGATGAAAACCCCCGCGCTACCCGCCCGCGCCGGTGCGGGCGCGACGTGAACGACCGTGGGAATTTTGGCGTCGTAAATTTTCTGGACGATTTGCTCCGTGGAATCGAGCAGTCCGCCCGGCGTGTCGAGCTGGATGACGAGGCATTCGTCATTCTGCGCGGCGGCGGTGTCGAGGGCGCGGGCGATATAGCTGGCCGTGGCCGGGCCGATGGCTCCGTTGATTTTAATCAGCCCGACTTGCCCGGCGTGAACCGATGCGCCAAGCAGCAAAGCCAAAACCGCGATGAAGCCGAGATGTTTCATTTTTGCCTCAATGCCAACCTAACAAAACCCGCTGCGTCCGCAAAGAAAACTTATTTAATCCTCGCCGCCGCTGTGACCGGCACAACCACAGCCGGCCAGCGCGATGCAGTCGGCACAGAGAAAACTTCCGGCGACTTCCAAAACCTCAAAACTGCCACAACGCTCACAGGCGGCGGAATCTTTCGGCGGGGATTTTGCGGCTTCGGCGCTCATAGTCAACCGGCCAGTTGGTCGTGAACCAGCTCGCACAGTTTCAGGGTCAGCGGATCTTTCATGCCATAATAGACGCACTGGCCGTCCTTCTGGCGCGTGAGGATGCCCGCCGCCGCCAGCAGCGCGAGATGCTTGGAGACATTCGCCTGCGTCGCGCCGGTGGCGGCGACGATGTCCGTCACCGTGCGCGGCGCGCGGCAGAGAGCTTGCAAAATCTTCAGCCGCATGGGCTCGCCCAGCAGCTTAAAATGCCGAGCCACCCCAGCCAGCTCCCCGTCGGTCAACGGACGCGATTTCTTTTTGTTTGACATATAACTATATGGTTATATGATTATAACACCATCTTTTAATTTGCTCAATATAATAATCTGCCGCCATGAAAAGACACCTCCTCATCCGCCGGTTCGCCGGCACGTTCATCCTCGCCAGCCTGCTGCTGGCGTATTATCACAGCCCGAACTGGCTCTGGTTCACGGCGTTCGTCGGCTTCAACCTGCTGCAATCGTCGTTCACGAATTTCTGCCCGCTGGAAATGATTTTGAAAAAGTTCGGCGTCGGCGGCGCCTGCTGCGGCAACGAGAAAAAGTCTGACAGCGCGTGCGGTTCGTGACAAAGTTGCATTTCCATGAAACGTTTTCTGCTTTCCACCCTCGCCGCGGCGATTCCGTTTTTCTCCGGTTGTAACAAGGCCCAGGAACAAACTCAGACGGAACGGTCCTCCGCTGCTGTCCACGTCCAGACCGTCGAGCGCAAGTCGCGCGCGGCCACCGAGGAGGTCGTGGGCACGGTGCGCCCGAAATTGAGCGCGGTCATCGGGGCCAAGGTCAGCGGACGCATCGAGCAGATGCTGGTCGTCCCCGGCCAGTTAGTGAAGCGCGGCGAACTGCTGGCCACCATTGATGCGCGGGAAATCCAGGCCCAACTCGATCAAGCGGTGGCCATCCGCCAGCAGGCCGAAAGCGATTTGCAGCGCGCCACTTCGTTGCTGGGTCAAAAAATTCTGTCCCCGTCGGAATTTGATGCCGCGCAATCAAAATTCCGCGTCGCCGATGCCGCCCTGAAGCAGGCGGAGACGATGCTTGGCTACACCAAAATCAACGCGCCGTTTGACGGCGTCATCACGCGCAAGCTGGCCGACGTGGGCGACCTGGTGGGCGATCCGACCACGCCCAACAAACCGCTGCTGCAAATGGAAAATCCCGACACGCTGCGCCTCGAAGCGGACGTGCCGGAAGCGCTGATCGGTAATGTGAAACTCGGCGACAAACTGGCCGTGCGCATCGCCGCCGTCACCAGTGAGATTGAGGGCACTGTGGCTGAAATGTCGCCGACGGCTGATTCGAACAGCCGAACCTATCTGGTGAAATTGGATTTGCCCGGCGCGACAGGTCTGCGCTCCGGGCAGTTCGGGCGCGTCTTGGTTCCGGTGGGCGAAGCGAGCGCGATTCGAATTCCCGCTGCCGCCGTGATTCAGCGCGGACAAATGGAATTGGTTTTTGTGGTCGTTGGCAATCACGCGCAAATGCGGCTCGTTAAAACCGGCAGCCGCGTTGGTGACGAAGTGGAATTGGTTTCGGGACTCAATTCCGGCGAGCTGGTCGTTACCGAAAATGCTTCGGGCTTGGTTGATGGACAACCTGTGACGATCAAACCGTGAAAGCCAGCGACAAAAATTCATCCGGCGCGCATTTGGGCATCGCTGGCCGCATTGCGCAGTCATTCATTGATTCCAAGCTGACGCTGCTCATCGTCGTTGCGTCGCTGCTGCTCGGCGTGTTTGCCGTCGTGATGCTGCCTCGCGAGGAAGAACCGCAAATCAAAGTGCCGATGGTGGATGTGCTGGTGTCCATGCCAGGATTCCATGCGAAGGAAGTCGAAGAGCGCGCCACGCGCCCGATGGAAAAGCTGCTCTGGGAAATTCCCGGCGTGGAATACATCTACTCCACTTCAAGCGAGAGCCAGTCAACGGTCATCGTGCGGTTCAAGGTTGGTGAGAACATGGAAAGCAGCCTGGTGAAGCTGAACCAGAAGTTGCAACAGAATTTCGACAAGATTCCCCACGGTGTTTCCACGCCGCTCATCAAGGCGCGGACGATTGACGACGTGCCGATTCTGGCGCTGACGCTTCACAGTCCGCATTACGATCACCTCACCTTGCGGCGGCTGGCCGCGCAAGTGGATGATTCGATCAAGCAGGTGCCGATGGTTGCGGAAACGACCATCGTCGGCGGCGCGCAAAGGCAAGTGCGTGTGTTGCTCGACCCGGTGCGGTTGGCGTCACGCAATCTCTCGCCTGCCGGTCTGGTGCCGATGCTGCAACAGGCGAACAAGCAGTATTCCGCCGGCAACCTCACCAGCGACAACCATGAAATCATCGTGGAAACCGGCGCTTTTTTGCAAACCGCCGATGATGTTGGCAACGTGGTGGTGGGGGCGTATGCCGGCAAGCCGGTTTATTTGCGCGACGTGGCGGACATCAAAGACGGCGCGGAAGAACCGAGCCAATATGTGTTCTTCGGTTCCGGCGCGGCGAATAAAGTTTCTGCCGATGAACCTGCCGTGACCATCTCCATCGCCAAGCGGCCCGGCGCGAATGCCATTTCCGTTGCCCGGCAGGTTTTGAAAAAAGTGGATACGCTCAAGGGTTATATCATCCCGGCGGATGTCCAAGTCAGCGTCACACGCAACTATGGCGTGACGGCAGAGGACAAATCCAACGAATTGCTCTGGCACATGCTCCTTGCAGTGGTGAGCGTGTCATTCTTGATTTTAATCGTGCTGGGCTGGCGTGAATCCATCATCGTGCTGCTGGCGATTCCCGCGACGCTCGCGCTGACGCTGCTCATTTTTTATCTCTACGGTTTCACCTTGAATCGCATCACGCTGTTCGCGCTCATTTTCTCCATCGGCATTTTAGTGGATGACGCGATTGTCGTCGTTGAAAACATCGTGCGGCATTTTCATCTGCCGCAAAACCAGGGTCGCAGCCGCGCCACCATTGCCATTGAAGCCGTCGGCGAAGTGGGCAACCCGACGATTCTCGCGACCTTCGCGGTAATTGCCGCCGTGCTGCCGATGGCGTTTGTCGGCGGGCTGATGGGGCCATACATGCGGCCAATTCCGATTGGCGCAAGCGCGGCGATGTTTTTCTCGCTGGCGATTTCGTTCATTGTCACGCCGTGGGCGGCCATCCGCATTTTGCAATGGCGGAAGAAAATCCATTCAGCCGATAACCCTGCGCCGGATCACGAATCAGCCAGCGAAAATTTCTTTGGCCGGATGTATCGCGGACTGATGGCGCCGCTGATTGCCAGCGCGAAACGGCGTTATCAATTTCTCGCCGCGCTGGTCGTGCTGCTGCTCGTTTCGATGGCGCTGGTTTATGCCGGTTGGGTGAAGGTGAAAATGCTGCCGTTCGACAACAAAAGTGAATTCCAAATCATCCTGAACATGCCAGAAGGCAGTTCGCTCGAACGCACCGCGCAGGCCGCGCGCGAAATTGCCGCCACAGTCCGCACGGAACCGGAAGTGACGGATTACGAAATTTATGCGGGCGTGGCGTCGCCGTTCAATTTCAACGGGCTCGTGCGCCACTACTTCATGCGGCGCGGCGCGAACGTGGCGGATTTGCAAATCAACCTCGTGCCGAAAAGCGAACGCCAGGCGCAGAGCCACGACATCGCCAAACGCGTGCGTCCGCGCGTGGCGGAGATCGCCGCGAAATTCGGCGCACGCGTCGCCGTAGCCGAAGTGCCGCCCGGCCCGCCAGTGTTGCAAACTTTGGTCGCTGAAATTTACGGGCCGACCGAAGAAAACCGATTGAAGATGGCGCAAAAGGTGATTGATATTTTTCACAGCACGCCCGGCGTCGTGGACACGGATTGGTATATCGAAGCTGACCAGCCGAAAGTTGAATTCGTAATTGATAAGGAAAAGGCCGCGTTGCATGGCATAAGCGCCGAGACGATTTCGCAAACGCTCAAAATCGCCGTGGGCGGCGAGTCCGTGGATTTGCTCCATGTCCCGCGCGAAAAGGAGGACGTGAATATCGTCCTGCAACTGCCGCTCGCGAGCCGGAGCAACCCGGAAGAATTGCTCGCGCTGCGGGTGCGTTCCGGCGACGCCAATGCCTTGCCCGAACCTGGTTTGATTGCCAATGGTGGCCAACCGCAAGGTTCGCCGCTTGTGCCGCTGCGCGAGTTGGTGACGGTGAAGCAGACCATCACTGACAAAAGCATTTATCACAAAAATCTCATGCCGGTCACTTACGTCATCGGCGACGTGGCAGGCGTGGTGGAAAGCCCGGTGTATGCCATTTTGAAAATGAATGGCGCACTGGCGAAACTCGACACGCGCGAATTCGGTGGCGACGGTTCGCCGTTGAAAATTTACAACGCCGTGCTGCCGTTCAGCGACCAGCAACCCGCGATGAAATGGGACGGCGAATGGCACATCACCATCGAAGTGTTCCGTGATTTGGGCCTGGCGTTCGCCGCCGTGCTGGTGCTGATTTACGTGTTGATGGTCGGCTGGTTCAAGTCGTTTCTCACGCCGACGATTGTGATGGTGGTGATTCCGTTTTCGCTCATCGGCGTGCTGCCGGCGCATGGTTTATTGCACGCCTTTTTCACCGCGACCTCCATGATCGGTTTCATGGCGGGCGGGGGCATTGTGGTTCGCAATTCCATCATCCTCGTGGACTTCATCGAAATGCGTTTGGCCGAAGGTCATCCGCTGGCCGAGGCGGTGATTGAGGCGGGCACGATCCGGTTCCGACCCATCATGCTCACCGCGCTGGCGGTGGTGGCGGGGGCAACGGTGATTTTGACCGACCCGATTTTTCAAGGGCTGGCGATCGCGCTGATGGCCGGGAGTTTAATTTCCATGTTCACCGCGCCAGTGCTGGTGCCGCTACTGTATTTTATGGCGAACGAACGCAAGCCAGAGGTGGAAATTTCAAAATCTTAAACTTATGAATTGGCCTTTGCTATTGGCGGTGACAGTGGTGTTTGTGGCGGTTATGATGATAAAAGGTGCTGGGCAGATTTCCGTCCAGAACGCGCGGGCATATCTGAAAAATGGCGCGCTCGTGATTGATGTGCGCAGTCCCGGCGAGTTCACCGCCGGCCACCTGACCAACGCTATCAACATTCCGCTCGATGATATTACAACCACCGTGCCGGAACGCGTGAAGGACAAAAATCAGGTTCTCCTGCTGCATTGTGCGAGCGGGATGCGCAGCGGCCTGGCGAAAAATAAATTGAATGGCATGGGTTACGCCAATGTTTTCAACCTTGGTTCCTATGGCCGGGCCGAAAAAATCGTGAATGGCCGTTAGTCTTTTGGTGTCCACTTTGGCCGGCAAATATTTTTATGAAAAAAACTAACTGTAAAACTGCGCCAGGTGACACTGGCAACCGCGCTGAGGCGAAAGCCCGCTGGAATCCCTATCTCGTCGGTCTCGGTCTCGGCCTCCTGAGCTGGGTCGCGTTCGGCATTCTGGACGAACCGCTGGGTATTTCCACAGCCTTGTCGTCGGCCTCCAGTGTTTGCGCCCTGCCGGTGATCGGCAGCGCGGGCGTGGCGAACAACGCCTATTGGGCCAAGAACCCGCTCCAGTGGAACGGCGGGCTGCTGTTTCTCATCGGCACCTTTCTCGGCAGTCTGCTGAGCGTGCTGGTCAGCCGCACCTTTCGACTGGAAAAAGTTCCAGCCACATGGTCGCAGCAATTCGGCGGTTCGCCGGCGAAGCGGTTCGTGGCGGCCTTCCTCGGTGGCGTCATCATCATGTTCGGTGCCCGCATGGCCGGCGGTTGCACCAGCGGACACGGCATCAGTGGTTCGCTCCAGTTGGCGTTGAGCAGCTGGACTTTTTTCCTGACGATGTTTGCCTCCGGCATCGTGACGGCGCTGGTTCTTTTCCGCAAACCGTCGGGCTCAACCAAGTAAACCAACCTCATTTTTACTAATTTATGAATTTCCCTGTCTCGGCTGAAACCGCGCGCTGGCTGGCCATTCCCATGGGTATCATCTTCGGTGTGTTGCTGCATCGCGGCGGCGTGGCCAACTACAACGTGATCGTGAACCAGTTTCGGTTCAAAGATTTCACCGTGCTCAAAATCATGTTCACCGCCATCATCGTCGGCGGCATCGGCGTGCTGTTGCTGAAAAACACCGGCCACGCGCAATATCACATCAAGCCCGCGAATATGCTCGGCGTGGTGATGGGCGCGGCGTTGTTTGGTATCGGCATGGTGCTTTACGGCTATTGCCCCGGCACCGGCGTGGCGGCGATGGCCACCGGGAGCCTGCACGCAATCGTTGGTTTCGTGGGGATGCTCGTCGGCGGTGTTTTCTACGCGCTGAGTTTCACCTGGGTGGAGGCGCACATCCAAAAGGTCGCCGCGCTTGGCAAGATTCGTCTGCCGGACATCACTGGCATCCCGGATTGGGGCTGGTTTGTGATTCTTTCAATCATTGCCGGCACGGTGTTCTGGTTGATTGAAACCCGGTTCAAGCGGACTGCCAACCCGCCACCTGCGGCCAGCCGCGAAAACTAGCCTAACCACTTCACGCTTTGGCAAAACCTTCCGCCATCGCAATCGCCTTCCGCATGGCCATGGATTTATTGACGGTTTCCTGAAACTCACCTTCGGGCGTGGAATCATTTACCCAGCCGCCGCCAGCTTGGACATAGGCCTTGCCGTCCTTGATGAGCGCGGTGCGAATCGTGATGCAGGTGTCGAGGTTGCCGTTGAAGGAAAAATAGCCGACGGCACCGGCGTAAGTGCCGCGCGTGGTCTGTTCCAGTTCGGAAATGATCTGCATCGCGCGAATTTTTGGCGCGCCGCTGACCGTGCCGGCCGGAAACGTCGCGCGCATCAAATCGTAATTCGACTTGCCGGCGGAAATTTTGCCTTCCACCTGCGAAACGATGTGCATGACGTGGCTGTAACGTTCGATGAACATCAAATCCTTCACCTGCACGCTGCCGAAATCACACACGCGCCCGATGTCGTTACGCGCGAGGTCCACGAGCATGACGTGCTCGGCACGTTCTTTCGGGTCGGCGAGCAGTTCTTTTTCCAGCGCGGCATCTTCGGTTTCGTTCTTGCCGCGCCGACGCGTGCCGGCGATGGGACGGATTTCCACTTTGCCTTCTTCGCAACGGACATGCAGTTCCGGTGAAGCACCGACGAGCGCAAAGCCGTCCAGCTCCAGCAAAAACAAATACGGCGAGGGATTCACGTTGCGCACCGCGCGATAAATATCCAGCGGCGACGCCGTGACCGGCGCGGAAAACCGTTGCGAGCCGACGACCTGGATGATGTCGCCCGCCGTGATAAATTTCTTGGACGCCTCGACGTTGGCGAAAAACTTTTCCTTCGTCTGGTTGGAAACAAATTCGACGGGCGGCACTTCTTTCGTCACCCCGACGGCGGTATGTTCGCTTGGCTGTTCGAGCAACGAGACGAGCCGGTCAATTTCGCCGGTGGCATTTTCGTAAGCTTCGGCGGGTGATTCCGCGTCATCGAGAATCGCGTTGACCAGAATCGTGATGGTCTGCTGCACGCGGTCGAAAATCAGAAGTTGGTCGGCGACGAGAAAATACATCACCGGCGTTTTCAACTCGTCATGTTGCGGACGCGGCACGCTGGGTTCGACATCGTGGATGAATTCATAGCCGATGAAGCCCACCGCGCCGCCGGTGAACCGCGGCAGGCCC